>JBCCHL010000122.1:0-13951 GCA_039028775.1 Pseudomonadota bacterium | reverse complement strand
GCTTTCTGCAGGACGAAGATCGTTCACGCTGTCGCTCGTTTCATGAGGAGTTGGAGTATGGCCGCTGGAAAGATATGGACTTTGTCGACCCGCGTCTGCACGCCCTGGCCCAGCGCCTGAAAGCGCGCTCTTTTCCGCAACTCTTGGACGAGGGCGAGATGTATGACTGGCGGAGTTTTGTGAATCAGAAGCTGACCGGCGAAGGCGACTGGTTGAACCTCGACGCCTACGATCATCGCCTCACCCAGATGGCCGCTGAGGCAGTGGACAATCCTGCCCATCTCGAGATTCTCCATGCTCTCATGGCCCACGGGGCCGACGTGCGTATGCGCTACGGAATTTGAACGTGAGTATCGCGGTACGGATGGAGGGTATCGCCAAGCGCTATGTGGACGCCCAAGTGCTGCAAGATGTCAGCGTGGATTTCCCCGCAGGCGTCACCAGCGCCATCGTCGGCGCCAGCGGCAGCGGCAAGACCACACTGTTGCGGTTGGTGAATGGTCTGTTGCGCCAGGACGCGGGCTCGCTGGAGGTCTTCGGAGAGGCGATCCCGCACGAGAACGTCAAGCACTACCAGCGCCGGCTGGGATACGCGGTGCAAGGTGCTGGCCTGTTCCCGCATCTAACGGTGCGTCGCAACATCGGGCTGGTGGCACAGCTCGAACGTTGGGACGAGTCCCGCATCGAAGCGCGCATTGCGGGCTTACTCGACGATATGGGTCTGCCGGAAGAGATTCTGACCCGCCAGCCGCGCCAACTTTCCGGCGGGCAACAACAGCGTGTGGGACTTTGTCGTGCTCTGATGTTAGAGCCCGAACTCCTGCTGCTCGACGAGCCTTTTTCGGCGATCGATCCGATCACCCGGGTCGACATATATGGGGTGTTCGAAGCCGTGCAACGCCGCTCCCAAGTCACCACGCTGCTGGTGACCCACGACCTGCGCGAGGCGCGTCGGCTGGCGGAGCACATCGTCATTCTGAACCAGGGGATGATCGCCCAGGCCGGCCCGACCGCGCAGGTGCTTACCAATCCCCGGCCTGGCTATGTTCAGTCCCTTGTTGAAAGTCAGCTGTTCTAGAGCCATGCGGATTCTCCTGCTCACCGTCTTGCTGCTCCCGAGCCTCGGCGCTCTGGCCGACGCGCCCATTCGTGTGGCGAGCAAGAATTTCAACGAAAGCTATGTACTCGCCGAGATCATATCCCAGCTGCTGGAAGTGGAGGGCTTTACCGTCGAGCGAAAGTTTGGACTCGGCGGAACGCTGATCTGTTACGAAGCGCTCAAACAGCGCGAGATAGATGTCTATGTGGAGTACACCGGTACCCTCAGCCAGGCGATTCTAAAACTGCCGAACAACCCCGAGGTGGCGCACCTTAATGAGATGTTGCAACAAGAGGGTTTACGCTTGCGAGAGCCTCTGGGTTTCAATAACACCTATGCGATCGCGGTTAAAGAGAGCGTCGCTAAAACCTACGGTCTGCGCTCCATCGGTGATCTGCGCAAAGCCGGTGAACTAAAAGCGGTGTTCAGTCACGAGTTCCTGGAGCGACAGGATGGCTGGCCCGGTTTGAGCGCTCGTTATGGTCTGGCTAGGGACGTGCAAGGGATCGAGCATGGCCTGGCCTATCAGGCGATCGATAGTGGCGCGATCGGGGTGACGGATGCCTACAGCACCGACGGCGAGTTGGTGCGTTATAAGCTGCGGGTGCTTGAAGATGATCGCGATTACTTCCCGAGTTACCTGGCCGTACCTCTCACGCACACCGATCTTCCGGCGGCCGCCGGCGGTGTGCTCGATCGTCTGGCGGCGAGCATCGACAACGCGACCATGCAGCGTCTCAATGCCCAGGTGGTGTTTGAGTCTCGCAGTCATTCGGAAGTTGCTGCGGGTTTCCTGGCTGAGTTGGGCATTGTGGCTGAAACCCCGTCGGTCGATCGTATGTGGCAGGATCTGTGGAGCAACACGCTGCGGCATCTTCAATTGACCGGGCTGGCGCTCTTGTTGGCAACGCTCGTTGGTCTAGCCCTCAGCCTCCTGACCTACCGCCACGCGCGCCTGAGCAGCTTTGTCATCTATGTGTGCGGGCTGCTGCAGACCATCCCTTCCATCGCTTTGCTCGCGTTAATGATCCCGCTTTTCGGCATTGGCTTCATCCCTGCGGTTGTGGCGTTGTTCCTCTATTCCTTGCTGCCTATTCTGCGCAACGCGGTCACCGCCCTCACGGGAGTTGATCCGACTCTGGTCGATGTGGCCCAGGCACTGGGTCTGGATGAGCGTGAGCGTTTGCGTCACGTCCTCTTGCCGCTCTCGATGCCGGCGATCTTTGCCGGTATCCGGACCGCCGCGATCATCAGTATCGGCACGGCAACCCTTGCCGCCTTCATTGGCGCAGGCGGCCTAGGCGACCCGATTGTGGTCGGACTTGCTCTGGGCGATGTTGGGCTGATTCTGCAGGGGGCTATACCGGCGGCGTTGCTCGCGATCCTCACCGAACTGGCGTTCGCCGCGTTGCAGCGCCGGGTGGTCGCGAGCGGCTAGGACGCTGTGGGCGCCGCCGCGCCGGAGGGCATCGT
Source organism: Pseudomonadota bacterium (assembly GCA_039028775.1). Classification (GTDB taxonomy): domain Bacteria; phylum Pseudomonadota; class Gammaproteobacteria; order Pseudomonadales; family Azotimanducaceae; genus UBA4421. The sequence goes on along the minus strand of JBCCHL010000122.1, from coordinate 11,379 downwards.
ATTCTGGATCGCGCTTATTGGATGCCGCGCGGCTGGCCGCTGCGTAGATACCTGTTGTAGCAGCTTGCCTCAGGATCGATATCAATATCCAGGGGTGGATTTTCGAGATAACCGAAGCGCCAATCGTCCGCCCTGGGGATCGGCTGACAGGGCACCAGGCACTCTTCCCACGCATAGTCTTCGCGTCCCAGGTAGAAGTCCGGATCTTCAGGGAGGAACGCGATCGCTCGACCCTGGCTCAGTTTGCGGACGACCCGGCCGGGGGCTTGGTGCCGACGGGCGATCTCGGCCTGTGCCTCGATCTCGCGCTGGTGTGCGACCAGGCAACGCACTCGCGAACCATCCGCGCGCAGGAGGAGAAAACCGAGCGGGTTGTGGGCCAGATAATATTCGACGATGTCCAGGCGCTCGAAGAGCGCCACCAGAGCGGTGCGCACGGCTGGATCGTTCAGGATCGACCCGGGGACGAGGTGTTCGAAACACAGAGCCCGATTGAATTGACTGAAGTACACACCTTGCATGTGCGCGATCAAAGGGATGATCGAAGTACGATCCCTCAGCGAGGACTTTGGATAGTAGTGATCGATCAGCCCATCGTTGAAGGCAGCGACCGCCGTGACCTCGTCAGCGACGCCGGTCAGCAGCACGCGCTTGATATAAGGGTCCTCGATCTGCCGCGAGAATTCGAGGCCGCTGATGTTGGGCATGGAATAGTCGATCATCACGGTGCTGAATCGGTTGAATCGGTTGATGTGATCGATCTCGCGCTCCAGCACTTTGAGGTCGATCTGTGCGGCTCCGGGTTGGGGGTCATGGATGAGTGGCCCATAGCAGCGCTCGTAGAGTGTCGGGAGATGCGCTCGCGAATTGATCGCGGCCAGCGCCTCTTCGGGAAAGAGATAACTGACGTAGGAGAGGTCTTCGGGTAGGTCGAATTCGAGACTCTGTAAGAACCCGGCGTTGTCGTCCACAAAAACGATGGTGGTGGGGTGAAAGTAGGGCGCAAGAACCGGTTCGTTCATGACAAGAGCTCCAACAGCGCGTGCTTCTTCTCCTGACTCAGGTGGCGGTACGCCCGCACCAGATCCTCCTCTTCACTCGATAATGTGCGCCCAAAGAAATACTCGAGTTGCGGGTAGACGTCGGGAGCCAAGTCCTCAACCTGGGTCGTGGAGGGAATCCCGCTGAATGATTGTTCCAATCGCGCTACAATCTCGGAGTTCATGCTTCGTCGGTAGTAGGCTGCGGCCTCGGCGATCTGATCGCGGATACGCAAGGGGAGACGCACCACAAATTTGTGAGGTTTTTCTTTTGGGTCGATCAATGTCCCTCCTCCTTGCTCTCTCCACCCTACTGCGGAAGAACACCGCTACGCAATGATGGCATTTTGATATCAAATGACTGAGCCAGACCAGAGCCAACACCAGCCGCTGCAGCGGGGCAACATCCGCCTCGCCGCCACGGTCATGCTCGTGCGTCAGGCGGGCAGCGCGATGGAAGTGTATATGGTGAAGCGCCCGGGTAGGGGTGACTTTCCAGATCTGCACGTCTTCCCCGGAGGAAAGGTGGACGACGAGGACTGGGCGCCACATCTCTGCGGCAGCCTGGAAGACGACTATGCCAGTGAACTGCTGGGGGTCGCGGCGGGCGGGTCGCGCTATTGGGTGGCCGTTGCTCGAGAATGCTTCGAGGAGTGTGGTGTCTTGTTAGCCCGCCGAGGTGATGAAATGATCGACTTCGCCCAGCCGGCCGTGCGCGAACGTTTTTCGGAACTGCGACGGGCGCTGCTCGCCGACGAAATCTCCTTTGCAGATCTTTGCGACGCTGAAGGTTTGGTGATCGCCTGTGATCGCCTGGCCTATTTCAGTCATTGGATTACCCCCGACAGCGTCCCGCGGCGTTTCGATACCCGATTCTTCCTGGCCGCCATGCCGAGCGATCAGGAAACGCTTGCGCATAGTGGGGAAACGGCTGATGAAGACTGGATCATGCCCGCGCAGGCGCTCGAGCAACGCGCGGGGGGCGCTTGGCAGATGATCGAGCCCACCGTACGCAGCTTGCAGACGCTCAGTCAGTTCATCCACGTCGATGGGGCTCTGACCGGCGTGCTGGAAGGCGATCATCTCATGGAACTCACGTCTGAATTGCGCCGTCAGGGCATGCAGCCGATCCGCTGACATGTCAACCTGTGTGGCGGTCAGGCAGGTCAGCAAGAGTTATCACGACGGCGAGAGTCGCAATCAGGTGCTGCGGGGTGTCGCACTCTCCCTGCCGACGGGCTCGTCGCTGGCGCTCACCGGTCCTAGCGGCTCGGGTAAATCGACCCTACTCAATCTGATCGCCGGTCTGATGGCGGTCGACGAGGGTGAGATAGATATACTCAGCCACGACCAACGATTTGCCCTGCACCGGATGAACGAACGGGAACGCACGTTGTGTCGCCGTCGCCACATCGCGTATATCCACCAGTTCTTTAACCTGGTTCCAACCCTGACGGTACTGGAGAACGTTGCGCTGCCCGGCTACCTGAACGGCGCGCGTCCCGGACGTGACCGCTGCTTGGAACTGCTCGCGCGCTTCGGTCTACAGGATGCGGCGGATCGTTTTCCCGAACGCCTCTCGGGCGGCGAACAACAGCGGGTGGCGGTCGCCCGCAGCCTGGCGTTGGACGTCGCGGTTTTGCTGGCCGATGAACCGACCGGCAATCTCGATCAGGATAATGCCCAGCAGGTGGCGAGCGCGCTGTTCGCTGCGGCCCGGGAACAGGGCCTCGGACTGATCGTCGCAACCCACAGTTCGCGGGTTGCGGAGCTTGCCGAGCAACAACTGCAGTTGGCCAAAACACCAACGTGATCTTCACCGCGCTCGCGAGGTTCCTCGCCCGCTCTCCCTGGTCAAGCGCCATCGCTCTGGTCGGGATCACGCTGGCGAGTGTATCCATGGTTGCGGTACATCAGGTGAGCGTTGCGATCGAGCGCCAGACGCGCGCAACCTCGCTGGTCGAATTGGGTGACTACAATTTCTTTCTGCACAAGACGCGAGTTTCTGCGGCGGAGTACTTCGAACTGCGACGACGCTGGTTGGCGGGCGGTCTGCCGCAGGTGCGTGATCTCGCGCCTGTGGTCGACGAGAGCCGGTTTCTGGATGGGGCCATGGTGCGCGTGGTGGGTATCGACCTATTGGTCGCTCAGGTCACTGAATCGATGGTCGATTCCGCTACTCACCCAGCGGATGAGGTGACGGTTTCCGGGTTTGATCGAGCCTGGATCTCGACCGACCTGCGGGATAGTTGGCGGCGACCGGCCGACGTTGTCAGCAGCCTGCCGCCAGGAACCGCGCTCATGGATATCGGTGCGGCGCAGGAACTGCTCGGCTACCGCGAAGATCGACTCTCGTACGTCGCCGTGACTGTGACCGATCCGCTTGCTCGATTGAAGTCCACCTTCAATGCCCTTGCGCCCGGCATCGGTGCGGGACTGCCCGCGCCCGCGCCGGCGCTTGCAGAGATCCGCGCGGCCGGCTTTGATGTGGTCTCCGTGGCTGCGCAGAACCCAGCCGATCAGCTTGGCAAGTCGATTCTCTTCAACGTTGGCGCTCTTGGTATGTTGGCGCTGGTGGTCGCCTGGTTTCTCATCTATCAGGTTGCCGTAAGCTGGCTACGGCGTTTGTGGCCTACCCTTCTCCGTTTGCACGTCCTCGGTGTACCCCACGCCACGCTGCGCGCCTGGTTTGTGTGGCTGCTCGGGCTCCTCGGGTTGCTCGGTACAGGCGCAGGGTTGTGGCTGGGAGCAGTGCTGGCGGATTGGCTTCTCGGTCGCATCGCCACGGTACCGCTTACCCAGCCGTTGGATGCATGGGTGGTTGGCAAGGCGGTGTTGTGTGGGGTGGGGGTGTGTTTGGTCGGTGCGTTCATGGCCTACCGCAATGCTCTGGGAAACGAGCGGGGATCGCTGTGTTTGTTCGCCCTGGCGCTGGGCGTAGCGGCGTGGTTAGGGTATGTCTGGCCCGCGTTGGGGTTGATGGGTGGCTTCGTTAGCATTGCCGCCAGCGGATTTTTGGTCGCGGTGCTGATCTGGCCGGTCTTGCGGGCGCTTAAGCGTGTCGCTCATCGCTTTACCGGTCCGTTGTTGTTGCGCCTGAGCGCCCGGGAGATCGCCTGGTTTCCGGGCGATTTGGCCGTTGCGATCAGCGGTCTGATGCTCGCCGTGGCCACCGCACTCGGTATCGCGTTGATGGTGGACAGCTTCCGGATTGAATTCACGCAGATGCTCGAACGACGACTCTCTTACGATTGGGTGGTGCGCGGCGAGCCGTCACAGCTCGCCACCGCGCAGGGCCTGGTCGCCACGAACTATCCCGGGGCTCGCGTGCAGGCCTATTTCGGTCAGCGCAGTCGCGTCAATGGCGTGCAGGTAGAAGTGCAATACACGCGCCTGGATGGACTGGAGAGTGCGCGCTACGCCTATGGCGGCACCGTGCGCGATGGCGAGGTCTGGATTGGCGAGCAGGTTGCGCAGAAGTTTGGCGTAGGCCGGGGCGATCAACTCGAGGTGCTCGGCAGCCCGCGCAGGATCACCCACGTATTCAAGAGCTTTGGCGATCTCTATCCCCGGCTGTTGATCGATAGCCGGGGCGAGATTGCGGGGAGCCTTGACTCGCTGGCGGTAAACGGACTGCCACCACCCGGACTTGCCGCGTTGCGTAACCTCGGGTTGCAAGTCACCGATCAGGCGCAGATCAAGCGGATCGCCTTGGAGACTTTCGAACAGACATTTCTGATCACCGACGTGTTGCTCGCCATCGCCCTGCTGGTCGCCAGCCTCGGTATCTACATCGCGCTCAACGCCCTACGCTTCAACCGCCGCTCCAGCGTCCCGCTGCTCTCCACCCTGGGATTTACCTCCTGGGAGAACGTCCAGATGGACTTCGGCCGGGCGTTGGCGGTCGGCGTGTTTGCAATGCTGTTAGCGACGCCTCTCGGCATCTGGTTTGCCTATTTGTTGTGCGATCTGGTCAACCCCCGCGCCTTCGGCTGGGCGATCACACTGCACGTGAGCTGGCAGTCTGTCTGGCCGCCGCTGTTGCTCGGTCTGGTCGCGGCGTTGATCGCCGGCGTGATCGCCCCGGGGCGCAAGGAGAATTCGAGCTCAGGGGTGCTGAGTTGATCGGGTGGTCGGCTTGGCGCGGGTGCGGGCAGATTTGCTGCGGAATTGCCGTCGGTTTGTTTTTGGCCGGGTGCGACGCTGGGCGGCTGGCTGACCCCGCGCCGAGTCTGCAGGTCGGGCGCTTCCTCGGCGGTGACGCGAGCGCGGAATTCGAGCGCGCGGACGAAGTCCGTCGCTTTGTGTTCCCCCAAGACCATGGCCCGCATCCGGGGTTCCGTAGCGAGTGGTGGTACGTCACCGCCGTGCTCGCTGACGCCGATGGTCGGGAGTTCGGGGCCCAGTTCACTCTGTTTCGACAGGCGCTGCGCGCGCCGCGCGAGGCAGCGCGCGATGACAACCCGTGGCGCAGCGGGCAGGCATTTTTGGCGCATCTGGCGGTCACCGATGTCGCGGCGGATCAGCACCTGCACGCGCAGCGTTTCTCGCGCGGGCACCCGGATAACGCGTCGGTCGAGACCGAGCCTACCTTTCTGGCGCGGATCGACGACTGGACCCTGGCGGCTACCGACGATGGGCGCTGGTTGCTGAGCGCCGCAGATCGAGAGCTTGCGGTTGAGTTGTGGTTTGAGATGTCTGAGGGGGTCGTGCTGCAGGGAGAGCAAGGGCTTTCGGCCAAAGGTCCCGGGCAGGCCAGCTACTATTATTCCCTGCCGGGAATGCCGGTGCGGGGAGAACTGCGGGTCGAGGATGAACGCCACTCGGTTGTCGGGCGCGCTTGGATGGACCGGGAGTGGAGTACGTCGGTATTGGGCGATCACCTGGCGGGTTGGGATTGGTTCTCCCTCTATCTCGATGACGAGCGCAGCCTGATGGCATTTCGTTTGCGTCGCAAAGACGGTGCGCGGGATCCTTACGACCATGGCAAGCTGGTCGCGGCGAGCGCCGCCCAAACGCTGTCGGCCGAGGACTTCGAACTGCATCCCGAGGTCTTCTGGCGCGATGCTGCCGGGTATGCCTGGCCTATCGGTTGGCGCTTGACTCTGGGTGCGGAGACGTTTGTGGTACGCGCTCTGGTCGACGATCAATTGATGCACACAGGCATCACTTATTACGAGGGTATCGTCGGGGTATTCGGGGCGGACGGTCGACGACGCTTGGGGCGTGGTTATATGGAGCTGACCGGATATGATCAACAACCGGACCTGCAGCAGGACCACTGAACCCTGTGTGGTGGGCGCCGAATGGATAAGGCCTGCGGACACGCGAACTACAATCTGATATCGATAGACGTACCGATGAGCGACAAAACACCCCCCACCTTTGACCTGGAATGGGAACACCTGGGAACGCGTTACGATACAGACGCGGGCTTGATCCTGTTTGACAAGCGTATGGACACCCTGCGCAATCCGCGCAATGGCAAGACGTTCGAACGCCTCGTGCTCGAGTCCGTGGACTGGGTCAACGTTGTGGCTCTAGATCCCGAAGAGCGTTGCGTGATGATCCGTCAGTATCGTTTCGGGGTGGGATACACTACCTTGGAAACGCCGGGCGGCATGGTTGATCCGGGAGAAGATTCACGTACCGCTGCCGCGCGTGAATTGCTGGAAGAGACCGGATACACAACCGATCGTTGGACCTACCTCGGGGCGGTGGAACCCAATCCGGCGTTTCAGAATAATCTCTGCCATCACTGGTTGGCGCAGGAAGTGGTGCGCAGTTCGCAGCAGGAGCTCGGCGATGGCGAGGCGATCCGCATCGAGCTGTTCAGTGAGGATCAGGTGCGTGCAGCGGTGCAGGAGGGTGAACTCAAACATGCGTTGGCATTGTCGGCGCTGGCCCGAGTTTATTCGCTATGGCCGCTACCCTACGCTCAACCCGGGGAGCTCCCGCGCCGATAAGCTGACAAGATTTCTGCCTTACCGATCAAAAGCCTCCGTAAATTCAAGGCTTTACCTGGCCAGTCAATCTTGTTCAAATGCACCTCACAACGGTGAAACAATAAGGACCTCAGCCAGTTCGATGTGACTTGGGCATGGGCGGGTCGAGGGGACCGGAACGAAGTACCTGGGTGACCTTTTGACGCTTCCTATGGTGCACACGTGTGACCGTGCTGAAGGATAGCCTGTTGCGGGATGACAGCGGCTTAGCGATACGGCGTCTTAGCGGTAAAGTGCGGGCAACCGCGAGCTCGGGCTATCCCCATCTGTTCTCAGGCCGGAAGCAGCAGACGCGACGGACGCGGTGAACGGACGCGGTTAACGAAAGCACCAAACGCTTCGAAGCCAGCAAGACTGAGAAGCTTTGATGGCCTCAAGGCGAGCGCTCAAAAAACCTCAGGTGACAGCAACGGTGCTCTGCAAAACACAATGACACGACTACCCTGCTCACTATTCGATACTGGCAGCTAAGGCGTATGGGCAATAATCAGAGTCCGCGAGAATCGTTTGCGCAATTGATCAACCGCGATAGCCCAGACCCGGAACAGGTCCGCTTGTTGCTGGTCGACGATAAGGAAGAACTCCTCACCTCGCTGCACAATCTGGTGACCCTGTATGGCTATGAAGCCGATCAGGCGTTGGGTGGTGAGGCTGCCATGCGTGCGTTGGGCGAATGTCACTACGATGTGGTCCTGCTCGATCTCATCATGCCGGGCGTAAGCGGTCACGATATTCTAGATTTTGCCGCCCGGGAAAAACTGTCCAGCAAAATCATCGTGGTCAGCGGCGACTCCAGTTTCAGCGGCGTCAAACATGCTCTGCAGAGTGGTGCTTTCGACTTCGTGAAAAAACCCTATGTGGCGGCGGAACTGATCGCCACCGTCGAGACAGCATTGCGCCAGGTGAAGCTCGAGAAGCAGCACGCGCAGATGGAAGTACAGCTCAAAGAGTCGGAAGAGCTGCACCGTTTTATCGTCAACAGTTCGCCCGATCTCGTCTACATGCTGGATCGCAACGGTTGCTTCACATTCGTCAACGACCGCCTGACCAGTATGCTGGGCTTTAGCAAGCAAGAGCTGCTGGGCAAGCACTATTCCGAATTGGTCGACGACGATGACCTGACACAGGTTAACAATCTGTTCAACGAGCGACGCACGGGCGATCGCGCGGCCCGCAATATCGAAGTCCGTCTGCGGCGGCGGGTGTCGGGACGCAACGCTCGGGCTTCGACGGTGTGGACCGAGCTCACGGCCATGGGCATCTACAGCGATACCAACGAACGCACGCGCAAGAACTTTGTTGGCACCTATGGAACCGCGCGGGACATCAGCGAGCGTAAGCAGGCCCAGGAGGTGATCAACTTTCAGGCATATCATGATCTGCTGACCCACCTGCCGAACCGGGTGCTACTCAAGGACCGTCTCAATCTGGCGATCACCCAGGCCCGGCGTAACAAGCGCAAGCTCGGAGTAATGTTTCTCGACCTTGATCGTTTCAAACTGGTCAACGATACGCTCGGACACAACATGGGCGATCGGATGCTCAAAGCCGTGGCTAACCGGCTGCAGAGCTGCCTGCGCAGCGGCGATACGCTGGCGCGATTCGGAGGTGATGAGTTCACACTGCTATTGCCCGAAGTACGCACCCGTGATGATGTCGTGGTGATCGCGGAGAAGATCCTCAATCGGCTCAATGAACCGTTTGTGATCGAAGGACACGAGTTGTTCGTGGGTGCCAGCATAGGTATCGCGATGTACCCCGAAGCGGGGGAAACCGGCGAAGGTCTGGTGCAGAACGCGGACATCGCGATGTATCATGTCAAAGCGCGCGGTAAGAACGGCTATCAGTTTTTCTCCGATGAGATGAACCACCAGTTCTCCACCCGCCTGAACCTGGAGCGTGAGTTGCGCAATGCACTCATCCAAGGCGAGTTTGAGGTGTTCTATCAGCCCCAGGTGTCGCTGGTCGACGGTGCGATTCGAGGCGTGGAAGCTCTCGTCAGATGGCGACATGCAACGCGCGGAGTGATCACCCCGAATGAGTTTCTACCCCTCGCTCAGGAGACTGGCCTGGTGAGCCAAATCGATCAATACGTGCAGCGGCAGGCGTTTCATGATGTCGCTTCCTGGCAGCGCCTCGGGTTCGGTGATATCTGCCTATCGGTCAACCTCACCGCAGCACAGATCGAACAAGAAGACTTCTTCGACCGCTTTCAAAGCATGTTGGAGATATCCGGTCTAGCGCCGACCGCGGTGAAGCTGGAGTTGACCGAAAGTACGTTGATGGAAGACATGGAGGTCATCGTACCAAAGCTGCGCAAGTTGCGTGAGCTGGGGGCACGGATCGCGATCGATGACTTCGGTACCGGCTATTCCTCACTGTCTTATCTGCAGCAGTTCCCGATCAATACCCTGAAGATCGATCGCACCTTTGTCGGCGATATCCGCGCGGAGCAGGGTGATGCCACCATCATCGACGCGATCGTGGCGATGGCACGGGGCTTGAAGCTCGATCTGGTCGCGGAAGGCGTGGAAAACCGCACCCAACTGCGCTATCTCCAGGAGCAGGGTTGCGAAGAGGTGCAAGGGTTTATATTCTCGCCGGCCGTGCCTGCTGGTGAGCTGATCGAATTGTTGCGTGAAAATTCGTTCGCCGATGTGGTGGAAAGTGACCCGGTTGCGGTGGTGACTGGCTAGCCCCGCGCGTAGCAAACCAACAGGATGTTAACCGAGGCCGCGCATGGTGCGTGCACGGCGGACCGGCGCTCGATGCTGCCGGGCTCTGTGGCGTAAACTTCCCGGTGGAGCATTTGCATCCCGCCGCTGTGCTCGTATAGTGCGCGTCCCCCCAGTAGACCAACAACTGACGATGAAAGGATTTACGACCCAGATAGTCCACAGCGACCGCCGCGATGGCGTGGAGCATGGCGCGGTGCATAAGCCCATCCACACCTCCGTCGCCTACGGTTACGAGCGCGCGGAAGACCTGGCGGCCGTGTTCCAGGGAAAGGTGGCCGGGCATACCTACAGCCGTCAGATCAATCCGACGGTCGATGCGCTGGAAGCCAAGGTGACCGCGATGGAGAACGGCGTTAAATCGGTGTGTTTCGGCACTGGGATGGCGGCGATAGGTTCGATCTTCTTCTCGCTGCTGCGAGCGGACGACCATGTGGTCTCCAGCGCCTTCCTGTTTGGCAATACCAACAGCCTGTTCAATTCTTTTGATGCCCAGGGGCTCGACGTGAGCTTTGTCGATGCAACCAGTGTGGCGGCCGTGGAGACGGCGATGAACGAACGAACGCGCCTCGTATTTGTTGAAACCATCGCCAATCCGCGCACGCAGGTCAGCGCGCTGCGGGAGATCGGTGAACTGTGCGCACAGCGCGGCATTGTTTACGTGGTGGACAACACGATGACCTCACCCTATCTCTTCCAACCCAAAGACGTGGGCGCCAGTCTGGTCGTGAACAGCCTGACCAAGTACATCGGCGGCCATGGCAATGCGCTGGGCGGTGCGGTCACCGAGATGGGCAATTTTTCGTGGTCGGCGTTCCGCAACATCTACGACGATTACCGTCAGGGTGATCCTCAAAAGTGGGGTATCACCCAGATTCGCAAGAAGGGCCTGCGTGATTTTGGCGCGTCCCTCGGGGCCGAGGCGGCGCACCACATCGCGATCGGTGCGGAAACGCTGGCCCTGCGGCTGCGCCAGCAGTGCGTGTCTGCGCAGGCCATCGCGGAGTTCTTAGACGCCCACGAGCAAGTGCAGCAGGTCTACTATCCGGGTCTCGCAGGACACCCTGAACATCAGCGCAGTGCCGAACTGTTCCGCTATCCGGGGGCGATCCTCAGTTTTGAACTCGCCGAGGATGTGGATTTGTGGGCGTACTTGAACCGCCTGCAGGTGGTTATCAATTCGACCAACCTGGGCGACAATCGTACCCTGGCTATCCCTGTAGCCCACACGATATACCACGAAATGGGAGCGCAGCGCCGGGCGAGCATGGGAATCCGGGACTCGCTTATCCGGGTGTCGGTGGGGATTGAAGATACCGAGGATCTGATCGCAGATCTGGAACAGGCGTTTGCCTAGCCGAATCGAAACAGGATCGCTTAGCAGCGCAAAAGAACAATCCGCCTGGGACGAAGCGGGACAAAACAAGGGGGAGGACACATGAGTAGACTGGAAGGGAAGGTTGCCGTCATAACCGGCGGCCGGAAATTGGCCATCAGTTCATCATTTACATCTTTTCTGAAGATCCCTTCTTTTTTACCTCTTGCAATCCCATTCAAAACCATTTTTTTTATGAAGCCATATTTATATTCTTCCCAGAG
>JBCCHL010000121.1:0-14113 GCA_039028775.1 Pseudomonadota bacterium | reverse complement strand
TCAGCAATGGCGCCATGATTTTCGTAGCTCCTCGGCAAGTCATCCAATGGGACAGCCAGCTAATCATTGAGCAAAAGGGCTTTTCGATTATCTTTCACGAGGATTTCCTCAAAGGGACAGAACTAGCCCATCAAATCAAGAAGTATGGTTTTTTCTCCTACTCGGTCAACGAAGCTTTGCACCTCTCACCAAAAGAGGAAAAACAAATGGAGTCCATCGTTGAAAACATAGAAGTCGATAGGAATGACGACTTTTTTCTTGTAAATGTTCGGACTGGCTTCAGGTTTAACAACATTGAAGTAGTTGCATTCGCTTCTAACATCTTTGACGAAGAGTATATTTTGTCTCGCAACCTTCAGCAGATCAGTACCTCCGGAAGAAACACCCGCGTCGTAGACTCGCCGCTACCGTCTTTTTCCATAGGAACCGTGCGCCAGTTTGGCGTGGAGATGAGTGTGAGTTTTTAGCGATGCCGTACTCGTTTGTTTCGGTGTTAGGCAGCAACGATGCTATGCAGTGTTACGAAGCGTCAGATGGGCTAGCCCAAAAACCCATGTTTACTCAGCGCAAATCGGCATTCCCGATGCGATGGTTTGATATCTATCTCAGTCGCGATTTGAATGTCCGAAGGTGGCCGAAAGCAACGATACTTTTTTGGAAATAATTCCGGCATCAGCTGTTGAGCGGACATTGGAACTGTTCGGGCAATCGAAAGACCGGATTGTATCCCCGCGCAAAGCTACCCAGTTACCTCAGGCCTCCTGTTACTTCTTCACTGAGAACCCAGGCCATGCGCTTAACAAAATAGCGCGCTGCGCACGTCCGAAAAGCGCCTCCGCCGCGAACCTCGGCGAAGCTGTCCCCGCTTCACACGTCGCTGCGCAACTTGCTGTTGTCCGCGATCGATGAACCGCCCTGGCGGTACTGGGCCTTGCGCTCTGCGCTCCACTGGTCGATCTCATCTTTGGGGACCCCGTAGGAGATGCCGCGCTCGACGCCGGGACGGTTACGGACCCGGTCGATCCAGGCCATGACGTTGGGTTGTTCCGTCATGTTGACCTTGCTCCACTTCCAGCCGCGTATCCATGGCCAGAGGGCGATGTCCGCAATGGTCAGGTGTTCACCGCAAACAAAGTCGCGACCCTCCAGGCGGTTGTTCAAAACCGCGGCCAGACGTAGCGCTTCTTTGCCGAAGCGTTCCAAGGGGTGCTCTTTCTGCACCGGGTCGACGTTGTCCATATAACGTGTGTAGCTTAGCTTGTTACCAAAAATTGGTCCGACATTCGCCGCCTGCCAGTAAACCCATGGTATAACGTCCCAGCGCTGTGCATCTAACGGCAGCAGTGGGGTGGGATACTTCTCACCCAGATATTGCAGAATGGCACAACTCTCCATGATGCTGACGTCATCGTCGATCAGGACCGGAATTTTTTGATTCGGATTATGGTAGGTAAACTCATCGCTGAACTGTTCACCCTTTTGCAGGTTGATCGTGCGCACCTCCACATCGGGCAGCTCGACCCCGGCCTCGCGCAACTCTTCGAGCATGATGGTCACTTTCCAGCCGTTGGGGGTGGCTGCGGTCCACAATTTCATAAGCGTCTCTCCCGTATGACGACGTCCATTATGACAGCGACGCTGCGAGCACGGAACGCCCAAGGCCAACCCCTGGCCGGCCGGGGATGGCGACGATGATCCGTCGTCTCGGACGCATCGGCGCCTGGTTGGGCGGGGGCTTGCTGGTGTTGGTCATCCTCGGTCTCACCCTCCTGCGCGTACAACCTGATTGGGTGCTGGGCCTTGTCAATGTGTTTGCCCCGGTGCAGATCGAAACCCGCAGCTTGGCCCTTACCTTGGTCCCGCTGCGGCTGGTGGGAGAAGGGGTTGAAGTAACCGGTGATGGATTTGTCAGCCGCACGGATAACCTGGTCGCAGAGGTTGATTGGGCCGCGCTGTGGAACGATACGCCGTTCTGGTCGTTGCAAATTGAGGGTACAGGCGTGCGGCGCATGTCGGTTGCGCAGTCGGGCGCTGCGGGTGCGGGGCCTTCGACGCTGAACCTCCCGGCGATTCTGCTGCAGTTCACCCGTATTCTGATTGATGAGTTGCGGATCGAGGGTCAGGGGGATGTGCGGCTCGATGCACGGCGCGTCGATGACCGGATCGAACTGCGCTACGCCTACGACTCGGATGGGGTGGGGCATACCGGCGAGGGCAACCTGACCCCGCAGGAGGGGCGCCTTGCGCTGGTGCTGACCCATAGTGTTAGCGCGCCGGATTTGACGCTCACTGCCGACTTGCGGGGGGACCTGGCCAATGCCCCGGCGGGTGAACAAGGTGCGGGTGACGCCCAGGCACTCAACCTGCGGTTGCAGGACAGCCATCTGCACGCGGTTCAAGGTGTACGCGCGATGCGCTTGTCCGGGTTCGGCGGAGAGGTGGACTACACGGCGGCAACAAACCGGCTGACGCTGCAACTCGACGGCACGTTGGACATAGATCTCGATGGCGCGGATGCGCATTCGGGCGATCCGCTCTCTCTCGTAGGAACCGTCAGGAACCTGACAGACGAACCCACAGTAGAAGCGACAATCAATCTCGGCGAATCGTCCGCAGTTGTCACGACGGAGGTATCTCAGGCAACGCAGAAAGTTGAATTGCGGCTCGAGAGTGACGCGCTGCCGGACTACGTGCCGCTGGCGGGATTTCACCCCAGCCAACTGTTTCCGCTGCAACTCGATGCGCAACTGCTGCTGCGCCAAGACAGCCTTGCGCTGCAGGCATTGGATCTGACCAGCCCGGGACATAAATGGCAGGCCGAAGGCACCTACGGCTATCATCCGCTGCGCGTGCAGGCGCGCATCGATGCGCAGTTGATCTCGGCGCCTGCATTGGGAGAAGCGCCGGTGGCTGCGGATGACCCCGCGCAGACCGAGGCGACGCTGGACGGAGAGATGGAAAGCGATGTGGAAGACGATGTGAAAGGCAAACAGGCCTCAAACCCCGAGACCGCCGAGGCGCCTTTGTTCGCCGCGACACCGATCGACTGGCGCTGGTTGCAGGATCTTCAGGTCGAAGTGGATGTGCAGGCGGAAACGCTGCGTATTCAAGACGCCGAGTTTTCGGACTTTGCGCTGTCGGTGAAGGGGGCAGACGACGGTCGGGGTGTGGTGATCGACACCTTCGAAGGCACGCTGGGCGATGGCGGCTTCAGCGGCTCGGCGGCGCTGACGTTGGCCCAGGCGTTGAATCTTGCGGATACCGGCGCGAGCTCGGACGAACCCGCGCCTGCGGCGGAAGCGATGTCGGAGGGGAGAGTAAAGGAAGGGGAGAGCGTCGCCGAAGGAGAGGGAGTTCGCCAGGCGGCGACTGGGTTAGAAGAAACCGCCGCAGGCGATAGGGCTGGCGAGATGGTCTCGGCCGGGGATGAGAACGAAGCCCCGACGGTCGATGCCACACTCCGTTTTGCCCTTGATGGGGTGCGACTGGAACAATTCGGCTTTGTCCCCACCGATGAGTTGTCCGGCGGTGCGGTGCGCGTGAATGCCGATCTGACCGCTCGTGGCGCCTCCGCGGCGCAACTGGCGGGTTCCACCGCCGGCGACGTGTTGTTCCTGTTGCGCGATGCGCGGCTGGCCAACGACTTTATCGAGATTATCGGCTCAGATTTCTTCATGCAGATGCTGAACAAGCTCAATCCGTTCCATCGCGAGGACCCATCCACCCAGATCGAGTGTGCGGTGGTGCACCTGCGTGCGGCTGACGGTGTGCTCAAAAATGAGGGCGATATTGCCCTGGAGACCACCAAGATGGACATCATCGGCGCCGGTCAGGTGCAACTGCTCAGTGAGGAGGTTGATCTCACTTTTACACCGTCGGCGCGCGAAGGCTTGGGGGTTAATGTCGGCAGCCTTGTTAAATTCGTCAAGCTCGGCGGCACGCTGCGCCATCCAACGCCGGAGGTGGACGCGCTCGGTCTGCTGCAAAGCGGGGCCGCCGTCGGCGCCGCGCTCAGTACCGGGGGAGTCTCGATTTTGGCCGAGGGGCTGGCTAAGCGTGCCCTCAACGCAGGCTCGGCCTGCAGTAAGTATGAAACTGCACCCGCCGCGCCTGAGGACGATGCGCCGGCTCCGGTCAGCTGACCCGATTCTTTAGTACAAGGGCGAAAGGTCAATTGCGACCAGCGCTCAGCCCGCTACACTAGAGCTCTTCTATTTTTAGCTTCAAGAGGAGGGAGCATGCGAGAGAACACTGCATTGAGCGCCTGGCGGCGGGGCGAACAGACCATAGGTTGCTGGTTGTCGCTCGGCTGTGTGCACTCGGCGGAGATGATGGCCAACGCCGGATTTGATTGGATCTGCGTGGACATGCAGCACGGCATACTCGACTACACCGATTTGACCCGCATGCTGCCCGCGATTTCGACCACCGATACGATCCCGATCGTCCGTGTGCCCTGGAACGAACCCTACGAAATCATGAAAGCTCTGGATATTGGTGCTTACGGCGTGATTGTGCCGATGGTGAACAACCGCACCGAAGCGGAGCAAGCGGTCGCGGCCTGTCGTTACCCGCCGGACGGGATGCGCTCGTTCGGGCCGATACGCGCTGCGCTCTACGGCGGTCAGGGTTATGCGACCGAAGCCAACGAGCATGTCGCGGTCATCGCTATGATCGAAACCCCGGACGGTATCGAAAACGTGGAGGAGATTGTCACCACGCCGGGTCTCGATGCGGTCTACATCGGTCCGGCGGATCTTGCGCTCGCCATGGGCTTGCCAGTGTCCGGGGATCAACCCCAGGAAGAGCATCTGGAGATGGTGAAACATATCCGCGATGTCTGCCGCAAGCACAATGTCGCGATCGGTATTCACACTGGCAGTCTGAAGTACACGCAAAAGTACCTCGAGCTCGGTATGAATTTTGTCACCTTGGGCAGCGACTCGGGCTTCATGGCCAGGGGCGCTTTCAAAGAACTGGCCGAGGCACGCGGTACCCAGGAGAAGCAGCGCGAATCGACGGGCTACTAAGGTCTAGCTGCGTGTGCGGATGCGCGGGAGCGAAGTGACTTAACATGTGGGTTGTGCTCGCGCTCATCATCCTCGCGGTGGTCTTTGGACCGAATCTCTGGGTGCGTTGGGTGATGTCTTCGTACGACAAGCCGATCGACGGCATGCCTGGTACCGGCGGAGAGCTGGCGGAGCATCTGCTCGAACGCTTCGAGATCGATGGCGTTGGAGTGGAGATCACTGAAGCGGGGGATCACTACGACCCCGGCGACAAGAAAGTGCGTCTGCTGCGCAAGCACTTCGAGTCCAAGTCGCTGAGCGCGGTGGCGATCGCGGCTCACGAGGTGGGGCACGCGATCCAACATCACCAGGAGGATGCCCGCCATGCAGCACGCCAGCGATTGGTGCCCTGGTCGGATACCGTGGCGCGAGCCAGCACAGCCCTGATCTGGGCCGCACCGATCATCGGTCTCTTGACCCGGCATCCCGTGCCAACCGTGGTGATTGTCGCTATCGGCATGGCCGGGTTGGTCGCCCGCATGCTGGTGCATCTGGTGACGCTGCCGGTGGAATTGGATGCCAGCTTCGGCAAAGCTCTGCCGATCCTGCGCGAGGGCCAGTACATCGCGCCCGGCGAGGAACCCGCCGTGCGTCGTATCCTACGCGCCGCTGCGCTGACCTATTTCGCCGCGGCCCTGGCAGATATATTAAACCTGGTGCGCTGGGCAGCGATGTTGCTGCGGCGCTGAGCAGATAGTTAGCGAACGCGTTAAGGTCTGACATGCGAATCATTAGTTGGAACGTCAATGGCTTGCGGGCCTGCGCCAAAAAGGGATTTCTTGAATTCCTTGAGAGCAGTGGCGCAGATGTGGTGTGCTTGCAGGAGGTGCGCGCTTTCGAAGAACAGTTGCCCGAAGCGGTGCGCAACCCGCCCGGCTGGCACGCCTACTACCATGCCGCCAAACGGCCCGGTTACTCCGGGGTAGCCATCTACAGTCGTCAGGCCGCGAGCAAGGTCGAGACCTCGCTCGGCATCGAAGAATACGATATCGAAGGGCGCTATCTGCTCGCTCACTTCGGGCGCACTGCGATCGCGTCCATCTACTTCCCGAAAGGCAGTGGCAAAGATCGCGACAACAGCCGGGTCGCCTACAAACTCGGGTTTTACGCCGCGGTTTTCGACCGTGTTCAGGCGCTAAAGAAGCGCGGTCCGGTGCTGGTGCTGGGGGATTACAATACCGCTCACGAAGAGATCGATCTGGCGCGGCCGAAGACCAACAAGAAGTCCAGCGGTTTTCTGCCCGAAGAGCGGGACGAGATAACGCGGTGGCTTGCGCATGGTTGGGTGGATACGTTCCGCAAGCGTCATCCTGAGGAAGAGGGGCACTACACCTGGTGGCGCCAGTTTGGCGGCGCGCGGGAGAACAACGTGGGTTGGCGTATCGACTATGTACTGGCCTCGGCTTCCGCGGACAAACGCGTGACCGATGCGTTCATCTGGCCGGATGCGCTTGGGTCAGACCATTGCCCGGTGGGCGTGGATATCGCCTTGTAGCTCGCAATCGCGCGCCCTCAGGGGATGCCGACCATCTCCATGCTGGCGTGCAACACCAAGGTATCGTTGCCCACCCACTGCTCCATTCCGTCCGCGCGTATGTTATCGCGATACGCATCCCAGTCGCTGCGATCGGGAAAGTACAGCTCTGCCATTCCGGCGTAAGGGGCCGCTTGCGGGTCGATGCTGTGACTGACCACGTAGCCGCAGCCACCCACCTGCTCCATCACGTCACGCACGTTGGGCACGTGTATGGCCAACCAGTGCTCAAACAGCGCCTCGAAGTCGATACCCGGCTTTGTGGTTACCAGGAACGTGACTTTGTGGAAGTTGGCTCGTGTGTTGGGGTAGGCCGGCTCGGTGGTAGGTGCGCGCTCTTCGAGGGTGGAGCGGGGATCCATGACCACATACTCGCGCGTTGCCCACGGCAGATACGGCTCCGCTTTGGCCTGGAAGCTGTCGGTAGGCGGATCGCCGAATGGCCGTTCGGGCTGCGGCAGGGGCTTATCCCACCAGAGGGCTGCGACGCCATCCCACGCCTGGCCCTCACGGGCCTCGAAGACGGTGGCGATGTAGCGCCAGGCATGCAACGCGCCGCGCTCGCGCTGTGCCTTTTGGCCCTCGATCACAATCGGCATGTGGTTGGCGAACCAGTGCGCGACCAATTCTTCTCGCACCGTTTCAGGCTTGCGCTTGATCAGGTACAGCATCCGTGCGCCATCGGTTGCTTGCATGCTCAATCCTCCTTGGTTCGCCGTGGTCAGGGGTTTGTTCAGCTCTTCACAAACTTCAGCGTCATGCGGTTGGATTCGCCGATGGCATCGACCATTGCACGCTTGTCAGCGTCCTCGCCTGCAACCGCGTAGGAGGGCGGCAGGCGCCAGACGAAGTCGTCGGTCGTGGGCTGATCCTTGGGGTTGGCGTTGACCGCCGATGCGCCGACCAGGGTAAAGCCGGCACGCTCCATCGCGTCGATGACGTAGTCGCGCTTCAGATAGCCCATCGCGCCACTAGCCCACGCATCCGGCATGTCGGGGCGCGCCTCGTGTTGCACGATCCCGACAATACCTCCGGGTTTCAGAACTTTGTGCAGGTCGGCGAGGGCTGCCATCAGGTAATCACCTTCTTCGGTGAAGCGGGCCATGTTGTGCAACGCGCGTATCAACAGCACCGCATCTGCCGTGCCGGACATCGTCTCCGGCATGGCGCCGAACACAAAGCCGTCGACTGAAGCTGCGCTCGGGATACCCCACTCGCGTGCGCCTGCAGGCCAGTCTGTCGGCCAGGTCTTCATGCGCTCGATGTACTCGGGCGTGGCGAAGCCGCCGAAGTGTTGCCACATGTCTTGGGCGTAGTTAACGCCGATTAACCGGCCTTCCTCGCCGAGATACGGCAACAGCAGTTTGCTGTACCAGCCACCGCCTGGCAGAGCCTCGACCACTGTCATCCCCGGCTTGACGCCAAAGAACTCCAGCGTTTGCTGTGGATGACGCTGATCGTAGCGGTTCTGAACGTCGTCCGGTTGTTTCGCCAGCACGGTGCGCAGTAATTCGTTGGTGATGACTGCGGGGGCTGGGGTGGGCGGCGCAGCGCGGGTCTGGTCCGATGCTGCTGGTGCGTTGTTCTGTTGGGTGCATGCGGCCAGCAACAGGCTGGCGGCGATGATAAAAATTCGGTGTAAAATTGAGTGTCGCATGGCGTTTGAGAATCCTTGTCGTGCTATGGGGCGGCCGGCTGCAAATAGAGCCAGAGCACTCCGCTCAGGTTGGTGGGAGCGCAACTGTGCATCCATCATAGCCAAGGCGTCTAACAACTCAATAGTGAAGCCCGAGCCACAATTGCCATGTCTGGGCGATGCTCGCGGGGCCATGCGTTTCAGGCTGGGTTTGGGAGCGGCTATGAAAACGATTTCCAAGAGGGTCAGGGCGTGGCACTTGCAGAATTATTGTCGTTTTCTGAACCAGTGCGCGATAAAAAATTGACAGACCCGCTACTGTGGCGGTCTTTGTATCAGCTTGTCGCACCGATGGATTCTCAATCTGCGCAACTCAAGTCAACGGCGCTCGATGTTCAGGAGAGAAAGAGCGTAGCGAGCCGCGTCGTGATGATCACAATGGTCGCGATCGCCGGTTCCCTGGGCATCACCCTGTTCATCAGTTATCTAGCGCATGGGCGCGTGGAACCCGATAGCGTGGGTTGGATGATCGCGCTGATCGCACCTGCGGTGATCACGCCTTTGGCAAGTTATCTGCACGTCGTTGCGCGTGTCAGGCTGGAGAAAGCCAACGCCGCTTTGCAACGCTTGAGCGAAACGGATCCGTTGACCGGCACCTACAATCGCCGTCGCTTCTATGAATTGGCGAGCCGCGAGCTGGACCTGGCTCGGCGTGGGGGATATCCGACGAGCCTGGCACTGATGGACTTCGATCATTTCAAGCAGGTCAACGATCGGTATGGACACGCGATCGGAGATGCGGCCTTGGTCCACACCCTGCAGGTGATCAAAGAGACGGTGCGTAAAACCGACGTACTCGCTAGATTCGGCGGCGAAGAGTTTATCGTCTTGTTACCGCATACCTCGAGCGAAGGCGCAAAACTTCTCACCGAACGTATCCTGCAAGCGGTACGCAGCCGACCGCTGAGGATCGAGCAAGCGGAACTCCTGATCACCTTGAGCGCCGGGACTGTCACCTGTGAGACCAGCGAAACACCACTGGATGTGATGCTCTCCCAAGCGGATGTGCTCTTGTATGAGGCCAAAGACCAGGGTCGTAATCGTTTCGTGGCATCGCAGCTCAGCTGTGCAACCCACTTGCTGCCACTCCACACCAACATCGTAGAGCCGCTACCTTCGCTTTGCGACGCATCGCACTGATCGGCGGTTTCTGTCGTGCACAAAATTTTGTCCCTATAGGCGGGTGTACTATAGTTCGCCGCTGACAGCGTCAAGAACACGATAGGGGAGCGGTGATGAGTGAGGATGTGCAAGGCATCGATGCAGTGGCGGTTACCGCCTGGTTTGAGGCGCATGTACCCGACGCGCAACCGCCCCTGAAGTTTGCGCTGATCGCTGGCGGGCATTCCAATCTGACCTATTCTGCGACCGACGCGTCCGGCCGGGTATTTGTCCTGCGTCGACCGCCGCTCGGGCATGTGCTGGAGAGCGCCCACGACATGGGGCGTGAGCATAAGATCATCAGTGCGTTGGCCGATTCCGCAGTGCCCGTCGCCGCCACCATGGGCTTATGCAGTGATGTGCAGATCAACGAAGCGCCTTTTTACATCATGGACTACGTGGCCGGTCCGGTCCTGCACGATGCCGAGATTGCGCAGTCACTCCCAGCGCATGAGCGCCGCAGCTTAGGCGAACACGTGATCGATGTGCTCGCCGAGTTGCACCTGGTGGACCCGGACGCGGTGGGTCTGGGGGATCTGGGGCGCAAAGAAGCCTACTTGGCACGCCAGTTGAAGCGCTGGACTAAGCAGTGGGAAGCGTCCAAGACCCACGAAATTCCAGCAATGGAGGAGTCGCAGCGGCTGTTGGCGCGCCACATGCCGGAACAAGTGGGGGCGACCATCGTGCACGGGGACTACCGCCTCGGCAACATGATTGTGGGCGCTGGAAAGATACAGGCGGTACTCGATTGGGAACTGTGTACCCTCGGTGACCCGTTGGCCGATGTTGGCTATCTGCTCAATTCCTGGATCGCGCCGGGTGAGGTGGAAGAGGACCTTTCTCCCACGGCGGTGGGTGGCTTCCCCAGCCGTGACGAGATGACCGCGCGCTACGCGGCCAGTACCGGCCGCGATCTGAGCCAGATCAACTATTACCGAGCATTCTCGCACTGGCGCCTTGCCGCCATCGGCCAGGGGGTCTACAAACGCTATCTGGTCGGCGCTATGGGGGACAACCGCGAGATGGACCTCGAAGTTTATAAGCAGAGCGTCTCCACCCGGGCCGAGGCCGCACTCGCACTCCTGTCCTGATCGCGCGGGTGGGATCAGTCGGCCTGGCGGGTATCCGAGACGACCGGACTCGGCGTGAGTTCGCCAAAAGTTGATTCGTCGACATACACACGGACGGGTTTTGCTACGCGATAGTTGAAAAGTTCGAACACCGAACACGGTGTGCTGCCCAGTCCCGGCAGGCTCGCTGGATCGGCCGGTGCGATGGAGCGGTAGTAGACCAGGATCGCCGCGTCACTTTCCCTGGCCGACGTAAACTCCAGTCCGTAACCCTGGGTCTCCCTGAAACCCATATAGACCGCGACGAATAGCCCCGCGTACGTGTCCAAGGCCTCATCCGTTGCGGTTGCCCCCTCAATCACCCGTGCACCGCGCACCTTTAGCAAGGTCGGGAAATCGATCTGGGTGAGCGGTGCTTGCAGACGCGCGCAATTGGCGGAATTGGCGACTTCCGCGATCGTTATCTCGCTGGCGGGCTGGCAGCCGATCGTTACGACCAGATAAGCGGGAAGCAGAAGTGCGATAAGCCGGTGCAAGTTCAGTTGCCGTCGGGCGCGGTTTTATTGACCTTGAAGGTCTCTAGGGTAGTGGCGGCGGCGGGCTGCGTGGGCAGCGCGTTGGTCGATGTGCGCAGATTGAGACGGAAGCCCGAGGTGAAGTCGATGTTGTCCACATCGCCCTCGACATCGACGAGCGAAGGTGAATCGAGGGTCGGATAAGCCCCGCAGGCTTCACCGGCATCGCAGATGCGTGAATCGTCGTCGGCGTCGGTGCCGGCGAACAGGCGATAGCGGCCGAACGGCGCATCGGCGATCTCGTACACGTAGCCGCCATTGCTCGCGCTGACCGCGACGGGTGTGGAGACCGTTGCCCCCTGGTCGTCGACCAGGATCACGAAGTGCAGACCGGCATCCGGATCTAAGGCCATGCTCGACACTTGCATGATCACATCCGCGTGCACGTCGTTCGCCGTGCTGCGCCAGGTGACTGTGCCGCGATAGGCGCCATCGCTCAAACCCGTGCGATCGACGTGGATGAGATAGTTGCCCAGACCGTCTGTGCTGCCGGGTGTGGTCACCACCAGCCATGGTTCGGAACTTTCCACCGTGTCGATCTGGAGGCTACCGCTGCCGATGTTATCGAGAGCCACTTCGCGGCGGGTGAAAAAACTGCCCAGATTGAGTGTGCTGGCCGAAGCGGAGAGCAGCGGACCTGGGTCCACCGTGGCGCCACCGGCTAAGGACTGGGCCACCCGCACCGCTTTGCGCGCGTTGATCTGTCCGTAGCCAAAACGATCATCGCGTCCTGGTTCGCCCAAGTCGTCGGAGATCTCGCCGGCCATCAATGCGGCCTGGAACTGGGCCGTGTTCAAGCCCGGGTGGACCGCCTTCATCAGGGCGGCGACCCCGGCGACGTGGGGGGCGGCCATTGAGGTGCCGCTGAGTGCGGCGTAGGCGAATTCGACGGTCGTGCCGCTGTCGTCTCCGGACGTGGAGATCACGCCGTCGGCCAGACCATCGCCATTAAGGTCGGTGACCGCGGACCCACCCGGGGCGGCCACATCGATGCTCGAGCCGGTATTGGAGTAGGCGGCAAGTTCTTCGCTGATGGTTGTGGCGCTGACCGAGATTACGCCCTCATAGGCCGCCGGGTACTGCGGCAGGCTGGAGCTGTCATTGCCCGCGCTGGCCACGACGATGATGCCGGTCTGGATGACTTCGGTGTAGGTATCTTGTTCCGCCTGAGAGAAAAAGCTGGAGCCCAAGCTCAGGTTGATGATGTCCGCGGGTATTGGCGGTACCGTGCCGGAGGTGTTGTCCAACCCGGCGGCGAAACGCACCGCCTGCAACACGTCGAACACCGAGCCTCCGTCGCGACCCAGCGTGCGCAGGGGCATGATGCGCGTGGTGAACCCAACGCCGGTCACGCCGAGGCCATTGTTGCCCCGCGCGCCGATCGTGCCAGCGACATGGGTGCCGTGGAACGTGCTGGTGCCCGCAAATCCGCGATCGCCGGTGTCGGTCGGATTGCTGTCGATGCCATCGCCGTCGGCTGCGCTGTCCGGGTCGCGAATAAAGTCAAAACCGGGGACCAGGTTTTCCATCAGATCCGGGTGGTCTGGCAGGATCCCGCTGTCGACCACCGCGACGATCACATCTTCGCTCCCGGTGGTGATCGCCCACGCGGCGGGAAGTTCGATGTTCTGATAGTGCCACTGGGACGGATAGAACGTATCGTCTGGTTCGAACGCATGCGGTCGTACCAATACGTCGACCTCGGCGTAGGCCATGCGTGGGTCAAGACTGTACGCTTTGGCAGCCTGCAAGGTGGCGAGTTTGGCTCGCGCGTTCGCCGATACCACGCCGCCGGCAGGCAGGCGCAGTTCCTGCTCCCAGGCCTTATCTATAGCCCAGCGGTACAGACCGAGCGGCTCGAATGGTTGTTCGAAGTGACGGTTGGTGAGTTCTCGGTGGCTTTGGCCATGTGTGTCTCCCGGCTGGCGACGTCCGATCAGCATGCCAGGACGTAGTGGATCGCTCAGCCGTGTGGCCGTGCGGTTGCGGCCGTTGGCCAGGGTGTTCTGTCCGAGTGAGAGGATGTAATTGCTCGCACCGGTCACCGCCAGCACTTCGATGTAGTAGCTGCCGCCACTGGCTACCTGGATCGTCTCGATATCACTCAGCCCCGATGAGGCATCGACGATCTGGCGCTGTTCGTTCCAAAGGCGAAGGTCGAGGTCCGCATCTGCCTCCGCGATACTCAGCAGGATGATCTCGCCGCCGTTTAAACTGACCCGGTAGAAGTCTCCCGGATCGCCACGGCTGAACAGCGCCCCGCTCGGTTCGCCGCTGCCGGCGATATTGCTAAAGCCGCCGATAACCCCGGGGGCGGGGATGGGCTGAGCGCGGTCGAAGCTGTTGTTGTCCCCCAACAGGGACAGGCGATCGTTCACGTCGGCGTCGATCGCGGTTGATGTCAGGATGTCGATGCGACCGCGGACGCGGGCGCGCGGCTCGTCCACGGTCACGATCTGCTGGCTGGTACCTTGCGCGCCGAGTTCATCTTCAACGGTCAGGGAAACGACAAAGGACCCCGCCTGGGCAAAGGTATGGCTGGCCTGCAACCCCACCTGCTGGGTGCCCGCGAAGTTCCAGCGATAGCTGACAATGGAACCGTCATTGTCCTGCGACCCGCTCGCGTCGGTGGTGATAATCAGCGGAGCGGGTCCGCTGTTGGCGCTTAGCGTGAACACGGCTTGGGGCGCCAGGTTTACCGGCGGCGGGGTGATGGCTGCTGCGGGCCGACTGGAACCGCCGCCTCCGCCACCGCACGCGCCAAGAGAAAGCGCAGCGAACAGCATGATGGTCAGTAGCTTCAGGGGTGGACGTCGGTTGGCGAGCATACCCTCCACGGCCGCCGAATGCGGTGCTGGGTGCGAACAGGCGGAAGGTATGTGGGTCATTCAGTCTAATAAGTTGCGCGTGGCGTATAACGCATTATCCCTATTTGAGGATTCCAGTTGCAAAATGTTCCCTTCGAAGGGTGTGGTCCTTGCGAGAAAAAAATGGCGTGTCAGTTAAAG
>JBCCHL010000120.1:0-14526 GCA_039028775.1 Pseudomonadota bacterium | reverse complement strand
TGAATCGATGCGGTCGAGCATGCCGCCATGCCCGGGCAGGAGATTGCCCGAATCCTTGGTATCACTCGAACGCTTCAGCACACTCTCGAACAGATCGCCAAAGATCGAGATCGCCACCAACACGCAGATCACCAGCAGCCACTGCCAGGTAAATCCTTGCCACAAAAGCAACGCTACGCTACACACAAGGGCCGCGAGCGCGGTACCACCCGCCGCACCCTCCCAGGTTTTGCCAGGGCTCACGTTGGGCGCCAGGGCGTGGCGGCCAAAGGTTTTGCCGGCGAAATAAGCACCGATATCTGCCGCCCAGACGAGCACCAACACCCACAGCAACCAGATCGAGCCCTGTTCGGCACCCCGCACCTTGAGCAGCGCCACCCAGGCGCACACCCCGACCAACCAGCCGACCGCCGCAACCAGCGCGCGCTGGCGGTAGATGCGACCACCGCGCGGGTAGACAACCACGCCTAGCATGGCGCTGATCCAGAAGATCGCCCCCACGCCCAGGAGTTCATCTTGGAGCGTCGGCAGCATATAGAGGATGGCGCACAACGCCGCAAAAACGACGCAGTAGAAGATGCGTGCGACCGGTCGGGAATAACCGGCGAGACCGGCCCACTCATACATACCCAGGCAGATGATCAGACAAAACAAGAGCGCGAACACAGGCGCGGGGCTCAAAAATACCGCCGCGATAACCAGCGGGGCCAGCGTCAGCGCGGTGATGATCCGAGAGCGTAGCACCCCGTACTCAGATGCGCCGGTCAACGACTACCGAAGCGGCGCACGCGCTGTGCGTATTCACCCAGCGCGCCGTGCAGGCTATCGGTATCGAAGTCAGGCCAATAGGTGTCGGTGAAATAGAGTTCGGTATAGGCCAGGTCCCACAGCAGAAAGTTGCTGACCCGATAGTCACCCCCGGTCCGGATTAACAGATCCGGATCGGGTAACTCCCCGAGCGCGGTATAACCACTGAACACCGTTTCATCCAGGCTATCGATGTCCAATTCGCCGTCGATCGCTGCGCGGGCGGCCGCCTTGGCCGCCTCGACGATGTCCCAGCGCCCGCCGTAGTTGACCGCCACATTGAGATTCAATTTGCAGTTGTCAGCGGTCAGCGCTTCACACTCCGCCATCTGCTGCTGGATATCCTCGGCGAACCGGCTTTTGTCACCGATAACACGCAATCGGACACCACGACGATCGAGCTCGCGAATATCGTCCTGCATGACGTGGCGCATAAGGTCCATCAGCAGGCTGACCTCCTTGTTCGGCCGCCCCCAGTTTTCGGTACTGAAGGCGAACAGCGTCAGATTACGCACCCCTGCCTCCGCACAGCTCTCGGCGATTTCACGCAGTCTCTTCGCGCCGGCTCGATGGCCGGCTGCACCCGGCAGGCGCCGCGCTGACGCCCAGCGATGGTTGCCATCCATGATGATACATATGTGTTGCGGGACTGCCTCGGCGGTGCTGGCCAACTGCGCAACTTCAGAATCGGTAGCCGACATCGAGCTTAGATTTCCATCAGGTCGGCTTCTTTGGTGGCCAAAGCCGCGTCAACCTCGGCAACCCGGCTGTCGGTATATCCTTGCATCCGTTCTTCGGCCTTGTGACCCTCATCCTCCGTAGCCTCTTTCTCTTTGACAAGCTCTCGCACATCGGCGATCGCCTCACGCCGGATGTTGCGGATCGCGACCCGGCCATTCTCGGCCTCCTGCTTCGCCTGACGCGCAAGATCCTTGCGATTTTCTTCGGTCAGCGGGGGCAGGGGTACACGGATCACATCGCCGGAGGAAACCGGTGTGATCCCAAGGTCGCTCTTCAGGATCGCTTTCTCTATATCAGGCACCAACGGTTTCTCCCACGGCGACACCACCAGCGTGCGTCCATCTTCCACCGAGATCGACGCGACCTGATTCAGCGGGGTCTGACTACCGTAATACTCGACCGAAATCGTGTCGAGCAACGCGGGGTTGGCACGCCCGGTGCGGATGCGCGCAAACGCGGCCTGCAGCGATTCTAAGGATTTCCCCATCCGCTCGTTGGCATCGGCAAGAATTTCATCTATCACTGTCAGGTCCTTTTCTCAAACCAGCTCTCAAACCAGCTTCTCTCAAACCAGCTTTTCTCAAACCGGTTTCGCGTAAACCAGCTTCCAAACCAGTTTTTCTCAAACCCAGTTTCTTGTTTAGGTGACTTGTCACCAATCGCAGCGAAGCGCCTTCGGGCCCGGCGTCGCCCGCTCAGGGCACCACCCGGGTACCCAGGGCTTCGCCCTCAACCACCCGCACGATGGCGTTGTCGTCACCGATGTCGAATACCAACAGCGGCATCGCGTTTTCCTTGCACAACACGATGGCGGTCAAGTCCATCACCCCGAGCCCGCGGTTGAGCACCTCATCATAGCTGATACGGTCATATTTCTCAGCGTTCGCATCGCTGCGCGGGTCGCTGCTGTAGACTCCGTCGACGTTGGTGGCCTTTAACACCATGTCACAGTCGAGTTCGATCGCGCGCAGGCAGGCAGCGGTGTCGGTGGTGAAGAACGGGTTGCCGGTGCCGGCGCAGAGCAAAACAACCTTACCGGCCTGCAGATCGGCACGGGCCAGATCGCGATTGTAACAAGGGGTAATACTGTCAATGGCCATGGCGCTGTAGACGCTGGCGGGCAGGCCGCGCCGATTGGCGAAGTCGGCCATCGCCAGTGCATTCATTACCGTGGCAAGCATGCCCATGCGGTCGCCGACCACACGATCCATGCCGTGATCAGCCAACGCTTTGCCACGGAACAGATTACCGCCTCCCAGCACCAAGGCGATGCTGTGACCGGCTTGGCGCAGCGTCTCGAGTTGATCGCACAGGCGTTCCAGCACGCCCGGATCGATGCCAAACCCCGCGTCACCGCTTAAGGCTTCGCCGCTGAGTTTGAGCATTACCGAACTGGCCATGAAGCGCCCCGTTACGTCTGGCTGTTTATTCTGAATCCTTCAGCTGTGCCGCGACTTCCGCAGCGAAATCGACGTCATCGATATCGATGCCCTCTCCCACTTCGAAGCGGACAAAGTCGACCACGTCGGCACCCGCTGCTTTGGCGAGCGCACCGACCTTGGTGTTCGGATCCTTCACGAACGGCTGATCGACCAGGCTGACCTCGGCGAGAAACTTGCGCACCCGGCCTTCGACCATCTTGACGACAATCTCCTCCGGCTTGCCGCTGTCCTGGGCCTGGGTGCTGTAAATTTCGCGTTCTTTGTCCAGCACATCGGCGGGCACGTCTTCGCTGCGCACGACCATTGGGTTGATCGCGGTCACGTGCATCGCTATGTCGCGACCCAATTCGTTGTTCGAGGCGGACAGAGCAACCAATGTGCCTTTGCGCTGGTCACCGTGCAGATAACTGGCAATACCACCGGCTTCGGAGGTAAGCAGGCGTGCGCGACGCACCGTAATGTTCTCGCCGATCTCCTGCACCAGGGTTTCCCGCTCGGCGTCAACACCGGCAGCCAGAATCGCGGCCAGGTCGCCATCGGTGGATTCGTAGACCAGGTTGAGTACCTTGTCCACGAAGGCGATGAATTTTTCGTTCTTGGCGGCAAAGTCGGTTTCGATGTTGACCTCAACCATGGCACCGCGACTGCCATCGTCCGCTACTTTAACCCCAAGGAGCCCATCGGCTGTGGTGCGACCGGCTTTTTTGGCTGCCTTCAGCGCGCTCTTCTTGCGCAACTCTTCGATCGCCAGCTCCAGGTCGCCGTCGGTCTCTTCCAACGCTTTCTTGCAATCCAACATGCCGAGCCCGGTACGCTCGCGCAGTTCTTTAACCATGGCAGCGGTAATGGCCATCAGTCTTGCTCCTCAAACAAAGGTGGTGGTGGGTGGACTTAAGCTTCCGGCTTCGACTCTTCAGCCTGCTCCGCCTCTTCCTCGGCCAGCGCCTGCTCTACGGACGCTTGCACGCCGGGTGAGATTTCTGCCACAGGCGCAGCGGCTTCTTCGGCTTGGGCCTGTTCGACAAACTCCTCCGGATCGTGGTTGGCCGACGCCTGGCTCTGACCGGCTGCGATCGCATCCGCTACCGCCATCACGTACAGACGGATCGCGCGGATCGCGTCGTCGTTGCCCGGGATGACGTAGTCGACGCCGTCGGGATCAGAATTGCTGTCGACAATGCCGAACACTGGGATACCGAGTTTGTTAGCCTCGCTGACCGCTATCTGCTCGTGTTGAACGTCGATGACAAACAGCGCATCGGGCAGCCCGCCCATCTCTTTGATCCCACCCAGAGAGCCGTCGAGCTTGTTCATCAGACGGGTCTTCTGCAGCGCCTCTTTCTTAGGCAGCATGTCGAATGTGCCGTCTTCGGCCTGCTTCTCCAGATCCTGCAGACGCCGGATAGATTGGCGGATCGTCTTATAGTTGGTGAGCATGCCACCGAGCCAGCGCTGATCTACATAGGGCATCGACACCCGAGCGGCCTGTTCAGCCACGACTTTCGCGGCCGCCCGTTTGGTGCCGACGAACATGATCTTGTTGCCTTTGCGGGCCATATTCTGGATCTGCATCAGCGCCTCGTTGAACGCGGGCAGCGTATGTTCCAGATTGATGATGTGAATCTTGTTGCGAGCACCGAAGATATAGGGGGCCATCTTCGGGTTCCAGAAGCGGGTCTGGTGGCCAAAATGCACGCCGGCGGCGAGCATGTCGCGCATACTTACACTCATGAATTGTACTCCGGGTTAGTTAACTAAACCGCTACTCCCGCATACCAACCCCGAAACTGGCCGGGGCACCCGAGGATGCGTGTCGAGCACCGGTCGATTTTTAGTGATCTGCTTACCCACCAGGTTGTGGCGGCCAGACCGAATCGGGGTATAGGCCATTGCCTTGCCCCGTGAGCGCGCGCTTTATACCACAGCTTAGCCCTTCTCCCAAGCCCTGAAATGCAGCAGATCAGCATGGGCGGAGGCACTGGGGCGCTCGATTGTCCAGGGCCACCGCGGCCGATGCTGGACACCGCGCCACAAAAGCAACGAAAATACCCGGCTGTGCCCCACCGCTTCGAGCCAGGGTTCTAAGAGACGCCAATGTCGGTGCGCCAAACTGCGCCCGCTGGCGGTTGATGGTCCGATTATTGGCAGGCGGCTATCAGCACACGGCGCGAAGCCAGCAGACAGCGGTAATTCAGCACATAGACATATGCCAGCAAACAGCTCTGTGCAAGTACAAGATAAGGAACGAGCATGGTTGCGCTCACCAGGAACGAGACAGATATAGAAGGCATGCGGGCCGCCGGGCGGGCCGCGGCGAGCGTGCTCGAGATGATCGGCACCCACGTCCAACCCGGTGTCACCACCGAGGTGCTGAACCAGATCTGCCACGACTTTATCGTCGACGAGTTGCGGTGTATCCCAGCCCCGCTCAACTACGGCGGCGGCGGCCCTCAGCAGCCCTTCCCCAAGTCTATCTGCACCTCGGTCAACCACGTGGTCTGCCACGGCATCCCGACCCCCGGCAAAGACCCTCAAGGCCGGTGATGCCCTCAACATCGACATCACCGTCATCAAGGACGGCTACCACGGCGATACGAGCAAGATGTTTTTTGTCGGTCCGCCCACCGTGCTCGCCAAACGCTTGGTCAAGGTCACCCAGGAGTGCCTCTATAAAGGTATCGAAAGCGTCCGCGCGGGTGCCCATCTAGGGGATATCGGCCATGCGATCCAACGGCACGCCGAGGCGAACCGCTTCAGCGTGGTGCGAGAGTTTTGCGGCCACGGCATCGGCAAAGTGTTCCACGACGCCCCCCAGGTATTGCACTACGGGCGGCGCGGGAGCGGTATCGTGCTGGAGGAAGGGATGACGTTTACCATCGAGCCGATGATCAACGCCGGCAAACGCCACATCAAAGTCCTGCCCGACCACTGGACGGCAGTCACCAAGGACCACAAGATGTCGGCCCAGTGGGAGCACACCCTAATGGTGACCGCGGATGGATGCGAGATTTTCACCCTGCGGAACGAAGAATCCCTTGCTTGAACAGATCACCCGCAACCGCGCGGAGCTGGCAGAACTTCACGACGGGCTGGCCTCACGCTACTGGCGCAACGATGAGATAGACGACCTGATCCGCGATCTCTCGGCCGGCATGGACACGCTCATCCGCGGCATCTATGCCCGCCATCTGGAAGCCACCGAGGGCGTCGCGCTGTTTGCGGTCGGCGGCTATGGTCGCGCCCAGCTGCACCCGCATTCCGATATTGACCTGTTGATCGTGGCACAGAAGCCGGAGCGTCATGCCCGCGCGATCGAGTTGTTCTGGCAGGAGGTGTTCGATCTCAATATCGAGGTCGGTCACAGCGTGCGCAGCATTCGCGCATGCCGCAGCGAAGCCAAGGGCGATATCACCATCGCCACCGCGATGTTCGAGCGGCGTCTGCTGTGCGGCGACGACGATATACAGCAGCGGCTGGATAAGACCATGGCGAGCCGCAACCTGTGGCCCGCACCCGCCTTCTTTGCAGCCAAGATCTACGAACAGGAACAGCGCCACAAGGCCCACGATCACATCGAGTACAATCTGGAGCCGAACCTCAAGAGTTCGCCCGGCGGTTTGCGCGACATCCAGACCGCCGAGTGGATCTGCCTGCGCAAGTTCGAGACCAGCGATCCGGCCGAATTGGAGGCGCTTGGGGTCTTGACGCCGATCGAGCGGCGCTGGCTGGAGGACGGCAAGCGCTTTCTGTGGTGGGTTCGCTTCGGCCTGCATCTGGTCGCAGAGCGGAAGGAGGATCGGCTGCACTTCGCGCACCAGCGCGAGTTGGCCCAACGCCTCGGATTCGTGGACACCAACGCCCAGAAAAGCGTTGAACGCTTCATGTACCACTACTACCGCCACGTCCTCGAACTGCGCGAGGTGAACGACATTATCGTGCAGTATTTCAACGAACACTTGGTACCCCGCCGGCGGCGCAGCAAGATTCAGCCGGTGAACGAGCGTTTTCATCTGGTGAACAACTACATCGACGCCATCGACGACGATGTGTTCCAAAAACACCCCTCCAGCCTGCTCGAGCTGTTTGTGGTGATGGCCAATCGCAATGACATCGCCGGTGTGCGCAGTCGTACGATCCGCCTGGTGCGGGACAACCTACACCTGATCGACGATGCCTTCCGGGCCGACCCAGCCAATACCCGCTTGTTTATGGAGTTGCTCAAGGCGCCCTATACCCTGGTCTCGCAATTGACTCGGATGCGCCGCTACGGGGTCTTGGGCCGCTACATCCCCGAATTCGGCCAGGTGGTCGGGCAGATGCAGCACGATCTGTTCCACATCTACACCGTCGACGCCCATACCATGGCGGTCATCCGCAACATGCGGCGCTTCCGATATCGCGCCAGTCAGGAGGCATTCCCGGTCGCCTATCATTGTGTGCACAAGATTCCCAAGCTCGAACTGCTCTACATCGCGGGTCTTTACCATGACATCGGCAAAGGCCGTGGCGGTGACCACTCTCAATTGGGAGCGAGCGACGCCGCCACTTTCTGCGAGCGTCACGGTCTGAGCGACGCCGACCGTGACCTCGTCTGCTGGCTGGTCGAGAGCCATCTGCTGATGTCCTCAGTTGCCCAGCGCGAGGACATCTACGACCCGGAGGTGGTGCACGCCTTCGCTACCCAAGTCAAATCCGAAATGCGCCTGGACTATCTCTATGCGCTGACCGTGGCGGACGTCAATGCGACCAATCCGACCCTGTGGAACAGCTGGCGCGCAACCCTCCTGCGGCACCTGTACACCGAGACGCGGCGGGTGCTGCGGCGCGGGTTAGAGTCGGCAGCGGACCGGGCTACAACCATCGCGGTGGTGCGCGAACGCGCGCTCGAGCGCATGAACCTGGTGGCGGATGCGCAGGCTGCGGCGGCAGCCTTCCTCGAACGCCTGGGCGACGACTTCTTTCTGCGTCACACCCCGCCGACCATCGCCGAGATCTGTACCGCGATCATGCAGGTCAACCCTGGCGAGCCGTATGTTGAGCTGCGCAACGTGCAGGGCGGGATGCCGGGCGACGGGGCCACGCAGATCGTGATCTACGCACCCGACCAACCTGGCCTGTTCGCCACCACGGTGGCCGCGCTCACTCGCTTCGATCTGTCCGTGGTGGATGCGATCATCCACACCACGAGCGACGACATGTGCTTCGATGTCTACACGGTGATCGATCAGGACGGCAACCCGCTCGAACGCAACGCCACCGTGCGCGAAGAGATTCGTGCGCAGCTGACCAGCATCCTCAAGGGGGAAAGTGCGCCGAAGAAGCGCGGCCGCAAACGCCTGTCCCGGGCGTTGCGCGAACTCCCGTGGCCCACCGAGGTCGAGGTGGAAACCCACGGCTCCGGCGATGCGACCACCATCACGGTGCTCGCCAGCGACCGCCCGGGCTTGCTGTCGACCCTGGCATCGTTACTGGTCGATCTCAAGTTGCAGTTGTTCAGCGCCAAAATCACCACCCTGGGAGAGCGGGTTGAGGACACGTTTGTCGTGGTCGATGAGCATGGGGCGGCGATCGGTCCCGGCGAACCGAGCTACACCCTGGCGCAGGCGATCCGCCAGCGCCTGGATCAGGCGATCAACCAACACTAGGAGCTTGTTGAAAAACCGATGAACCCGCGCCTGGAAATGTTGCAACCTTATCCCTTCGAACGCATGCGCGGATTGATGGCTGGCGTCACGCCGAATCCGGATCTAGGGCACATCTCTTTGTCTTTGGGGGAACCCAAACATCCGGCTCCGGAATTTGTGCTGCGCACCCTCGCCGATCGCGATTTTCTCGCGCGCCAGCTGGGTAATTATCCGGCGACCCGGGGTAGCGACGAACTGCGCGCCGCCGTGGCGGCATGGGTGACGAAGCGCTTCGGACCGGCGCTGGACGCCGACACCGAGGCCCTGCCGGTCAACGGCACCCGAGAAGCCCTGTTCGCGCTGGCACAAGCACTGTTGAGCGGGCGAGATGACGCGCTGGTGCTCATGCCCAATCCCTTTTATCAGATCTACGAAGGCGCAGCACTGCTGGGCGGGGCGCAACCTTACTACGTCAACAATCAGCCCGACGCGAGCTACCAGCAGGACTTCAGCAGCATTCCGGCGGCGGTCTGGAACCGCACCGAACTGGTGTACATCTGCAGTCCCGGCAATCCGACCGGTCAAGTCATGCCCCAGGCGCAGATGATCGAGTTGATCCACCTCGCCCACGAATACGACTTCATGATCGCGAGCGATGAATGCTACAGCGAGATCTACTTCGACGACGCCACGCCGCCAGGCAGCATCCTGGATGCCAGCAACGCTTGCGGTAACCCCAGCTTTGCCCGCTGCGTTGCCTTTCACAGCTTATCCAAACGCTCCAACCTGCCCGGTCTGCGCAGTGGTTTTGTCGCGGGCGATGCACAGTTGCTGGCCCGCTTCTTGAGTTATCGCACCTATCACGGCTGCGCGATGAGCGCCCATCACCAGGCGGTATCGGCGCTGGCCTGGCAAGACGAGGAACACGTGTTGGCCAATCGGCAACTGTATCGAGACAAGTTTACCGCGGTCAGCCAGCTGCTCGCCCCGCACTTCCCGCTGATCCAGCCCGAGGGCGGGTTCTATCACTGGTTGGCCACCCCGATGGACGAACGGGTTTTCGCTCAGCGCCTGCTGGCCGAGCGGGCGATCACCGTCATGCCCGGCAGTTTTCTCGCGCGCGAGACCGCCGCCGGCAATCCAGGGCGCGGACACGTGCGGGTGGCGTGGGTCGCAGAACCAGAAGAGTGCATCGCTGCGGCGCAACGTTTGGTAGAATTCGCGCAGAGCGGTTGAGCCCGCCGCCACACAATCACTCGCACATACCACTAGCATACAAGACGAGAGAATCATGTCCGACGTATTTGCATACGGCGTAGGCCTGGCCCACCACAGGGCGGACGGGGCGGTCCTGGACTGCCTGTTCCCGACGCCCCGGATGGGGGTTGCCGACGCTACCTTGAGCGACATCCAGGCGGGTACCACCACCCTGCAACCGGAGGAGGCTGCGCGGTTGAACGAGCGCGTGCCGGGCAGCGTCGCGGACGCGCTGCTGGAAACAGACCGACCGCTGACCTGCGTGAAGCTGACAGCGGACGGTGAGATCACCTCTACGGCAGAGGCATATCTGAAGCTGCACCTGCTATCCCACCGTCTGGCCGTGCCCAACAGCCTGAACCTGGACAACATATTCACGCATCTGCCCAACCTGGCGTGGACCAACAAAGGCCCGATCGAAGTCGACAAACTCACCGACGCTTTGTTGCGCGCGCGCCTGCGCGACGAGCCACTGGAGGTGATGGCGGTCGACAAGTTCCCGAAGATGGTCAACTACGTGATGCCCAGCGGGGTGCGCATCGCCGACGCGAGTCGCATTCGCCTCGGCGCGTACCTCGGCGACGGCACCACCGTGATGCATGAGGGTTTTGTGAATTTCAACGCCGGCGCGATGGGTCCAAATATGGTCGAGGGCCGCATCTCCCAGGGTGTTGTCATCGAAGCCGGGACCGACCTCGGCGGCAGCGCCAGCACCATGGGCACCTTGTCAGGCGGTGGCGAGATAAAAATCACGCTGGGCAAGAACTGTCTGGTCGGCGCCAATGCCGGCACCGGCATCCCGCTCGGCGATCGCTGCACTATAGAGGCGGGTTTGTACATCACCGCCGGGACAGTGATCAGTCTCTACGACGAATTCGGCAACTCCGTGCGTCGCGTTAAAGGCCGCGAATTGGCGGGCGGCGATGACATGCTGTTCATCCGCAACAGCCAGACCGGAGAGGTGATGTGCCGGACCAACCGTCAGGCCATCGAGCTGAACGAGAGCCTGCATGCCCACAACTGACGCAGGCACAGCAACCCTCCCGGATAAACAAGAGCACCAACGCATACTGGATCTGGCCTGCGCGCTGATCGAACGGGAGTCGATCACGCCGCAGGACGCGGGCTGCCAGGCGTTGCTCGCCGAGCGGCTGCGTGCCCTGGGGTTCAGCACTGAGCAGATCGATACCGACAACGTACAAAACCTGTGGGCGAGCAAAGGCAGCGGCGCTCCGCACGTGCTGCTCGCCGGCCACACGGACGTCGTACCCACGGGCCCTTTGGAGGCCTGGCACAGTCCACCGTTCACCCCAACCCAGCGCGACGGGCGCCTCTATGGGCGCGGCAGCGCAGATATGAAATCGAGCCTGGCCGCAATGGTGATCGCGTTGGAAGACCTCGAGGCAGAGACGCTGCCTGGTACCATCAGCTTGTTGATCACCAGCGACGAGGAAGGCGATGCCATCGAGGGTACACGCCATGCCATCGAGATCCTGCGCCAGCGTGGCATCCAGCCGGACTTCTGTATTGTCGGCGAGCCCAGTTCAACTCGCATTCCCGGCGATGTGGTGCGCAATGGTCGCCGCGGCTCGATCAACGCCTACCTGACCATTCTCGGCGTGCAAGGCCACGTGGCCTACCCCGACGACGCGACCAACCCGATTCATGCCACCCTGGGCGTGCTGCAGGCGTTGACCGAACATCGCTGGGACGAAGGCAACGAGTACTATCCACCGACCAGCCTGCAGGTCTCAAACATCAATGCAGGCACCGGCGCGACCAACGTGATCCCCGGTCAATTGGAAGCCAAATTCAATCTGCGCTACAGCAGCGAACAGACCGCGGAGGGGATTCGCGCCACGATTCACCAGATTCTCGACGCCTCAGACGTCGACTATGAGATCGAGTGGCATCACTCAGGGGACCCATTCATAACTCCACGGGGGACGTTGACCGAAGCGGTAACCCAGGCCATCGCAGAAGTGACCGGACTGCAGACCGAACTGTCGACCTCGGGCGGCACCTCTGACGGTCGTTTCATAGTCCCCTGGGGGACACCCGGCCAACACCGGGTCGATCTGGTGGAACTGGGACCGAGCAACGCGACCATCCACAAGCTCAATGAGAACATCGCGCTGGAAGAACTGTTGCCCCTCGCCCGCATCTATCGGTCGATCCTCACCCGCCTTCTCATCCCATAGTCCAGGCTGAACTCCACGTGCGACGCTACATCATCATCGGTGCCCTGTTGTTTCTCAGCTTTGCCGTGGCGTTTGCCCCTTCAGGGCTGGTCGACCGCCTGGTCGACCGGGTGGATGGGGTCGAATTGCTCGGCACCTCAGGTACCTTGTGGCAAGGGCGCGGCGACTTGTACGTCACGCAACACAACGCCGGGCAGCTGAGTTGGGATTTCAACCCCAGCGCCTTACTGCAAATGCAGGCGGGCTATAACTGGGAACTGCGCAGCCTCAACGGCACGCTGAACGGTTACGGCGGCGCAAGTCCGACACACTTCGATGTGGACCTGCAAGGCGCTGTTGGGCTCGCCTTCTTTGAGCCTTGGCTCGAGCGTTACAACCTGACGATCGAAGGCGACCTTACCGCCCACCCCAGCAGCATCACCATCGACCACGGCGCGGGCCTTATTGTTGCCTTGGAGGGTCAGTTGGACTGGAGCGGTGGTGAGATCAGCTATGGGTTGGCCGGGGTCACCCGCTATGCCGGCCTGCCGCCACTGACGGCATTCCTGCAAAAAAATGGTGCGGGACAACCCGAGGCGGTCGTTTATGCGCGGGGGTCGGATACGCCGCTGCTCATCGCCACTCCGGGCATGCCGGGCTTTATCAAAATCGGCATGACCAAGAAATTCTCAAGCTTGCTGGGTCGGCCCTGGCCGGGTCGCGCCGCGGATCACGAGGTCGTGCTGGAAGTGGAGGAACAAATTTTTTAACTTCCCATTTATTCCGATTTTTCAATGACTTAAGGGCAGTTTTTTATCCGACGGTAAGCCCGTGCGCCGGGTGCGGCTGAAGCGTCTTTGTCGGGAACGGCGCAAGCGCGTATGAACGCTGTAACAAAGTGATCACATAACGCGGTAAACTTAGCCCGCAGCGAATGGTGGCTGATCTGTGAACCAACGCTGATTTCCTGATCTAAAGGTAAAGGCAAAGCCCGCAAGTTAAACTTGCCGCAAGGTGCAGGCATCACCCGCATGGTACAACCCCGGAGACGACCACAGCGCTCACGACCGGGCGAGCAAAAGGCATTTAACGAGTAGATATGTTGCGCAAGCACCACATACGACCGCTTGAGCCGGTATCACCCGAGCAGGTGCACCACCGTGTTTGAACAAGTCCTGAACCGCTCGGTCGAACCGCTGCGTTGGCTGCTTGTGGCGTTGATCGCCTATAGCCTGGCAACCACGATCTGGTTCTTTTTTGCGAGCCCTACGGAGACCGCACAAAGGGTGAGCGCCGGCAACAACTCCAGCGCGGAGCGTGCTTCGCGCCCCAAAGCCAACGTCAACTGGATCCTGTCTAAACACCTGTTCGGCGAAGCGGGCGCCGCACCGGTTGTCGCACAGAGTGACGAGCCCGTCGAGCAGACCCGCCTGCCACTGGAATTGCGTATGGTGACGGTTGCGGACGTGGCCGAAGAATCCGCGGCAATCGTGGCGCAGAAAGGCAAACCAGGCCTGCTCTACAACGTCGGCGAGACGCTGCCAGGCAACGCCAAACTCGAAGAAGTGTATCGCGATCACATCATTCTGCGCCGCGCCGGCAATCGCGAGAAACTGGGCTTTCCGAAGACCAAAGGCAGTTTTGTCGCCCGCAATCAGACACCAGCACCGCCCGCACGGGTCAACCGTCGCAATGCCGCCGTACGCACCTCCACCCGGGCAGATGCCGAACTGATAGAGGAGGACGACGATCAGCCGAGCGCCGAAGATGCGGTGGCGGAATACCAGCAGCGTTTGAACGAGGACGCCGAGGGAGCGCTGGACGAACTTGGGATCGAGACGGTCGACAGCGGCGGCTACCGCATCGGCAGCACCAATAATCCGTATCTGAGCCAGACGGGGTTACAGGCCGGAGATGTTATTCTCTCGGTCAACGGCCGCCCGGTCGGCGACATCCAGCAGGACCAACTGGAAATCGCCAATATCATGGCCCAGGGCAGTGCCCGCATTGAAGTGCAACGCGGGGCACGGAGATTTTTTATCACGGCATCTTTGCCACGAAATTGAATGACATCATCCGCCAATGAGAGGGGCGGAGCCGATGTCCGATAGCTCGCAATGCCTGCGCTTGTAGAGCTGCCAGCAAACAACCAGAGCGCGCTGCGGTGTGCTTCGACAGGAACAAGGGCACTTGAGAGACCTATGAACAGAATAAGAAATCGCTGCGCTGCGCTGCTGGTCGCGCTGGCGTTTATGGCGAGCGCACCACTCACCGCCCAGGAAGGCACCTGGATGATGACGGCCAAGAACGCCGACATCCACGAGTTTGTCGCCCAGGTCGCCGAGATCACCGGCAGGACTTTTGTGATCGACCCGCGCCTGAAAGGCAACGTCACGGTGATCTCCGATACCCCAATGGACAAGGAAGGGGTCTATTCGCTGTTCCTAAGCGTTCTGCGCCTGCACAACTTCACCG
>JBCCHL010000119.1:0-14543 GCA_039028775.1 Pseudomonadota bacterium | reverse complement strand
GCGGCACTTTTTCACGTGTTTCAATTCACGCGGCGAATGCGCCGAATGGTTCTTCCAGGTGCAGTCCAAATACCCGAATTATCGCGTGCGCAAACCTTGCTACCGCCGCTAGGCAGGCGTTGCGCTCAACCGGTAAAGTGATCCCCATAGGCATCGCGCAGAACGTTCTTCTGCACCTTGCCCATGGTGTTGCGCGGCAACTCATCCACGTTGATGACATGCTTGGGTTGCTTGAAGCGTGCGAGTTGATCGGCCAGCGCCGTATCCAGCTGCGTCAGGGCTACGGGGTCTGCTTCGGGAACCACAACCGCCACCACCCCTTCGCCGAAGTCCGGGTGCGGCACGCCGATGACCGCGCTTTCCACCACTCCGGGTAGCTCATCGATCGCCTTCTCGATTTCTTTCGGATATACGTTATAACCCCCTGAAATTATTAGATCTTTCGCTCGCCCAACAATGGAGACGCGACCACTTTCGTCCTGAGTACCCAGATCCCCGGTGATAAAAAACCCATCGCCGCGAATTTCCTCGGCAGTCTTCTCGGGCATATTCCAATAGCCGCCGAAAACATTGTCGCCGCGGACCTCGATCGTCCCCACCTCGCCGGCCGGAAGGGCCACACCGGCATCGTCCGCGATACGCAGATCCAAACCCGGGAGCGCATAGCCGACCGTGCCGGGCACCCGTTCACCTGCCAGCGGATTGGTGGTGTTGATGATCGTCTCGCTCATACCGTAGCGTTCGAGGATGCGGTGACCAGTGCGC
Organism: Pseudomonadota bacterium; assembly: GCA_039028775.1. Taxonomy (GTDB): domain Bacteria; phylum Pseudomonadota; class Gammaproteobacteria; order Pseudomonadales; family Azotimanducaceae; genus UBA4421. Next base: position 13,778 of record JBCCHL010000119.1, on the reverse strand, counting down.
GCTTCCCATTCATCGAACACCTGCGGCGTGAGCGGTGCAGACCCACAGATAAACACACGCATGTGTTCGAGACTTTGTTGGGGGAAATCCTCGATGCCGAGCAACCTGATATAGAACGTGGGCACCCCCATCAACACGGTCGCGTCCGGTAGCGCAGACGCGACCTCGGCCGCATCGAAGCGAGGCATCCAGATCATGGGAGTCGCGTTCAGAAGTGCGCAGTGGGATGCGATGAACAACCCATGGACATGAAAGATCGGCAAAGCATGCAGTAAGACGTCATCGTCCTGCCATCCCCAGGCAGCACTGAGATGGCGTGCGTTGGATGCCAAGTTCCGATGGCTGAGCATCGCTCCTTTGGAGCGTCCTGTGGTACCTGATGTATAAAGAATCGCCGCCAGGTCATCATCCGCACGTTCGACGGTCTGCAGGTTCGCGCTGAAGTCCAGATCAGCCGTGAGCGTGCCGCCACCTTGACCATCCAGCGTCAAAGAATTGACGTCATCACGCTCGGTCTCACCGACGAACAATGCCGGTTGGGCATCGCCCACAAAGTAAGCCAGCTCCGCCGCAGTGTACGCGCTGTTGAGCGGCACATAGATTGCGCCTATCTTCAGACTCGCGAGATACAGCGCCAGATTCTGCGCTGACTTCTCCACCTGCACGACGACCCGGTCCCCCGGTGTCACGCCATGTTCGATGAGACGCCCGGCCAGCGCATCCACCCAACCGAGAAGGTCTGCAAAGCGCCAGGTCTCGGCGGCCATACGCAGGCAATCACGACTGGCGTTGCGCTCGAACGCCGTGTGCAGATCGCTATAAAAGTTGCTCATGTCAGTTTTCTTCGCTTCAGTGATAGGTTGCTCGATCCTGATACCCAGGTAAGAAGTTATATCGGGTTTGTGGTTAACAAAGTCGAATAAGTAATTGATTTTTGCACAAAAAAAGTTTGCCTTGCTAGAGATGTCTTGCTAAATTAGCGCCCGTTTTGGCCCTGCCGGGTTAGGGGAACGGCACTGCTCAACAGCGAATATGCGCTCCAAAGCAAATATGCAAAAGAGCAACGAGCTAGAAAAACGCAATCAAGCCTGCGCTGGGTAACCAGTCAGCACACACAACGGAATCTGGTCGGCTTTAGACCAGAAAGAAAAGTACAGTGACGTTTCAATCCCATAAAAACAATAATCAGTGGGAAATTTAAGCCGCCAATTTGGCGGCTTTTTGTTTTCTTGGGCAAGAAAAAATGTTCGCCCTTACCATACCCTACAAGACGTTCATTTACTTGCCTTATGCTCCTCGATAAGGCGATTTTGGGGAACCGCCCTGACACAGCGTTGGGTGAAACAAGTTGGTCAACGCACCCTACCGTGGCGTCTTCGCCTCCCCAACATCGATCGAGTATACTACCGAACCATGAATCCAATACCGACCATCCGTAAGCCCTTTGTTGCCAGCATCGAGTTGCCGGGCAGCAAGTCGATCGCCCTGCGTCAACTGGCGATGGCGGCCTTGACCCACGGCCATAGCACGATCAGCGGCGTTCCGGAATGCGACGACATTCTTGCAATGCTGGACTGTCTGCGCGCGTTGGGTGTCCAGATCGACTACGACGGTCGCACGGTCAGCGCGGTAGGTCCAATGGATCTGCACGGGGACGTGGCGCTGAATCTGCGCATGAGCGGCGCGTCTACCCGCCTTGTGCTGGCACTCGCCGCCCTGCGCCACGGCACCACGAAACTCGACGGACACGCATCTCTCCGCGCACGACCGCACGCCCCGTTGTTGGAGGTATTGCGCGCGCATGGCTGCCAGGTCGAAGACGCCAATGGCTGTTTACCCGCCACCATCCGCGGCCCGTTCGAGGCGCCACCCAGCCTGACCATCGACGGGAGCATATCCAGTCAGTACATCACCGCGCTGCTCACCAGCGCACCATGGTTCATGCGCGAGGACACCCAGCAGATCATTATCGCGGGAGATCTGGTCTCCAAACCTTATCTTGATATCACGCTCAACGAGATGGCCAAGCGGGGTATCAGCGCTACCTGGTTGGACGAACGTACTTTCCAGGTAAACTCTGGGGGCTACGCAAGCGGTGAATTTGAGGTCGAGGGGGACGCCACAGCGGCCTCCTACTTTATCGCCCTGGCCACCCTGCACGGGGGCCAAGTCACGCTGGAAAACCTGGGCGAGCGCAGCAAACAGGGGGACTATGCGTTTCTCAACATCGCGGAACAACTGGGGGCCTCGGTCGAACGCCAAGCGCACTCCACCGTCATCACCGGCCCGACACAGCTGACCCCGCTCGCGGAGGTGGACATGGAGAGCATGCCCGATGCGGCGCTCACGCTGATCGCCATGGCGCCGCTGCTACCGACTGGCGCACGCATCACTGGCCTAAGCACGCTCAAACACAAAGAGTGTGATCGCTTGGTATGTTCCAGCACGGAACTCAGCAAACTCGGAGTGAAGCATAGCGTCGATGACCAGAGCATCACCATCGAAACCGCTGATGCGCAGGCGCTGCAGGCGATAGAACTGAACACCTACGACGACCATCGCATGGCGATGGCCTTCTCAACCCTGGCAAGCCGAGTCGGAAATATGCGCGTTGACGACCTACAGGTGGTTGCCAAAACCTACCCGAACTACTGGCAGGACTACCGCAAGCTCATCGCCTGACCGCCACTATGATGATCGAACCGACGCCAGCGGCCTACTCTGGTCGCCGGTCAGCTTAGATACGCCGATCATGAAGGCGAAAGCCACGAATATCGAATACAGCGCAGGGTATGCCGAGGGAAAGATCGGGTTGGCGTTCCCCAGCACGTCGACCCAGACCGCCGGCCCCAGAACCATCAGCGCCAGATTTGACGTGAGCCCGGCCAGCCCACCCCAGATGGCACCCTTGGTAGTCAGACCGGGCCAATACATAGTCAAGATCAGCATAGGGAAGTTGGTGCTCGCCGCCACCGAGAGGGCAAGCGATACCAGGAACGCAACGTTCTGACCTTCGAACGCGAGGCCCAATAGAATGACAAAGAAGCCGACGACCACCGTGGCGATGCGGGACACCCGAACTTCGTCTTTTTCGCTCGCCTCACCGCGTCGCCACACTCCCGCATAGAGATCGTGGCTGACCGCGGAGGCCGAAGCGAGCGTCAGACCCGCCACCACGGCGAGGATCGTCGCGAATGCCACCGCGGCCATGATGCCGTAAAACACATCACCGCCGACGATCCTGGCCAGGTGCACAGCCACCATGTTAGCGCCACCCTGCACGATACCGCTGGCATCATAGAATGCAGCATTGCCTTTGATCAGAGCGACCGTTGCTACTCCCACAACAAAGAAGATCACGAGGTTGACGAAGGCGACCGCGGTCATGGCCACCGCGGCCGACTTACGCGCCGCCAACGCGTCCGGAACCGTGAAGAAACGCATCAACAGATGCGGCGAGCCCAACAATCCGAATACCAAACCCAGCGCCAGCGATAACGCTGCCAGCGAATCCAAGCCAAGCCCACCCGGTAGCAGGAGAGAACTGGTCTCGCCGCCACTTTTTGCGAGGGCAGCGTCGTACATCGCAGCGAAGTGAAAGTCGAAGTGCACGAGCGCGAGCAAGCCCAGCGCGGTGATGCCGCCCAACAACAGGATGGCCTTGGTGATCTGCACCCAGGTGGTCGCCAACATGCCGCCCAGCGACACGTAAGTCACCATCAGCACGCTGACGATGATGACAGCCAGGGTATAGTCAATGCCGAACAGTATCTGGATCAGGGCCCCCGCCCCGACGACCTGGACCATGAGGTACATCAGCGCAGAAATCAGCGATGTACAGGCCGCTAGAATGCGGATGGGACGCTCTTCCAAACGTGTGACAAGGATATCAACGAATGTATAACGACCGAGTTCCCGCAGTTTGTCGGTCATCAAAAACAGAAAGAAAACAAAAGCCACAACGGACGCGACGAGATAGATGGACGCGTCGAATCCTGCTGTGAAGATCATCGCGGTAGTGCCGAGCAGGGTGGCAGCGGACATAAAGTCGCCGGCGATGGCGAAACCATTCTGCACGCCCCCGATATTGCCTCCGGCGACATAAAAATCAGCGGCGGTGCGGGTTCTTCGCGCCGCAAAGTAGGTGATCAGCAAGGTCAGCGAGATCACTCCGAGGAAGCACCCTATCGCGACCCAATTCACGACTCATCTCCCGAGTCCTGCACCCGCGGACGGACATACAGCCAGGCGCTGATCACGGGTAGAACATGGAGCGCCAACACCAGCCAGTGACCGCGGGTCAAGCCACCGAGCCATGCGCCAGCAAGGATTTCCGGCGCTAGGGCGATCGTCAGAACAAGAACAAGAAACAGGGCAAGGAACATGCCCGCAGTGAGCCACTGCATAGGTGAACTCCTATAGTTATCTTTCCGCTGCGCATCGGTGACGTTGCATAAGCGACCATCGTGTAGCGAGCGGCCTCACGCTGGCAGATCGGTGCCTTACGTCGCACTCATAGGGATTTCGAGCCAGCAAAGATCAGCGCTGTGGCGCCGGTTGGACAAGCGTGAAGACATAGCCCCCTATGGCACCCGCGATACACTGCGAAAGCCAGCCGACCGTCGTGCGGGTAACCGCCAATGGATGTGTCCCCATCAAGAGCCCCAACGCAAACTCGACCGTCATCAGCGCAACAAATCCACCGACAATAAAACCCAGGCGTCGCAGCTGCGGGACAAAGCGGATTACCACCGTGCTTACCGCAAACCCTAACAAAAGTGCCACAACAACTACTGGCAAATAGATGGGGGTCATGCCGAGTAGGTCGTGGAGGGTCGCCTCCAGCCGGACCCCAGCATCGACCGGCATGCCCAATGCGATTAAAGCGCCTAGATTCAACTGGGTGTAGGCGATCACCGCCGTGATATAGGTGGCGACCACTGCAGCTAAGAATGCAACTACCCTTCGCATAATCATCGCTCTCTTCGTTTTAGTCTTGATGCTTTGTCCTTTCGGACGCTCTGTCGACGCTTTATTTTAGGGGCTCTTTATTTCCGAGGCTCTTTGTTTTTTCGGAGCGCTTCACCGCTTTCTTCCTCTACGCGTTGTCTCGCCATGCTGTCTCTCGTTACGGGCTGTTTCTCTTTACGCGCTGCTTCTCCTTACGCACCGCTTCTCTTTACACGTTGTCTCGCCGCGCCGTTTCTATCTACGCCTTCACCCGCTACGCCTTCACCCTCTACGCCGTATTCACTCTCTCCGCCTTGCCTCGGTCTCGCCCTGCGCCATACCCTGGTTCTGTCTCCCACGAATGCGAACCCATGATGGAGGCAGATGTCGGACCCGGAAGGAAGCACATACCAGACTCGAAACCGGAGGTGTAAAGAGCGTACCATAGCAGCAATCGAATAATCTGATGAAGTGGTTTTATGACCCTGTATGTCTCCTCTTACAGAGCTCAACTCGGACGCCGGCTGCTGGCCCTGGTCATCGCGTTGTGCACCGCGATACCCGTTCAAGCCGCCGACTATCGTCTGGACACGGTCGTGGAACAAGTCGAGTTTCCCTGGTCGGTCGACTTTCTGCCCGATGGACGAGCGCTGCTGGCGCTGCTCGGCGGAAGCCTGCATGTACTCGAAGCGGACGGCACCTTGAGCGAACCTATCAAAGCGGTACCCGAGGTTTACTTCGCAGGTCAGGGCGGCCTGTTCGATGTGCTAGTGGATCCGAACTTCGGCGCCAATGGGAACATCTACTTGTCCTATGCTGCGGGTGACAGCGAGGCCAACGGAACCACTATCGCTAAAGCCGTCCTGCAGGGTAACAGCCTGATCAACGTGGAAGCCATCTACAGCGCGGCACCACAAAAGTATGCACCACTGCACTACGGCGGGCGCATGGCCTTCCTACCCGACGGCACCCTGCTACTGACCACGGGAGATGGCTTCGACTTTCGCGAACAAGCACAAAACAAAGCCACTCACTTCGGCAAGACCATACGCATCAACACCGACGGCTCGGCTGCGGACGGCAATCCGTTCCCGACAGCCCCGCTCGTCTACAGCTATGGACATCGCAATCCCCAGGGGCTGGCGGTCAGCTCCAGCGGCACAATTTACCAACACGAACATGGCCCGGCAGGCGGCGATGAGATCAACATCATCGAAGCGGGCAACAACTACGGCTGGCCTGCGATTACCTACGGCATGGACTACAACGGTGCCTATGTCTCCCCATTTACGAAACACCCGGGCATGGTACAACCCGCCCATGTCTGGACCCCTTCCATCGCGCCGTCCGGCTTGATGGTGTACGAAGGTAATCAGTTCCCCGCCTGGCAGGGACATCTCTTCGTGGGCGCGCTGGTAGATGGCGAAGTGCGCCGCGTCGACCTGCAGAGCGGCGAAGAACAAGCCGAGTTCAACGAGGTGACGGCGCGGGTCCGAGATGTGCGCGAAGCCCCGGATGGATCGATTTACATTCTGACCGACGGCCCTACCGGCGCGGTGCTGCGCGCTTCCAGCCCTCTGTAGGGTTCATGGCCAGCGATGGCTGGATCACGCCGGCGAATAGGCCGTGCGGTCACTCTGTGCTTGAATGCCAACCGGCCCTCAAACAGATGCGAGTACCATGGACATCGTGAGCCCCATCTGGCGCGCTGAAGGATTACCCGAGCACGCCTTGCAGCAGTTGGAACTGGATGCCGGCCCTGCCTGCCTGCCATCATCGTTCGGGGTGGGCGTGGCGGCGCAAGGCAGCGTCGCGCTGGCCGCATCGGCGGGCGCCACTTTACACGCACAGCGCACGTCAACGGATATCCAGCCGGTTCGTGTGCCGCTCCAGGCGGCGGAGCGGGAATGCACAGGCCTCTATCGACTGAATGAACACACACCGGCAACGTGGGCTCCTTTTTCGGGTCTGTACCCAACCGCCGATGGGCATATACGGGTACACGCCAATTTTGACCATCACCGTGACGGGGTGCTGAAGATCCTGGATTTGGATCCGGCGCACGCGTCTCCCGATGAACTTGCCATCCGTCTGTCGTCCTGGCGCGCAGCGGCATTCGAAGAAGCGGCGATGGGCGACGGGTTGGCGGTCGCCATGGCGAGGGATTTTGCGACTTGGGATAGGCACCCACATGCGATCTGGAGTCACCAACAGCCGCTCTATCGTCTACACCGACTCGACGACAGCGAACCTCGCACGCTACCAGACCTGAATCGAAACGACCGCCCCCTCACCGGACTGAAAGTCCTCGACCTGACGCGTATCCTCGCCGGTCCGATCTGCGGACGAACCCTGGCCGCCTACGGCGCGGACGTCCTGCTCATCAACGCACCCCACCTTCCGAACATCTCGGCGATTGTGGACACCAGCCGCGGCAAGCGCTCCGCGCTACTGGACCTGCGCAAGCGAGAAGACGCGGCGCAGATGCGAAAGCTATTAAAAGACGCACATGTGTTTGTGCAAGGCTATCGTCCAGGTGGCTTAGCTGCCCTTGGACTTGGACCACAACAGGCCGCACAACTGCGACCGGGAATCGTTTATGTGAGCTTGTCAGCGTACGGCTGGGGCGGAGCCTGGGAGTCACGCCGCGGCTTCGACTCTCTGGTGCAGACGGTTGCCGGTTTCAACCTGGCTGAAGCCGCCGCCTCCGGTGCGCAAAAACCCACAAGCCTGCCAATACCGATACTGGATTTTGCGTCGGGTTTCCTGATGGCCTACGCCGCCCAGGCGGCCCTGTACAAACAACAAACCGAGGGCGGCAGTTGGCATGCGGAAATTTCGCTGCTGCAGACGGCCAACTGGCTGCGCAGCTTGGGTCAGGACGCAGACGGTTTACAGAACCGCGCGGAGCGGCTCTCGAGCTATCTGCAGTCCTATCCGTGCACAGAGGGCGAATTGCTGGGCATGTCCCATGCAGCTGAATTTGACCACACGCCAGCGCGCTGGTCGGTGCCTTCAGCGCCGCCAGGCAGCTGTCCGGCGCAGTGGTGAAATCCTGGGTATGTGGCCTCGATCGAGAGCACGTGATGGAGAGTGAAAGGAGCGCGGTGCGCGTAGCCACAAAAACCATCCACAAGCCCGGTTGCGCGTAGGACAGATGCGTTCAATTTCGGGCGACGGCGTACCAGTTCACAGGTCGCTCAAGCTGTCGGCACTGCCTCCACACGGTCCGGCTTGCCCGACCAGGACCAGGCCATGGTTGGGCGGGAGAGCCCCAGCATGACCCCACCCAACGTCGCAGGATGCAGCCAGATCTGATCGGCGGGTTGGGTCGCGGTCCGATCTTCCGGCCGGTCGATGGTCTGGCCGAGACCGGCAGACGCCACGCGCTCCTCGATCACCATCAGTGCCGATGTTTCGGCAAAGCTCATATACAAACAAGCACCGATCTTATTAAAGAAGCGCCCCATCGTTTTGTCCGGATCGAGGGGGGTGATCACCTCGAAGCGGTGCAGTTCTTCAGAGCGGAATAACGTCAGCTTGCCTTCGTAGCCAAAGCGCGGTGACTCGATCTGCGCAAAATCCCGCGCGTCTAGGGCAAAAACCTCGGCGAATCGCGCGGTCAAGCCGTCCGCATCCGCGGCCAGCACAGTGGCCTCGTACAAGTAGTCGATCAAGCCCACGGATTCACGCTGTGCGTGCGGACTGACCACTAAGCGCAAGCCTGGGATGCCAATATCCGCGCCGTCGACATAAAGGCGGCCATCTTCGAGGATCGGGCGCTCGCTGATGGGACTGAGCTGCGCTTGCACCGCCCGCACGTCCTGGGTGGATGCCCCGGCGGAAAACATATGGGCGCCGCGCCGCGCGATAGCATCGGCGACAAGACCACTGCCATCCGCCGCGAGAATTTCCACTTCGCTGCGACCCACCCGCAGAGTGGTGGTAATTGCCTGCAGAGCGCGGATACGCCCCTTGTCAGCAACTTCCGCATCCACAATTGCCTGCCAGCGTTCGATGGCAGCGGCTGGGTCCGGCGTCGCCAGTTGCAGACGATCGATTTCGATCAACATCGCAGCGCCCCTCAGGACGCCGCGGCAGCCAGCTTCCGGGCTGCTTTGGTGAGTTGATCATCACTAGGGAACAGGCGGCTGCGGCTGCGGGACAAGGCAGGCAGCAGCCAGAAGATGATGGGGAAGATCGCCCAGGGAAAACCACCGGAATTGATGTTAAAGAGCACAAACGCGCCACACAACACCACTGGCCAGAGCAGGCTCGATAGGGCTTTCTGGCGCCATCGTTGGCGGATAGCAATCTTCTTGTCCTGCAACTCGCGCACTTCTACCGCTTTGGCCAGGGTTTCATCGTCCACCCCGCACTGCCGCGCGATTTCCTGTAGATCTTCATAACTGTGAGAGTTTGCCTGCTCGGAATTGCGCAATTGCAGCGCCTCGCGCACGATCTGGCTCACCTCGTCTCCCGAGTATCGTCGATCTCGACTCATGCCATTCCTCGCTATGTTGCCGTGAGCATGAGATTAGCTTAACACCACGCCAACAACCAGCGCACCGCTAAACGGAGATCAACACACGCCTCCGCGGAGTCTAGTGTTGAAGTCAAGCAGGATCCGCGGACAGCGTCAGTACTAACAGCCAGATATCGACCCACATTCACAGGGGACGTTGTTGTGACATGCAGATCGACGTTGGTGTGTGTCCTCTGCGTGAGAGTCTACCTCTGCGTGAGAGTCCCCATCGCCACGCCCCTACCGGCGGGACGCTCTAAATGCGCGTAGAATCTACCCACGCTCACTCGCGGACATCAACATGTACCGACACTGCAAACTTGGGCTGGTGCTCCTCTTCCTCGTCGCCTCAGTCGGTGCACCTTCCGCCCTCCACAGCGCCGAATCCCAAGCGACCGCCATCGCAATTCACGGCGGTGCCGGTACGATCCGGCGCGAAAACCTCACCCCCGAAGCAGAAGCGCGCTTGGTTGCCAAGCTGACCGAGGCGGTCACGGCCGGACATAAGTTGCTGCTGAACGGCGCGTCCAGTCTGGATGCCGTGGTCACCGCGATCCAGATTCTGGAAGCATCCCCCCTGTTCAATGCCGGCGTCGGCGCGGTCTACACCTGGGACGAAAAACACGAGCTCGATGCCAGCTTAATGGTGGGCCACACGCTGCAGGCGGGCGCCGTGGCCGGAGTACGCACGGTGCAAAGCCCGATCGCCCTGGCCCGCGAGGTCATGCTGCACAGCTCTCACGTGCTTCTTGCCGGCCGCGGCGCCGAAGCGTTTGCCGTCTCCCGCGGGCTGCCACAGATCTCCAACGAGACCTTCAGTACCCCTACCCGTCTGCAACAGCTCCAGCGCGCAAAAGCCCGAGAGAATGCCGGACTGAGCCATAGCCTGGCCGATCGGGTAGGCACGGTCGGCGCCGTTGCGCTCGACCGCCACGGCGGTCTCGCCGCTGGTACGTCCACCGGGGGGATGACGGCCAAACGCTGGGGACGGGTGGGCGATTCCCCACTCATCGGCGCAGGTACCTATGCCGACAATCGCAGTTGTGCTGTATCCGCGACCGGCCATGGCGAGTATTTCATCCGCTACAACGTGGCCGCCAACATCTGCGCCCGCGTCCGCTTCGGTGGCGAGGACATCACGACCGCAGCGCAAGCGGTCATCCAAGGTGAACTGCTCGAAGCTGGGGGCACCGGAGGCGTCATCGCGCTCGATCCCGCAGGTAACATCGCCATGCCCTTCAATACGCCAGGCATGTAACCGCGCCAGCGTCGACGTGGGTGGCAGGTTGACGGTAGAGATATTTGCGGCGCCGACCAAGTAAAGTCGGCGGTTACTAAGTCTGTGGGAGCGCTTGCCCGAGCCGGAGATGGACCGTGCCATCGGTGCAACTGAACGGCACCGTCGGATGCGGTGACTCATCTTCCGCATCAAACACCGCCAACACAGGGTGTTCACCCCCTTCAGAGGACAGGCGTGGCAAGTCCGCATGATCCGGGAGCGGCTTGTAGTTCAACGCGCGTACCAGGCGTTTTGCCTCAGCCACGGTCAGGGAGGAATCGAGCTGGCCATCTCGCGGCAAATCACGCTTGCTGTAGTAGTCCCCAGGCGTATGATCGATAGTGGGGTCAGGACCGGCGGCGGACGCGATACGCTCGCACAATTCTGGGATAGCCTCCACCGCCTGAGCTATACAGGTCAGACTCAACCGTCCCGCAACTTCTCTCCCAGAGAGGACAAACTCGCGCCGCACCCACACCCCTCCCGCGTCCAATTCCACCGCCATCTCATGCCAATCCACCGCATGGACGGATTCCTGATTCCAGATCACCCAGGTGGGAATGTTCAAACCCCGATAACGGTTGATCGGCCCATTATGCAGGTTCAGACACGCCTTGCTGGCACATCCCAACAGCGCGGCACGGAAAATTAGAAAGTTGTCCGCCGAGATCAGAAAGTCCGGCGCATATCCATGGATGCGCTCCACAAACTCGGGGGTATTGATTTTGCGTTCACGCACATAGTCCATCCCCTCGCCCTGCGCGAAGCGCGCGAGTGTGTCACTGCCATGCACGGATGTATCGACGATGCAGACCGGTTGCAAACCTTCCCGGGCAAGACTCTCCTGCGCGAGCCTGTGTGCAACGGTGCCCACGCCGAACAATACCAACTTCACGCCCTACGTACTCCCTGCCTATCCGGCGGCAATCCATCCATTGCACCGCCAAAGTATTGCTTATCTCGTGTGAATTATGGGATGGCCAGGCGCAAATTTCTACAACACCCTTTCGCCCCGCCGATGGATTGACGGAAAACCTGAGCTACCAATCTAGATCGTCAGGCACTTCGAACTTGGCATAAAATTCGTCATCGCTACCCGGCTCGGGCGGCTTGTCGTCGTGGGCGGCAATGATGCGCCTTGGATCGCGTTCGCGAATCTTCTGCGCGACCTCTTGACTGACCAGATGGTAGTTACCGTCATTGTTGACGATCACCAGCGTGCCTTTGCTCAGCTGCTCAAGCTGCGGTTTCGGCACGTAGATCTTCTTGATCTTCTTGTTGTGTACAAAGTTGTAGGGTACATCATTTTCATTCGATGTCTTCGCACGCTGGTCGTTGGCCACAATCAGCTGACGCATTTCGGCCCGCAAGCTACGCTCGGCTTGTTTCTTATTCGCGGCATCGCCCCGCGCTTTGTCCGCCGCGCGTTTTTTCGCCAACTCCTGTTGCGCCCGAGATTTGCTGGCCGCAGCACTGCCCTGCGCGCGAGAATCTTCAGACTGCTCCGGGTTCTTATTCTTCTTTTTGCCGCCGCCGCGACGCTGCGCGTGCTTTTCGGACTCGACCTGACGCTGGGCTTTGCTCGCCTGCGCCGATGTGGCAAGGCCCGCTTTGACGAGTTGGTCTCGGAGGCTGTTGGACACGACCTGCTACTCCCAAATGAGATTGCACCCCAAGGACGAGGCCATGGAGATGGGCACGTCCACATTATAAGGCGCGAAGCACGAAGCTCGCCATACTGGCGCCAGTTTCTGCTGCGAAAGCTATCCAGTTCGAACCAATCGCTTACTATGTCAGGGAACTCGGGCCACGACATCTGCGCCAAGTGTTTTTCGATTTGGGCAGCGGCCAAAGCCTTGAGTTTGCGCAATCCCACAGCATTCAGGGGATAGGGGAAGGGTTTGACGCCGGCATTAATCGAGGACTGGATATCGACCCTAGGGTTGGCATCGGCTTCATCCACGTCGCCTTTCGTGTTGATTGAATCGCTCGCTGAAGTACGCGTTGTCGTGGCCATAGCACTTTCGCGCTGTCGCTGCCAAGAACGGAATATGACACTGGCGAACCGTTATCTGGAGAAGCGATTTTGGCCGGACTTCAATCGACGCTTCATGGTTGAAGCGTGTGAGGCTGTAGAAGCCTTTGTGCCGGTATTAAATGCCGACTTGGACAATATCTTGTGTGTGCAAGTCGGACGCTATGTCGGCAAAGACAACTGTGTCAGTTACCACGGTCACCCGTTGCAGATTCCTCAAGACAGGACTCGTCGAAGCTACGCAAAAACCACAGTACCCATTCATGAATATGAAGATGGACGCTGTGCCATCTTTCATGGACCCAGGTGTTTGACGCACTACGACGAACTTGGAAATCAGATCATAGAGAAAAAAAAGGTGGCAGCGTAAACCGCTGCGCTGTTATGCCGGTGGCGGCTTGAGCTACGCCTAAAGGCTCCGCCGCCACCGGAACAGAAAAGCGGACAACTCATGTGTTATAAAAACCGGACAGATCTGCGTGTTACGAACAGCCGCTAATTTTGCGGTTAAATCTAAATGGCGGCTTTAGAGAAACCCTAGAATGCACTTGAGCTCTGCTCCAAACAGCGGCTCGATTTAGAGAATCGTACCGCTGAGTTCGGCCAGAAGGGACATTCGCTAAGCCGATAAAGTGATCGCGGCACTCCTGTGCCGGGCTTTTGACTACTGAAGTGGGTTTAAACTCTGGTCGCTTGATCGCAGGTCAACCAAATCGGGCGGTGATTCCTGTCAAACGTTGCACACGCCACAGGGTCAGTTGTCGTAGGGATGAGTTCCTCTGTCTGCCGGTCATACAGTCGGACGGTGCCGTTTTGACTAACCGAAAGAAGATATCGACCATCCGCTGAGGCCTGTAGCATCCTTACCCATGCTTGGTGATCGTCGTGGGCGATATGAAATCGCCCAGAGGCGCTCAAAAGCCTCCTACTTATCCTACCCCCACACCCAGTCTTGCTTGCCCCGGAGCAAGTCAGACAGAGGAGCAGCT
>JBCCHL010000118.1:0-14581 GCA_039028775.1 Pseudomonadota bacterium | reverse complement strand
AGGTCAGGTGAAATACCGAGTACGCAATATCACCCGGGTCCGTTCGGCCCTCCAGAACTTGTGTACGCTCCTCAGCGCTCGCAGCTTGCAGCGTTTCGAGCTCACGCTGCTGTTCGAAGGCCACCAAGGTCCCCGCAGCCAGTGCTGCCAGGGAGGTCGCAAGCGCGAGTAGAAGCGCCCAACGTACGAACCTCTCGCGCCAGGCGAAGCGCAATTCGCGCAGTACATCAGCGCCCACCGTGCACATCTCGCTGCATCTTGATCCACCCGAGGAGCGCCATCAGCCCGGCCCACAACAGCAGGATTGTCGCGGCATAAAGGCTCTGCGACATTCGCGCGCCCGGAGGTCCGGCCTCGACCGAGACTGTCTCCAACATGCGCCAGTTCGCATTGCTGACCCGCGTACGCCGTTCGGCACCAGCGTCGTTGCTGCGCTGCATGTCGTCGGCGTAGGTGAGTTGTTGGGCATGCACTTTATTCAGGGATTGCACAAATCCGAACCGCACCCGCTCGGCATCACGCTGAAAATTGTGTTGCTGGCGCAGATCGGTACCCGCGACGATCATGGAAAAGTTCTTGAGCGCCAGGGTTGGCGACAGGAAACTCAACGCACGCACCAGCTCGGACTGCGCCAATTCCCGGGTCATGGCTTCGTCGGCAAGCGCATTGAGCACCTGGGTTTGCTTGGCCTCAGCATATTCCGCCACCACGCCACGAAAATTGATCGGCAGATTTTCGACGTCATCAACACCATACTGTTCGAGCAATTGGGCTCGCAGGCGAGCGAATGCCGGGTCATTGGCATTGTGTCCATCACCCGCATCACGTAACGCTCGCGCGACGGCAAGGTCGGTTGCGATCTTGCCAACGGCGGGCTCGAGCGTCTTGGCACTGCTAGCAACCAACGGCGGCATGACAACGCAGGTCAGTATCCAGACGGCGAGCAGCGCCGTTAAGCTCGTCGATGCCAAACTCGACCAGGCCGCGACGGCGATGACCAGAAACACCCACACGAGCAGATACAAAGCGTAGCCGAACAACATGTAGCCGATCATCGACATGTGCTCACCCGCAAACGCGGCGATGCCAAGCCCTACCACGAGCGGCAACAGAGCGACGCCCGCCGCACCGGCCAGCGCTAACGACTTTCCAAACCACATGGCTTGCGGACGTACGGCAGCGGCGAACAAGAGGTAGTCAGTCTTGGCCTCACGTTCGCGGGGAATTCCGGAAAAGCCGAGGACGATCAGCAACAAGGGTACCAGCACCTGATAGACAAACGCGGGTGACAAATCCGCAAAGGACCCGACTTGAGCCTCCGTGTAGCGTGGCGCAAAAACCGCCGAATTCTGGCGATGCCCTTCCAGGAACATCACCGTGCCGGCATGCGCATCAACGCCCGGATCGATCAACGACAAAGGCACCGGCACGCGAAACACATAGTGACCATAGTGCACCATGCGATGCGGGTGCCGAGCAGGCTGCCTTTCAAACTGCTCGGTCGCATTGGCTTGAAAGTGCTCGCGTTTGTGTTTCTCGACCTCGATGCGCGTGAACGTACTCACGAGGGATGCGACGATCAGCAAACCCACCACAGCGCAGGCCAACTTCCCTAGTTTTGAACGACGCCAATAGCGCCACTCATCTCTTGCGATCAACAGCGAGGCGTTCATCTTGACGTGTGCTCCGCGAACATCCGATGCACAGCTTGAGCAGATATCTGTGCATCTTCGTCCGCCTCGAAGAGACCGACCATGCGCCCATGCTGCAACAAGCCAACACGCCCGGCGACCTGACAGGCACCGTAGACGTCATGCGTGACCATTAGAACCGTCGTACCATTTGCGGCCAAGCTGCTGACAATGGCGTTAAATTCATCGATGGCTACGGGATCCAGGCCTGACGTAGGCTCGTCCAACAAGAGTACAGACGTGCGGCGGAGCATCGCCAAAGCGATGGCGACCTTCTGGCGCATGCCCTTGGAATAGTTGGACAGAGGCCGATCCCACGCGTCGGAGGCTAAGCTGACGGTATCCAAGTGCGCGTCGATCTCATCCGCCGTCCTTTTAAGACCCGCAACGGAGAGCAGGTAATCCAGATTCTCCCGTGCCGAAAGATGCTTATAGAGATTGGTGGATTCAGGCAGGTAAGCCACCTGCTCGCGAATCTGCATCACGTGATCCTGTACTCGCAGTCCATTGACCAGGGCTTCCCCGCTCGCGATGTCGACAAATCCGAGCAGGGTTAACAATGTGGTGGACTTACCCGCCCCATTACCGCCGAGGAGCGCAAACACTTCGCCACGTGCAACGCTGAAGTCCACATCCCGGAGAACGCTCGCACCGCCGCGATCAACGCTTAAGCGGTTAGCTACAAGTACGGCGTCTGTCATTTGAAACTGCCTGTTTGGTTGACGTTGAATGCTAGAAATAACTGAGCCATGGTTTCGACCGCTTCTGCTCGTGCTTGTACGCCGCTAACCAAACGGCAAGCGGGTAATGCAGTAAGACAAGAGCTAAGGCACCCAGCCAGATCCACGGCACGCTGGGAAAACCGAAACGCTCCCCCTGTGTTGCACCAAACATGAGGAATAGGAACCAATAGAACGCGAGCAGCACGTACAAATGTAGGATGTAGAGCAACATCGGTACCGATCCGAACGCCCGCAAGGCGTCCAACAGTCTGTTTGTCTGCTGCCTCGATTCCAGCCACGCCAGGACCAGCAAGCCAAGCCCGAGGGTCATCAACAGAAAATCCAGCGACGGCGGGTATTTCGTAAAATTGAGGAATGACATCAGACTTCGAAGCCCGGAACTCTGCCACGACCAGGGCAAGGTTTCCCCATAGAGATTGAAGCCACGCAGCACCAGAAGCAGGACGAGGCAGCTGAGTCCAATCCCGACCAGCATCTTCCCTCTGCGCGGCAGGGTCATCGACTGTGCGTACAACGGACCGGCAAAGTAACCGAGCAATATCACCCCGAACCAGGGCAAGACCGGGTAGGACAGGGATACGGTCAAACCACCGATCTGCCCGATTTGGCCTGGGTCGTGCAGAATGCTCCAGAGCACATAGCCGACCCCACCGGGTTCAAATTCGATGGGTCCCAGGAGATTATGACCACCGACGATCAGAAATCCCAGCAAGCCGATCAGCCAGAAATTCATGCGACAAGCTGCAGCCAACATAATCATGCAGGCGCCGATCGCAAACAGAACCTGCAGAAACAGATATGTCGGATAGCTGTCGGCCCAGACCAGATAGTAGAGCACGACCTCGATCGCGATAATGACCAGGCCGCGTTTGAACAGAAAAGCCGACGGTGAACGCGGGGTACCTTGCCACGCATGCGCATACAGCCATGCCGAAGTTCCAGCAAGAAATATGAAAATGGGTGCGCAGAAGTGTGTCACTATGCGGGTAAAGAACAAATCCGGTTCAATCGCATCGTAGATCGGATCACCGGTGCGTACGTGCATGTAGAATCGTTCACGGACGTGATCGAGCATCATCAGCACGATTACGAGGCCGCGCATCTGGTCTAAGGAAGCGATGCGATCTGTATTCATGTTCTTAGAAAAGCGGCGCAACACAACACGCGTTGCACCGCGATCTTACCTCTAGAAGGAGTAAGCCGCCGTCACGCGCCAGCGGCGTGGGGTACCGACACCGACCCAGACATCCGCAAAAGAGTTGGTGTAGTACTCTTCATCAAAGATGTTGTCGAGGTCAACACGGACCGTGAACCGGTCGCTGATCTGCAACTCACCAAAGATCCGCGCAATGGTGTAATCCGGCAGATTGAAGTCAAACGCCGTCCAACCCAGACGCTCGTCCGTATACTGCACTCCTGCCCCGACTTCCGCGCGCATCGCGGCCACGTCGAAGCTCTGACTCACCTGCAGGTTGAGCTGGTGTTCCGGGGAGTTGATCAGCGGATCACCATCTTCGATGATCGCACCGAAGTCCGCATCAGGATTACTGTTGGTGAATTCCGCATCGGTGTAGGCGTACGAGAACCAGAGATTGAATCCACTGTCCCAGATCACATTAGCGTCGATCTCTATGCCACGACTTTCCGCCTCGCCCGCATCCACGGAGAAGAATCCTGCGGCGACTGCTGCAGGGCGATCATCGTTGACCAGAATGTTGCTCTGCTCCACCTGAAACAAGGCAACAGTCATGGAGCCTGACGCACCATCGATGTATTGCGAAACATCGAGCTTCAGCCCCACCTCCGCCGACTCGGTCACGTTAGGGGCAAACTGGTTACCTTGAAAGTCTGATCCGGTCTGCTGACGGAAGCCTTCGCCGTAAGAGGCGTACAGACTCATGCCGTTGCTCACCTGATACACCACACCGAATTGCGGCGAGACACGAGTATCGGATGACGTGGTTGTGCTCGCGGGAACGGCTCGCTGATTGGTCAGATCTTGCTCAAAGTCGTCCCAACGCAAGCCGAGGCGTATCTGCAAGCGATCGTTGATATCGATCTGGTCCTGCAGGTAGATGCCAAAACCCTTCAAGTCTTCGTCGCGGTTGGTGTTCGGCCCGGGTATCGGCATCGGATACTGACCATAGACCGGATTATTGGCATCCAAAAACAGGTAAGCGGCCGGATCGAGGGTCGTCAGATCCGCCCCCGCTGGGATAAACGCCGGTCGAAAACGCAGGATGAACAAGCTGTTTTCAAAGCGATCGTAATCCGCACCCAGCAACAGCCGGTGGCGCATCGACCCCATCTCAAATTCGCCGGCGAGTTCAGCACGTGCGACAAAGTAGTCGGATTCAAAGTCGCGGTAACGAAAGAAGCGGGTGATATTGACGCCATCGCGCAGATAGACCTGGCGGCTGCCAAAATTCGGCTCGGATGCGTTACCTTCAAACTCGGTACTACGGTACCCGAGGCCAGCCAGGACACTCCAGGTGTCGGAGATATTGTGCTGTAACTCAAATTGATGCCCGACCACTTCGGTATCGATCGGGCCATCGCCCGGTTCTCCGACAAAAGTCTCCCTTGGCGTGAAGCCAAACGTCTCGGAGTACACAACCCCTCGATCGAATGGGATTTCCTGCTCGGTGTATTCCAGTTCATAGGTCACGCTGGTGCGCTCTGATATATCCCAGGTGATAGAGGGGTAAAAACCCACCCGCTCGGTTTCAACTGTCTCGCGGAAAGACTCCGAATCTTCGACAAATCCAACGAGGCGGAATCCCACGTTGTCGTTGCTGCCGGCCGTACTCTGATAGTCACCCTCGAACCGCACCTGATCCCAGCGCCCGAGCGTGACGCGAAGATCACCAGCCGTCTCAAACTGCGGACGCTTAGTCACCAGATTGATGGTACCGCCCGGTTCGCCGCGCCCAAACAGCGCTGAGCGCGGCCCCTTGAGGACCTCCACGGTCTCGATGCCGACCATGTCGCGCGGACCTGCAAAGCCCCGGCCCGCATTAAACCCATTGACCAAGAACCCGCTGGGCAGGTTGATATCACCGGAAAAGCCACGGATAGAAAAGCTATTCCAGAGCCCCCCAAAGTTATTCTGGCGGGCCACTGAGGCGGACAGATCCAACGCCTCATCAAGGTTCAACACCCCCGCCTGCCGCAGCAGGCCCTCATCGATGATCTGATCGATACTCGGAGTTTCAAGCGCATCAAAGTTGCCCTGATAAGCGCGTCGATCACTGAGTACAAATACCTCTTCGATCTCTTGGTCATCCGCTGCCGACGTCTGCGCCATAGCGGGCAACGCACACGGCGCCAAGAGCACGGCAATTGATGCCAATAATTGGTAGTTTAGTTTCATTACTGTTCTCAAATTCAAAAGTAGCAGGACCGCAGGCACCGCCGAGCGTGGACGGCTCAGACGTGATCTGCGGGAAAATTGTTTGCGTTAAGAACCTGAGAAGATAGGTGGTCCCGTTGGCGGTGGGCGTATGGTGGCGCGCTGCAGCACTTCCCTGCGATCCGCAGGTTGGATCAGCCGTTTAGGCACATAGCGAGGAACAGGTGTTAGCGCGGCGGCGGAAAAAAGGAGCGGGGCCTGCCCTTCGGCCAGCGCAACAAGACAGGGGACGCCATGATGCTCATGTGGTTCGGGACCGAATTCGAGGTCATGGGCAAGATGACTGCCCTGTCCGAGCACGAACAGTACGGCTCCGACGGTGACAACCCAAAACTGACGACGCTTCACCAACATGCCGCTCATTCTGCATGATTAGCCAACACAATGATATATTATAACGTCATCGACCTCCGCACCGAGCGGCTTGTTGAATCAGCGCCGGAACAGCTACCACGCAATCCCATAGTCCTCACCGAAGTCCGACGCACCACCCATAAACGTCCCTTGCTCCTGATCGAAGTGGATGGCGTTGATCGGGCCGGACGATTTGGCCCGGTAGATCGGCACATAGCCCATCTCTTCCAGCGCCTTGCGCGTCCATGCCGGGGTCTGCTCGTTGAGCAGGATCTTGCCCGGCTCCGCCCGATGATCTCCGAAACTGTTGCGCATCTGGTAGCTCCAGAAGTACGGCGCTTCTACCGCCTCCTGAACATTCATACCGAACTCGACCATGGCGAGGAAGAACTGCAGCAGCACCTGATCCTGGATGTCACCACCCTGGACCGCAAAAGACAGATAGGGTTTGCCGTCGCGTAGCGCCATACCCGGTGTCAGCGTCGCCCGGGGTCGTTGACCGGGTTGCACCACGTTATAGGGATTCTGCTCGGGGTGGGTAACAAAACTCTGCATCCGCTGACTCATGCCGATACCGGTATCGCCGGCAATCGCCGCGGGTATCCACCCCCCGGATGGCGTCACCGACACGACCCAACCGGCCTTGTCCGCGGTCTGGATCGAGGTGGTACCGGCTAGGAATTGGCGCTCATGCTCGGTCTGGGCCAACTGCAACTCGGGCGCTGATCGAGTTTGCCGCGCCTGCTGCCATGGCGGCATCACGCTGCCGTCCGCATTGGGCGCATTGGTCCACGCTTCAAGGTACTCGGTGTACGGGTTTTTGCCGCGCTGGTATCGATACGGATCCCCGGGCTTGACCATCGGGTCATTGCGCTCGAAGTCGATCAGCTTGGCACGCTGCTTGGCGTAACTCTTAGATAACAAGCCCTCGATGGGTTCTACGGGATCGACATAGGGATCGCCGTAGTAGAAGTCCCGATCCGCGAACGCCAGGTTCATGATCTGATAGACCTGGTGGATGTAGTGCACGCTGTTGAAGCCGAGGCTCGGCAGGTCGAGTTGCTCGGCTAGGTTCAATGCCTGGAGCATAACCGGCCCCTGCACCCAGGTGGTGAGCTTGTAGACGTCGATGTCCTTATAGCGGGTGGTCACCGGCGTTTCGATTTTCACTTCCCAGCGCACCAGATCGTCGACGGTGTGCAGGCCGCCCAGCGCCTGGGAACCCGCGGCAAAAGCTTCGGCAATATCGCCGCGGTAGAACCGTTCGTAGGCGGCCATGATCGCTTCTTTGCGCGATTTGCCTGCAGCAAGTGCCTTCGCTTCCGCTTCGATCAGCTTGTTAAGAGTGCGGGCGAGATCGGGTTGGCGAAACACCTCGCCGGCATGGGGCGCCTCGCGTGCCTCGCCGAGATGGGGTAGAAACAGGCGCTTAGACGTTGGCCACTGCTTGATCTCATCTTTCATGCGCTCAATGGAGTCTGCGGTCTGGGCCTCCATGGGATAGCCCGCCGCCATCTCCAACGCCGGAGCCAATACCTGGGCAAGCGACAAGGTGCCGTACTCCGCCAGCATGACCAGCAAACCACCCGGCGTCCCTGGGGTGACCGCTGCCAGAGGACCATACTCAGGCGGATGTTCCATGCCGAGGCTGGCGAAGTACTCAGGGGTCGCCCCAGAGGGTGCAACGCCCAACGCGTTGATCCCGATCACGCGCTTCTCCACCGGGTGATAGATCAGTGCCTGGGTTTCGCCACCCCAACTTAGGACATCGTACATGG
Source organism: Pseudomonadota bacterium (assembly GCA_039028775.1). Classification (GTDB taxonomy): domain Bacteria; phylum Pseudomonadota; class Gammaproteobacteria; order Pseudomonadales; family Azotimanducaceae; genus UBA4421. Next base: position 6,603 of record JBCCHL010000118.1, on the reverse strand, counting down.
TGGATGTGGTGGCGAGCATGGCACAGGCGGCATCGACCGCATTGCCACCCTGGTGGAACATGCGGGCACCGGAGGTTGCTGCAAGGGGCTTGCCGGTAATGGCCATCCAGTGCTTGCCATGCAGCATCGGTTTATTGCTCGCACCCACGCCTGCGGTACAGATCAGCATCAGCAGCGCGCTAACACCGGCCACAACTTTGTTTCCCATACGCTTAATCACTACACTACTCACTGTTTTCACGACCCCAGTAAATGCTCACACATGAACGACGATACTGATACCACAGGGCTGCTGACACAAGCGCCCGCTGATACCGCCTGCACCCCCATCGAACTGCTCCACCAGGAGGCCTATGAGGCGTTCGTTGCGGACTTGTCCGCCGCGGATCGCGATTGGCTGCTCCGACAAAAGTTCGGGGGTAAGCCACGGCAGCTCGCGTGGCTCGAGCGCGACTCGGAAGCGGTTGTGGTGGTCGCCGTCGACGGCAAAGACGACCTGAATACCCTCGGCCACCTGCCCACTCAATTGCCGGAAGGTCATTACCAGCTCACCGCACCTGCCAGCACGGTGCAGTTGACCGGATGGGGGTTGGGTGCCTACCAGTTCACCCGCTACAAAGACGCCACCCGCGCGCCCGCACAACTGCTGCTGCCCCGGGATTGCGAAGCTGATAAGATCATCAACACGGTCAACGCGGTGCAGCTGACCCGCGACTTGATCAACACCCCCGCCGGTGACATGGCCCCCTCCCACCTGGCCGCAGAGGCATCCGCCCTGGCCGATCGGTTCGGCGCCGAGTTCGACATGGTTGAGGGTGATGCCCTGTTAGACCTCGAATGCGGCGCGATCCATGCGGTGGGCCGGGCGGCGGATGACGCGCCACGCCTGATCGATATTCAGTGGGGTGATCCGGAGGCGCCAAAAATCTCCCTGGTCGGCAAAGGCGTGACGTTCGATAGCGGTGGCCTCAACCTCAAGCCGGCGGGTGGCATGCGCAGCATGAAAAAGGACATGGGCGGCGCCGCCACCGTCCTCGGCCTCGCCTACCTGATCATGGCGCAGCGCTTGAACGTCCGATTGCGGGTGCTGGTCCCAGCGGCGGAGAACGCCATCTCGGGCAATGCCTTTCGACCGGGCGACATCCTCTCCACCCACAAAGGCCTGACGGTGGAGATCGACAACACCGACGCCGAAGGACGATTGCTGCTGTGCGACGCCCTGTCCATCGCCTGCGGCGACGCACCCGAACTGGTGGTCGACTACGCCACCTTGACCGGCTCTGCACGCAGCGCGGTGGGCGCCGAAGTGGCAGCCATGTTCTGCAACGATGATGCGCTGGCGGTCACCCTCGGCGAGATGGGCGTGCACGAAGACGATGCGGTGTGGCGCATGCCCCTGCACGGACCCTACAACCACATGTTGGAAAGCAAAGTAGCAGACCTGGTCAACTCGGCCGCCTCCCCCTACGCGGGGGCCATCACCGCCGCCCTATTCCTGGAGCGTTTTGTCGACGCACCGAGTTGGGTGCACTTCGATGTGATGGCCTACAACACCCGCAATCGGCCCGGTCATCCCGAAGGCGGAGAGGCGATGGGGCTGCGCGCGGTCTATGCCCACCTGGAACAGACCTACGGCACAAGCTCGTGAGCACGTTTGGCGAATTGGAGAACGCCCCCGCTGGGACCACGCTCGCGTTGGCTACCGCGCTGGATGGCTTGCGCTTCAACGATCAGGGCCTGATCCCCAGCATCACCCAGGACGCGGACAGCGGCGCAGTACTGATGATGGCCTGGATGGACCGCACCGCGATCGAGCGCACCCTGGAAGACGGCTACGCGTGGTACTACTCCCGCAGTCGCCAGGCCTACTGGCGCAAAGGGGAGACCTCCGGGCACACCCAGAAGCTGGTAACACTCCATGCGGATTGTGACGGCGACACGCTACTGCTGCAGGTCGAGCAGGTTGGGCACGCCTGCCACACCTACCGACCGAGCTGTTTCTATATCGAATTGGATAGCACCTTGGCGACGGTGCGCAGCGACCCGGGGACCGGCGACTAGTCACACTCGCGACACCGGGGTCGTGACATTCTGCTGGCGGGTTTGTGATACCCGCGCGACGGCATGGACCGTAGGGAGGGAATCGGAACACGCTGTTGCGGTTGATTTGTTAACCGCATCATTTCGTCGCAACTGAACGTCATTGCCATCTCCATCCTAAGCCTAACCTCCCAGGAGCAAACTTTCGGCTCCCGGTCAACGCCTCCCTTGGGTTTCCGGCGCACTAAATTGCGTTAGACTCTCGCGCGCACTCATAAACCGTTCCAGCCATGCTCAGATTCACCGCCATTCTCATCGCCATTGTCGGTGCTCCTATGATCTGGCAGGGTGCCGATCTCGCACTGATGGGCGGTACGCCTTACTACGTCATCGCGGGAATCTTGCTATGTGCCTGCGCTGTGGATCTGTGGCGACATCGCGCGCGTGGCTTTTTCATCTACGCAGCCGTGGTGGTGCTGACCCTGGCGTGGGCGGTGTACGAAGCTGGGAACGCTTTCTGGTCCGTCGGTTCCCGCATCTGGATCATCGGGTTGATCGCACTGTGGCTATGTACCCCGATCATCCGCCGTCGTCTTTGGGGTGACGCAAGCCCGCCCGGACTATTCAGCCTGCGCACCGTACAGTTCACCGCCGCCGCCACCGCTGCAGTGCTGGTAGCTATGCTCGTCGACCTCGCGTCCAGTCCCGTGCAGCAGCGTGTTCAGGATACCCCCAGCGCAGCGCCGCAGGCCAACGACTGGACCGCATACGGCAGCGACGCGGCAGGCACCCGCTACGCGGGACACGATCAAATCAATCGCGACAATGTCGCAGACCTGGAGGTCGCATGGGAAATGCAAACCGGCCGACCCGGTCGTTTCAGCGGCACACCGATCCAGGTACGCGATGGTATTTATCTGTGCACCTCGCAAAACGTGGTGATCGCCCTCGACGGCGACAGCGGTGCAGAACGTTGGCGTTTCGACCCCGAGAACGAAACCCTTCCCTTCTCGATATTTGGCAACTGCCGCGGCGTCACCTATCACCATCTGCCGGGCACGACCAAAGGCGAACAATGCGCCGAACGCATCTATACCGCGACTACGGACGCGCGCATGTTTGCTCTGGACCTCATTACCGGCGAGCCCTGTGACGACTTTGGACCGGGGGGACAAATCTCGCTCCTGGCCGGGATGGGGAAGGTGAAGTCGGTCAAAGGTCTTGGAGACACGGAGCCTCTGTACTACATGGTCACCTCACCCCCCACGCTCGCCAGCAACGCGCTGGTCGTGGGGGGATTTGTGTTGGACAACCAGGAAGTCGAAGCACCTTCCGGCGTTGTCCGCGCATACGATCCTGCTACCGGCGCCCTGCTGTGGGCGTGGGACATCGGTCGGGAGGGCAGAACCACCCAACCCCCAGAAGGTGGCTTCTACACTCCAGGTACGCCCAACGTGTGGAGTCTCATGTCAGCCGACGACGAACTCGGTCTGGTCTATGTGCCTACCGGCAATGCTACCCCGGACTATTTTGGCGCGCATCGAACCGAGATCATGAACCGCTATGCCAGCTCTATCGTCGCCATCGACGCCAGGACCGGGCATACACGTTGGCACTTCCAAACCACCCACAATGACATCTGGGACTACGACGTGCCGGCTCAGCCGACGCTGGTGGACGTCACCATCGATGGAGAGGCGCGTAAGGCGCTTGTCGCCCCAACCAAGCGCGGCGAGTTGTTCATGCTCGATCGCATCACCGGCGAACCCATCGCCCAGGTCACCGAGCAGCCGGTGCCACAGACCGATCTGCCCGGCGAGTACAGTTCCCCAACCCAACCCTTCTCCACCGGCATGCCGTCCTTTGCACACCCTGAGATCAACGAAGCAGACATGTTCGGCATCTCACCCTTTGATCAGATGGCGTGTCGTAAGAAACTGCTGCGCTTACGGTGGGAAGGCACGCTGACGCCGCCATCGCTACAGGGCACATTGCTGTATCCCGGCCCAGCCGGTGGGATGAACTGGGGCAGCGTGGCGGTCGATGCACGCCGCAGTCTGATGGTCGTTAACAGCATGCATTTACCATTTGCGATCACGATGGTGCCGCAGGAGGAAGATAGCCTGCGCAAAGAAGACGAAAGTGTGCAACCTGGCTATGGGATTGGTGGCCCGCAACGAGGGACACCCTTCGCCGCGATCGTGGATGCGTTTGTCAGTCCAATTTCTCTGCCCTGCCTGCACCCCCCCTACGGCGAGATCGCCGTGGTTGATCTGACAACGCAACAAACGGTATGGCGCGCGCCCATGGGGTCGTGGAAACTCGGCTTTCCCTACCAGGCCGGTTCGTTCGTCACCGCGGGTGGGCTGATCTTCCATGCTGGCATTCTCGACGGGCAGTTGCGCGCCTACGATGCCGACACAGGGGAAGTCATCTGGCAGGCTCCACTGGAGCGGGCTTCAGAAGCGACGCCCATGAGCTATGTGAGCCCCGCGACCGGACGTCAGTACGTGCTCGTAACCACGCCGGGGGTCAGTTTCGGGCCCACCTCCGCCGACGAGATAGTCGATATCACCAACATGAGCCGCGAAGGTGGACGCGTGATCGCGTATGCGCTGCCGCGGTGAAGCGCATGATGAGGCGAAGCCAGAGCGATCCGCCCCATCGGCTGACGACCTAGGCGTGGTAGGCGGTCATCAGCACAGCAATGATCACTATCTCGACGATGAGCGGAGGTAGGACCGCTTTGTCAAACCCATCGAATGCGATACCGACCAATCTGCCAAATGCGACTGCAGCCATCACGATCGAAACTGCCACGTAGCCCTCCGTCCGCCCTGTCGTCAGCCCGATCAGCAGCAGTGCGACACTGGCCAGAAACAACCCCCCGATGACAGAGCGCAGCGTGCTCAGGCCGAGTTCCCCGGTAGGCTCCAAGCCAAAATTGGCGATCATTCGTCGGGGAGCAAACATCGACATCGCACCCAATCCTGTCAGCATCAGTGCGGCGATACCAACCAGTACATCTAAGGTTATTTGCATGAGGTTCTCCCGAGTCAGTTAGACAAATTGTTGGACGGCGCTGTACGCGTTGTCCTGAGCCAGACGATCGCTGAGCCCTGGCTCGATGGTGACTTGATCGACCACCGGTCCGGTGGGAGATCCAGCCTTGCTGGCGTAGAAGTGACCACTTTCGAAATTGAGATTTTCCAAAGCGTCAAGGTAGCGCCGGGCGCCCGCTTCAACGCCGTGCATCATTCCCAACAACGGCATGATCGAACCACCCACGTGCTTGAACATCAGCTTTTTCACAAACGGCAGATCGTCCATGCCGTTGGTGCCTGTGGTCCCTCCGGGACTCATGGTGATGAAGCGGATATGGGGATGTTTGCGCGCCATCGACGCCATCCATAGGGTTCCTACGAGCTTGATCGTGCCGTAGATATCGAGCGGATCAGCATCAGGACCAAATTTGACGCCCGTCGCGATCGCGGCAAATTCCTCCACGGAATGATCCCTCAGGGCTGGTTTTGCAATCCCCATGCGGGGGATGCCACGCGCCGCCTCTGAGCTTGAGTAAACCACGGTAGAGGTGATGAGCTGTTCTTCCAGCAACGCCTCCACCAACACGGTGTGACCGAGCACGTTGGCAGCAAAAATGTGCGTCACGCCAGCTTTGGTGAGGTGGTATGGCATCTTGCCCCCTGAGCCACCAGCATTCAAAACGACAGCATCGAGAGGTGTGGTGATGTCAGCCACCGCGCTACGCACAGATTCAGGATCGGCGACATCGACAACAATGACCGCGAAGACATCGCGACCGGTCTGTTGTATCAGTTGGGATTTGGCGTCGTTGGCTTTGTCGACATTCCGGCAGGCGAGATAAATTCGCTCCACTTGCGGTTGGGCGGCAAGTTGGCGCGCGGCTTCTCGTCCCAGACCGGCGTTGGAACCCGTGATCAGCACGTTTTTGAGTTTCTGCATAGGGATGGTCTTTGGTGGCTCATGTTGCAGATCACCCTAACATGGTTGATTTATGGTCTATAGACGGTAAAAATGAACCATAACGGTTCAATTATGAACCATCAATGCGATAAGGGGGGTTGCCTTGCAGGCCGCCGATCCGAGCAAGCTCGACTTTAACTGGGACGATCTGAAGGTCTTCCTGGCCGTCGCTCGCGCTGGCACGCTGCGAGGCGGCGCGCAACGCATCAACGGCAATCACACCACCCTCAAGCGCAAGCTCGCGCTCCTGGAACAGCAGATCGGCACGCGTTTGTTTGATCGTTCAAACCTGGGCCTGGTGCTGACCCAGACCGGCGAGGAACTGCTGCCCCACGCCAAGCGCGTCGAAGAAGAGATGCTGATCGCCACGCGCGCGATCGCCGGCAAAGACGCCGAGCCGACGGGTACTGTGCTGCTCACCTTGCCCCACGGATTAGCGATGACCTCCATCATGGATGACCTGACGACCTTCAGTGATCAATATCCAGACATCTCCCTCAATCTGAATTTCACCAATGATGTTGCCGATCTCACGCGGCGCGAGGCTGACGTTTCGTT
>JBCCHL010000117.1:0-14625 GCA_039028775.1 Pseudomonadota bacterium | reverse complement strand
CTTCGACCACCTGCGGTCCGGAGGCCCCCAGACCGACGATAAAGCGGCCGTTGGAGAGTTCCGCCAAGCTCATCGCGGTCATCGCGGTCATTGCCGGGGTGCGGGCCGGCATCTGCATGATGGCTGTGCCCACCTTGATCTTGTCGGTCTGTGCCAGGATCCATGCCGCTGGGGTGACCGCATCACCGCCCCAGGCTTCTGCGGTCCAAACGGAGTCGTAACCCAGTTCTTCCGCATGTTTGATTCGCGCCAGGTCGATATTGACGCGCGCGCCGATGCCGCCGCCTAAAATGCCTAACTTCATAATGAGTACCTCTGGTGGTTAAAAAATCTTGTCCGTGAACGAAAAACGGCCTCAGCAGAGTCTGAGGCCGCAGGAATGAGAACGCTGGTGTCAGCGACCTTCGAAGACCGGTTGCTTCTTCTCAACAAACGCCCGCGCGGCATTCTTGTGATCGTCGGTCAGGCCGGCGTGTACGTGATGGGTCGCCTCAAGGTCGAGACATTCGATGACATCCGCTCCCTGGGCTGCGCGGTTGAAGTTCTCCTTCATGTAGCGATACGCGACGGGGGGGCCGGACGCCAGACGTCGGGCGAGATCCATCGTTGCGCTCTCCAGCTGATCGGCGGGGACCACTTGGTTGGCAATGCCCAGACGCAGGCACTCGTCACTGGTCACGCGATCGGACAGGTAGTAGATCTCTCGGGCTTTGCCCTGGCCAACCAGTTGCGCGAGAAAATACGTGCCGCCGTAGTCGCCGCTGAAGCCCACTTTGGCAAACGCGCTGGTGATAAAGGCGCTGTCTGCCATGATGCGCAGATCTGCCGCCAAAGCTAGCGACAAACCCGCACCCGCAGCGGGCCCAGGCAAGCTGGCGACCACGGGTTTGGGCATCAGATGGATGCGCCCGGCCGTATTACGCTGGTTGAGGCGCTGATTGTGAATGGCTTCATCCAGGGTGACGGCACGTTCGTTACCGCCTTCGCCCTTGGCGGCCATACCTTTGACATCTCCCCCCGCGCAGAACGCACCGCCCGCGCCGGTGACCACCACCGCGCGCACATCTGGCGAACGCTCGGCGAAGTCCAATGCCCGCTCCAACCCCGCGGTCATGCCGCCGGACATGGCATTGCGCGCCTCAGGCCGATTCAAGGTGATGACCGCGACATTGTCTTCGACGTGTGCCAGGCAATCGTCGCTGCCGGTGTCTATAGATTGTTTGCTCATGCTTCCTCCCGGATTTGTAAATTCTCTGCCTACTTTGCGTAGGCTATGTTAGCTAAATTTTCCGCCGCTGGCGCGGGGTGCGGATGCTCAGGCGACGATCAACTGCGTGCCTTCAGCCACCACGACATGGTCTCGGTGACCAGTTCCGCGGCGTCCTGTTGCACAAAGTGACCGGCGCCAGGGACGGTCACGATCGTCGTATCGGCATCGATCCAGTCCCAGGTATTGTTCAGGCCGTCCGCCAACAGGGCCTGATCTTCCAAGCCGTGAAATATCAGTACCGGCATCTTCAGTTTGGGCGGCGGCGGGGGTGGGGTGGCGTCTGCGTCCATGCGCGGGTAGTTGGCCTTGTAGTAATTAAGCATGCCCGCGAAATTCGAGCGCGCAAACGCGGCTACGTAGTGTTGGCGCGCCGTCTTATCCGTCACCCAGCCGGCGAGGGTTTGCGCGGTCATCGGCCCGCCGAACATGATGTCCGGATCGTCTGGGCTGCCTTCCTGAAATTTCCGCGCATAACCGCTGTTGCGCGCCTGGGCGGGGTTATTCGTCAGTTCGCGCGCCATGTTGGCAGGGTGGGGTAGGTTGAGAATGACCAGGCGTTCGGTCATCTGCGGTTGGGCGAACGCGAACTGCCAGGCGACCGCACCGCCCCAGTCGTGACCCACGATGGTCGCCTTCTCCCGGCCCAGATGGCGTATGACGGCCACCACATCGGCGACCAGATTGGGCATCGCATAGGCGGCGACACCCTCGGGCTGACCGCTCTTGTTATAGCCGCGCTGATCGATCGCAACCACCTGGAAATTGTCCTGCAGGCCCTGCATCTGGTCGCGCCAGCTGTACCAGTAATCCGGAAACCCGTGGATCATGACCACCAGGGGGCCTTCGCCAGCGGTCGCGTAGTGGATCTTGACGCCTTTGTTGTCGGCGAAACCATAGCTCACCTCTTCGCGATAATCAGCGTCGACCTCTATGGACAGACCGGCGGTGAGCAAGCAGACCAGCCATAAGCGTTGGTGCGCCACCCATCGCCACCGGGTGAGCGCTCGACGGAAGAAGACACTGGATAGGGGGCGGATTATGTCCATGAAACTGTCCTTGGTTGGTGTTTGGCCGCAGCTTTGTGCGGCGCTTGAGAAGCGGTCATTGTAGGGGTCCATAGTACGGGTCGTGACGGATGCTGCCCAGGTTGCGTTACCGCGCGGGTTCGATACACCGGCGTTTACCTTTGCTCACCCGGGCCTCCTGTGGATGCGGGCAGCTGAAGCTCTGGTCGCTGCGCGCGCCGCTGTTCGTCGCGCGCCAGAGCGCCAGGCGTTGGGGTGCGGCGCCACGTTCGGTCCAGTTTATGAGCGGTGTCATGGCGTCGAAGCGATCCGGCCCAACACCACCCCGACAGTGGAACATACCGGGGATCATGAACACCCGAAAGTAGTCATCCACATCTGGATCTAGGGCGGCCACCTCGGCCCGGTAGTTGATCAGCGTCAGCGGATTGATGTCTGGATCGGCCCAGCCGAAATAGCTGATGAGTTTGCCGCCCGCCGCCTTGAACTGGCTCAGGTCGGGGTCGATCGCGTCGACGATCATGCGGAACTCATCCAGACCGTCCGGACGCTGCGAATAGTCGAAGGCTTTCCAGTTGAAGTCCGGCCGGTCCTGGGTGAATACCATGTAGCGAAAAAAATCTGAACCCAACGCGTCGAGCAGGACACGTCGTCCGGCATCGTTGATCAACCATGGAAACCAGCCGGTGCGCCGGCTGCCACCCATGTTGCTGCCGATCTGTTCGCTGCCCACCGGCATGGCGGGATAGACGACATCCCCCGCGAGGACCACAGGAGCGTAGTATTGTTCGAGGGCGTCGATGTGATGGTCGTCGAAACACACGGTGCTGCTGTCTGCTGCGCAGCGTGGCAAATCCCCGGTAGGACTGAAGTCGCAGCGGCGCGGGTCGGCGATCAAGCCGTCCTCTGCGCCGTCCTGACCATCGCACTGGGCATAGATGTGGCGCGCGAGCTCCACCACCTGCGCTTCTTCGAAGCCGGCGTTCTGGATCGCGGCCACCCGCCAGGCCTGGGAAAATTTCAGGCCCGAATAGTCGGCCGCCGGAGCGCCGGCGATGATGCCGTCAAAATCTTCCGGGAAACGCTGGGCACTGATCATCGCCTGACGTCCCCCGGTAGAACAGCCGTTCCAATAGCTGTAGGCCGGCGCCTGTTCATAGAAGTGTTGCGCCAGGGTTTTGGCTGACAACACAGTCAGGTGAACCGCCCGGAAGCCGTAATCGACCAGCTTGTGAAAGTTGTTGTGGGCAAAGGTCCCGCCGGGCTCTACACGGCGGTCATGACCCGTGTCCGTATAGGCGGTGGCGAATCCCGCTGCAAGGGCTTGATCCCGGGCGGTTTGTTTACCCGGATCGTCCGCCGGCGTACCGGCCAGACCGCCGTTGCCGTACATGTACAGGCGGCCGTTCCAGGCCAACGGCAGATTGACCTCAAATCGAACTTCGCTCGGCACCACGCCGCTGATGCGACAGTGCGCGGGCAGCTCGTCCGTGGCGCTGATGACCCAAGCGCCTAACACGGTGAATTCGTAGTCGCTGCGGGCGATGAGATCACGGCACCGCAGCACCGAGGCCACAGGCGTGGCGCGGTAGTCGATGGGGCTGCTCGCCGCGTCAGCGAAGGGATCGGCAAATGCTGGTGCCAGGCCGGTGCCGAACACGTTGGCGATGAGATAGATGGCAGCGAACCACCGTGCCGGATTGTTGAGCATGTCCCCTCCCTTACGAACGTTTGTGATATTGTCAGCGCGAGCCAATTGACCACCACCGTTCGCTTGTGGACGATCAGTGGCTATCGGTCTCGATAGAATCGTTCTGCTGCCGACGCCACGCTGCTCGACAGTAACGGTCAAGCGCTTAACGCATTCTGGCTAATCGGTGTCGGAGGGTCAAAGTGCCTCTGGCACTTCGCTGCGCGCGGAGGTTGGGTCGGGCAGAGTCTGGCCGTTCGGCGTGACCGAGAAAGGATCGTTAGCGTCGTACGCGGCGCTTCAAGCGATCGAGCTTCTCTTTCCAGTGTTGGAAGATCTCCGGGTCGCCACCGCGGTCGGGATGGTGCACCTGGCACATGCGCCGAGCTTCCATGATTTCGTGGATCGGCAGCACCAGTTGGAGCCCCAACTCCTCGATTTCTTTTTCGCTCAGCGTCTTCACCGGACTGGCTTCTTCCGGCGGCCGATAGAAACCGCGCCAGGAACTCTGGGAGCGATTCGCGTAGGATACCGGTCCGGAGAGCCCCAGTTTCCAAGGATGATTTTTTGCCGGTTTAGCCATGCTCTATTGTAGTCTCATTTACCGATGCGCAACCAGTGGCAAAAAGGCCGAAATAGCACGCTTAGAAGCCACCAGGATAGCGGTTTTGTGACACACTTTGCCTTCCGCCAGACCTTTCGCTGGCCAGGCGAGCGCGGGTTGGCTTCTGCCACGGTCCGGCAGGACGGCAGCACGTGCGGTCCGGGGGTTCGGGGGTGCAATTTCCAGGAGCGTTCATGACAAGACTGAAAACACATCCGTGTGGGAAACTTTGGCGTCCGCCTCCGCTGGGACGGGCTCTGACCGTTGTCTTGCTGTTCTGCCTGCCTTTGACCCATGCCGAGGAACCGACGGTTTTTTCCGCGCCGCAGACCTTGGACGCGGAGGGCTTTCGGGAAGTGCTGGCCCGCATCGCGCCCGGGATCTTGATCGCTGGGCAGCCCACGCCTGCGGGTCTGCGCCGTGCTCAGGCCATGGGTGTCACCGGCGTGATCAATCTGCGTACACATATGGAAATGGACGACCGCAGCATAGTCGACTTCGACGAAGCGGCCTTGCTCGAAGAGTTGGGTATGACCTACATACACATCCCGTTGGGCGGGCCGGATACACCGTATAATCCGGCGGCGGTGGATGCGCTGGCCGAGGCGCTTGAAGATGATGCGGGAGCCATACTTCTCCATTGCACGGTCGCGTGGCGCGCCACCCACCTGTGGCTGGCCTATCTGGTGCGTCACCACGGCTATAGCGTGCCTGCGGCCGTGGCCGTAGGGCGGCAGTTGAACCTCGGCACGTTGCCCCTGGAAGGCTTTCTCGGGCAACCGCTACACATAGGACTGAAACCGTGAGCGAACCCTCCATATCAAGATTTGCACTACCGAAACTCGATGACCTGCCGCAGGACATACGGGCCCGGATAGAGGGGGTGCAGGAGAAGTCTGGCTTTGTGCCCAACGTATTCCTCGCGCTGGCAGCTCGTCCGGACGAGTTTCGCGCCTTCTTCGCCTACCACGATGCATTGATGGATAAGGAGGGCGGTCTGAGCAAAGCGGAGCGGGAGATGATTGTGGTGGCCACGTCCAGTGCCAATCATTGCCAATACTGTGTGGTGGCCCACGGCGCGATCCTGCGTATACGCGCAAAGGCGCCGCTGCTGGCAGACCAGATCGCGGTGAACTACCTCAAGGCGGACATCACACCGCGACAGAAGGCGATGCTCGATTTTGCCATGCAGGTTGCGCTCGAGAGCCATACGATCGACGACGCGGATGTCAGCGCGCTCGCTGAGCACGGCTTCAGCAGCGACGACGTGTGGGACATCGGTGCCGTCGCTGCGTTCTTTGCGCTCAGCAATCGGATGGCGAATCTTACCGCGATGCGGCCCAACGCCGAGTTTTACGCCATGGGTCGTGGTTGATCCCACGCCTGCATAGAGGCGCCTGATCCGCGGGGCCTCACGCGCCCGAGTCTGGCAAGTACGCGTACACCCGATGTGCGACTTGTTCGACGGTAAGGTCCGTGGTGTCCAAAGTGTTAACGTCGAGCTTTAGAATAGCGTCCTGCTTGCCCAGTGCGTAAGTCGTGAGGTCGTCATCGCCGCGATGCGCCAGACGTTGACGCAGCAGGGCCGGCTTGCAGGTCAGGTACAGGCGGGTCACCTCGTGGCTTTGGATACCATCGATGAAGGGCTGGTAGAGCGCTTCCCGCGCGAAGACCCAGGCGATCACCGCCGGTCGGTCCGACTGCAGCCGGTCCAGGAGCGCGTTGAGCACCGCGTTGATCCCAACGCTGCGCTCGACGTGCTCACCGGGGGGCTGGATCACATCCGCGTCCAGCGCGAGCAAATCGGGAAAGATCTCGCCGAGCGTGCGGATCACACTGCTCTTGCCGACTCCCGGGGGACCGCCGAGCAGGAGCACGCGGGGCATGTGATTTTGCCGTCTTCGCGCCTAGCTGCCTTGGACAGCTGCCTCGCGGGCTGCGCGAACGGAATCGTTGGTCTGGTTGAAAAGGAGCTCCCGGCGGGCCTTTTCCTGCTCCTCGGTGAGCTTTTGGTCGCGTAGCTCCAGCGCCACTTTGCGGCCGGTCTGCACTGCCTCACGGGAGGCCACCAGGTTGACCCACCGTCGGAGGTGGGGGAATGTGTCCCACATGCTCTCATCCAGCATACGTCCGATGAGGAAAGCCCAGGGCCAGGTGATGATGTCCGCAATGGAATACTCAGCCCCGGCAAGATATTCGTGTACGGACAATTGTGCGTCCATGACCCCGGATAGCCGATCGACCTCCCCGACAAAACGACGCTCACCGTAGGCGAGGTGAGCGGGATCTTCGACGATCGTTTTGGCATAATTTTTAAAGTGATTGGCGTTCCCCATCATCGGCCCCAGGTTCGCCATCTGCCAATGTACCCACTGCAATACGCCATACCGGCCGGCCGTGTCCGTGGGTAGGAACTTGCCAGTCTTCTCGGCCAGGTATTCAAGGATGGCCCCCGACTCGAAAATAGCCAGGGGTTCGCCGTTGCCCAGGGGGGCGTGATCGACAATCGCCGGCATCCGGTTGTTGGGGCTGATGCGCAGAAATTCCGCCGTGAACTGATCGCCGCCGCCGATGTCGACCGGGATCACGTTGTACGGCAGACCACACTCCTCGAGCATGATGGTGACCTTCCAACCGTTCGGTGTGGGCCAATAGTGCACGTCGATCATCGGGCTATCTCTCCCTGGTTTTGCTGCAAGCCTACTGGAAACGTCTGTGTCTGCGCCACTCGCGATTACTGGATCGCTTTTCGAGCCGGCCCTAGAGACCGATCGAGCATCGCCATGCTAATCTCGCCGGTTCTACCAATCCAATAGCCTGATAAAACAAGGGGGGCGTGATGGGCGATAGGTTAGCTGGCAAGGTTGCCGTGATCACCGGGGGTGCGAGCGGCATGGGTAAAGCGTCCGTCATGCGCTTTTTGGCTGAGGGTGCCAAAGTGGTCATCGCCGATTTCAATGTGGAGACTGGGGAGCAGACGGTGGCCGAGGCGCGCGAGTTAGGCTATAGCGACGTGGTGTTTGTGCCTACCGATGTGGCGAGCGAAGCGGACGTGAGCGGGATGATGCAATGCGCCTTGGATAATTTTTCCGGACTGGATGTGGTGTTTAACAACGCCGGAGTCGGTGGCGCGATCGGCCCGCTGACCGAAACCACGGTCGAATCCTGGGACTACACCATGGACGTACTCGCCAAGGGCGTGTTCCTGGGGATTAAACATGCAGCCGCCCACATGCAGGCCCAGGGGATCGAGGGTTCGATCATCAACACCGCATCGATCGCGGGGCTTTCCGGCGACGCTGGGCCCCTGGTCTACTCGGCGGCTAAGGCAGCCGTGATCAGTCTCACCCAGGCGGCAGCGGTTGAGTTGGCGCGGGACAAAATTCGCGTGAACGCCATCTGCCCAGGCTTTATCGCCACCCCACTGGCCGCGGTAGGTGTGGTAGACGACAACTTCAAGGAGCGTTTTGCCAAGTCGCAACCCTGGCCGGAATTCGGTGATGGCGAGCATATTGCCGGCGCCGCGCTGTTTCTGGCCAGCGACGATGCACGCTTTGTCACCGGCGAGAAAATTGTTGTCGATGGTGGGCTGACCGCAGCGGGTCCGGAGTTGTCTAAGCGTTTTCCCCGCAGTTCGGGACGCGACTCGAAGGTCTCCGGCGTCACTCGGGGCAGTACCGGCGCACCCCCGGATTTACGCCGCCTGGAGAGCTAGCGGCAAAAAGCGCTCGAGCGCCCCGGATTGAGGGCGTCATTTGGACCGCGCGTCATCGCAACCTCCGCGGTGATCAAATTCTGGCCGCAGGCCCGTGGCAAACCGCAGCCTCGTCCTGTGCAACCCAAACGGTTGGCGCCGGAATGCTGAGAGAGCGTGCCGAGGGGTAAAAACACCACGGCGTAAGAGCCCTATGGCGCAAAAGCCCCAAGGTGCAATGGCGCCAAGGCAGGCGCTCACCGGAATTGTCGTCGGATTCAGCTGACTTTCGACAACCGCTCTTGCTGCTGGCGCCGATCCCGACGACGGTTGCGGCGATCGTCGTGCTGGATGGGGCGATCGGGCAGGCCGATATCCGCGTCCCGCCTTACCTCACTGCCGCGGCGGTCGGTGTGATGCTTGTACTTGCACTCGCAGGTGTGCGCGTGGCTGCAACTGCCGAGGGGCAGTGTGGGTGCGTGGGCGGCGAGGAACATATGATCCTTGACCCGTTCCGCGGCTTCGCAGGGGTTGATCTGATTGACGATTGTGACGGCGCGATATGGCGCAAAACGTCGTGTGTTGCCTGATTGTTTACGGGGTCCATTCTTGCGACGGTGAGACTTTTCCGGTCGCATAAAGCGTGATATCCATTCAAACATAGCGTGTTCCCAACTCTGTCCCAACTGTTACACCGGCGTTTGAGCGGTAGCTTGTGCCACAGCTACGCCGCTGGCGCGTACAGCTGAGTGATTCACTCAACTCATTGGTTTGCGATGTGTCTCTCGTGCTCGCGATCCAAGTGCTGCCAAAAGTTCCCTCTGGTAGCGGGGCTGCGATTGCCCTTGCGCTATTGCGCTGAGCGTCGACTCTTTATTGTTGTTTGTGGTCGATCTGCTCTGGTTTGGTCCTTTTCTTATTCTTGGTTTTCTGTTCTTTCTGTTCTTTCTGTTCTTTCTGTTCTTTTCTTTTTAGTGGTCTATATACCTAGTGGTCCGTGGCGGCTCGATCTCTCATCTGCGGGCGGGTTGATCGTCGATTTGGTCAAGTTTGGTTCGCAATTTGACGCACTCGCCCCCTGGCAGTTTAAATTTACGGGAAATACCCTGGCCTCGGTATAGTTCGTATGTACTATTCCAATATCGGACACACGTCGACGGACTGCAGCCGCATCGCCATAAAGCCACTAGTGCCGCGATGACCTAGGGGGGTTTGGACGATGCTCGAATTTCTCCCTCAAGACTTGATTCTGCCGCATGCCGGAGCCGTTGTCTGTCAACCAACGGACACTTCCTCACTTTATCTGCGCCTGAATCTGGATGATTGGACTCGGTTGCCAGCCGTAGCGCACAGCAAGACATTGCAGATCGGGCAGAGTGTCCGAGGGATAGGGAGCGTCGTACAGGTTCCAGGCCGCACCCTTGGACGCGCGGCAGACGATGGAGGCGTCGTGCGGATGACTGATGGCGAGCTTGCCGCCGACGAGCGTGTGCGCCTGAGGGGGTGGGGTCTGCGGGATTGCGCCGTCGCGAGTGAGCAGCTCGCGCCGCAGCTCGGCCTCATCCCTCTCACCCCAATCGCCGACGTCCTGCAGAAACCCATCAAGGCGAGCTTGTAGCCCCGCGAGGATCGGCTGCATATGCGGCTGCTGCGCCACGTCATGCAACTCGTGGGGGTCATCATCCAGATCGTAGAGCCGGTGTTGTGCGACGGGCTCGAACCACAAAACCTCGGCGTCCTTCAGTTCGCCGCGCGTATAGGCCGCGCGCAGGGCGCGCATCATATCCAGGTTGTCACGATATGCCAGGGGATGTCCGCCCGGCACGTCGGGGGCGTAGGAGCGGATGTACTTGTACCGCTTGCCGCGGATCGAGCGCTGTCGGTCGTAGACTTCGTCGATGCGGTCGCGGGCGGCAAACACATACTTGCGTTCCTGGCCGTCCAGACGTTGCCCGTGCAGATAGGGGGGCAGCGTCACCCCAGCCCAGGTGAGAATGCTCGGGGCCAGGTCGACAAAACTCACCAGGCGCTCAGCGGCGGCGCTGAATGGCCAGGACATGGTAGTGGTGGGTTTGATCAACATGGGTACATGAGTACCGCTGTCGTAGAGTTCGCGCTTGGCGCGGGGCAGACCATCGCCGTGATCGCTGGTCCAGATGATGATGGTGTTGTCCCACAGATCATCCTCGACCAGCGCCGCCAGAATGCGTCCCACGCGGGCGTCCATCATGGCGATGTTGTCATAGTGGCGGGCCAGATCGGCGCGTATCTCCGGCAAATCCGGAAAATAGGGTGGCAGCGTCACCGTCGCCGGGGCTGTGATGCTCGGCGCGACCACCCCCGAGGCGGCGCGCATTTGCTGGGTACGTGCATGGACTTCGCTGTGGGGTTCGGCGGTCGGGTGCATGACCCCGCTCTCATGGGTTTCGAAGAAATTGATCATTCCGAAGAAGGGCTGGTCCGGGCGGCGTTGCCGCCAGGCGGTGTCCGGCGCGTTGTCCAGATTCCAGATACTCACGGGACCGCTGCCGGCGAGGATACCGCTGAACTGATAGTCCAGCTTACGATCGGTAAAGGTGAAATAACCCGACGCGCGCAGCAACTCAGGAAAGGCACGCAGACCCTTCGGCGGCCGTGCGAGATAGCTCCCGAGGGGCGCGGTAGAGGTGCGCATGTGCTGGGCGCCGAAACTGATCTGGTATTGGCCGGTGATCAGGCTGGCTCGGCTCGGTGCACACACACCGGCGGTCGTGAAGGCCTGGGTGAAGCGGGTCCCCACGCGTGCGAGGTCATCAAGATGCGGGGTCTGTGCTACCGGATCACCATAGGCGCCGATCCGCGGGCTCAGATCTTCCGCGACCAGGAGGAGGATGTTCGGGCGTTGATCCGCGTTCACGCCAAAGGCGGCGATGAGTGCGAACAAGCTCATGAAAACGCGGTGTTGCATACCAGGGTACCGTCGGGTTGCGCTTACAGGTAGATGACCGCCAGTACCCACGTCAACGTGAGCCACATCAGCAGCGTCAGCGGGACACCGACCTTCAGGAAGTCCGCGAAGCTATAGTTGCCCGCGCTCATCACCAGCAGATTGGTCTTGTAGGCCATCGGCGTGGCATAGCTCATATTCGCGCCGAACAATACGGCTAACACGAATGCCTCGGGTGGCTGACCCAAAGCGTTGGCAATCCCAACCCCGATCGGGGTACCGATCACAGCCGCCGCGTTGTTGGACACGACATTGGTCAGGATCGCGAGCAGCAGCATGAGCGCGGAAAGCACAACCACCGGCCCCGCGCCGCTGGTGGCCCACAGAAACAGTTGGGTGAGGAACTCCGTGGCGCCCGTGGTCTGCAGGGCGAGTCCCAGGGCGAGGCTGGCGGCGACGACAAAGTAGACCGAAGGACTGATGCCGTGGACGGCCGCATCCAAGGTCAGGCAGCGGGTCATTAACATAAGCGCGCAGCCGGCGAGCGCGGCGATGGCGATGGGCATGATACCAGTGGCGGCCAACAGGACCACGCTGGTCAAGATCGCCAACGCTGTTCCCGCCTTGTCGGAGTGGGGCAACTCGACAGTGCTGTCGAGGACCAGAAATTCGGAAGAGCGTTTTAACTGGCCGAGTTGCTCTTTCGCGCCCTGGACCAGAAGTACGTCTCCAGGCTGCAGAATCACGTCCGAGATTTCTTCCTTGGGGCGCCAGATCTCCTTACCGGCCCGGTGCAACGCCAGCACGGCGAGCTGATAGCTGTTCAGAAACCGGGCGTAGGACAGGTTGGCTCGATCCAGGGTTGAGCCCTGTACAACCGCAATCTCCGCCAGGGTCTGCTGTTCTGCAGAGAGCGGATGTTCTGCATCCACGAGTTGATCGCCGGAATAGAGTTCGCCTTTCAAGGCCTCTTCGAAGGTCTTCAGGTTGTGTGGGGTATCGCGGACCCGGAGACGATCCCCGGCTCGCAGCTCCACGTCCGGCAGGGGCATCACCACAGTGTCGCCCCGCCGCACGCGAACTACACCCATATCGCCGCCGGTGGCTGCGATGGCCTCGCGCAGGGTTTTACCCACAGCCGGCGAGCCCTCCGGCAGGTTGATGCGTGCGTCGAACAGGCGCGGCGAGGTGTCTGGCATGTGCGACTCCCGATCGGGTAATAGCCGTGGTGCGATCAGCCAGAGATAGAGAATGGCAACACACGCGGCGATGCTCGCGGGGAGGGCAAAGTCGAACAGACCAAATTTGGTCAGCCCGAGATCTGCGGCAACGTTGACCACCAACAGGTTGGTCGACGTCCCTATCGTGGTGGCCATGCCACCGACCAGCGTGGCGAAACCCATCGGCATCAAGACTTTCGCAGGACTTGAATTGTTGCGCAGACAGACGCTGATCAAGATCGGCAACAACAGCACCACGATCGGAGTGTTGTTCACAAAGGCGGAAAGGATGGCGCCAACGACCAGGGTCAGCAGCATGGATGTGAACGGCGCGCGCCCCCATAGCTGTCCGAGGACCCGTCCCACGGGTTCCAGGGCGCCGGTCTTGACCAATCCCTGGCCTAGTACCATGAGAGCGCACACCGCGATCAGGGCCTCGTGGGCAAAGCCGAAGAACAGCTCTACCGGGTTAAAGGCCGCGTAAGGGAACAGTGAAAATATCACCACGAGGAAGACCAGCAAAGACAACGAGCTGATCTCGAGCGCCCACTTCTCGCGGGCGAACATATAGAGTGCGGCCACGGTGGTGGCCAGCATCAGCAGCGCGTGTAGATTGGGTAACTCGGGAAATTCATTCATCAGCGTTGTCAAACTTGGTCACAATATCGCGCAGGGCGCTCAGTTGTTGGGTGCGCCAGGCGATCTCGAGGCTGTGCAGGGATTCATCCTCGCTCGCGTCGCGGGCCTCTTCCAGGGTTTCTATCTCATCCTGGAGTTCCGCGCATTGCGCTCTGAACTTCTCGATGCGTGCCGCGAGTTCGGCCTTGTCGAACATGACTTTTTCCGCCTCTCCGGCGCTTAAGTGTTGGCGATCACTCGCGTGGGAAACGGGTATCACTGGTACGTCCGGCGGCAACGGGCGCTGGCTCATGACCGACGGGGTCATCACCTCGATATTCTGGTGGTGCAGTTCATCGAGCACGGCCGCCTTCAACTCACTGCGTTTGGTGACGATCTTGCCCACCTCCGCCAGAAAGCCGGATACCTTGTAGCCGACGGCAAAGTTGCCGATTTCCACGATCTGCACGAAGGCATCGGTCAGGCCAGCATTCTCGGCGGCGTTCAACAGCGCCGTCTTCACCACGCTGCGGTGTACATCAAAGCCGATGCCCACATCCGCCGAGATCAGCGTGCCGGTCTGATCGACAACCTGCACCGGATTGTTGATCAGATAGAGGTTTGGCAGGTTGATGATGTCGCGATCCTGACTCTGGACGCCGGTGTGGAGGAGCGCTTTGGTCGTGACCCGACCGAAGTGTTGTTCGACGCGGATAAAGTCGCCGGTGCGAAACGCGCCGGTCGCCTTGAGCATCAGCCCCGCCATCGCGTTGGAGGCGAGGGTGGTGGACGATAGGGCGATCACGGCGGTCAGGACCAGCCCGAACAGGCTGAGCAGCTCGGCGCGGGTCTTCTCGGGAAACGGTAGCACCAAAATGGTGGTGACGATCGCCAGCAGGATCAGCACGGTGTGCGCCAGTTGCCGATACAGGCGATTGTCGGATTGATGTTTGAAAGACTTTGCGATCAGCCAGTAGCCGAGGGCGGTGACCGCCAGGGTACTGACCAGGGGAACGCCCCACACCAACGGCCATGTAATCGATCCATCCATTCAATGATTGTACAACGAGCCAGGCCTGGATGCGCAGATGTGGCGCGACAGCGCGTCGTAGGCCACCTGGAAAGACGCTGGCCCTGGGCGGTGAACTTTGCTACATTCCGCGCGGAAATTTTGAGTGATCCCATAAAGACGCACCTATGCGAATCGAATACGTGCAGGCCCAACGGCTGCCGAGCGCAGCTACCACGACCCAGACTACCGGAGTGACTACCCGCTTCGGCAGCTGACCGCGTGTGCGTATGAGAAACACAACCCCGGTCAGCTCGCGCGGACCGGGGTTTTTTATTGGCGCTGCAAAAGCCTGGCGGCTTGGGCGCGTCCTCACTTTGACGAGAACGCAGGATTATCATGGCGGAGTTTGAACACAGTGGCGAAGTCGCCGCACAGGACGAGTTGTACAAAGTTCGGCACAGTCTGGCGCACGTTCTGGCCCAGGCCGTGCTGGAGCTGCGACCCGGCTCGACCCTCGGTTTTGGTCCGCCGATCGCGGACGGTTTTTACTACGACTTTATCCTCAG
>JBCCHL010000116.1:0-14788 GCA_039028775.1 Pseudomonadota bacterium | reverse complement strand
TAGTAGTTGGCGACTTGATGGGGGCCGAACAAGCTCACCGGCGTCTGACCGGGCAATACAGTGGTGTCAATTTTGGTCACATTGGGACACAATCGATGTGTCATGGGCAAGTTAAATCAATTTAATTGACTTTATCCGACGAGCAAGTCATTGAGCCTTACCTGCAGGCCGTCTGGTTGGAGCGGGGTTTGAGTGACAACACTCTGGCTGCCTATCGCCGCGATCTCCTCGCCGCACAGCGTTGGCTTGCCCAACGGGGGAGTGCTCTGCCCACGGCCACGACCGAGCAATTGCAGGCTTTCCTGGCCCAGCGGTTCAGTCAGGGCACCAGTGCACGCAGCATGGCACGCTGGCTCAGCGCGGTGCGGGGCTACTATCGCCATCAGATCAACTTGGGCCAAATGCAACTCGACCCCAGCGCGGCCGTTGCGCATCCCAAATTGGGGCGTAGTCTCCCCAAAGTCGTTAGCCCCACGCAGGTGGAGGCGCTGTTGCGGGCACCGGATGTGGATACGGTCATCGGTCTGCGCGATCGGGCCGCGCTGGAACTTCTGTATGCCAGCGGATTGCGCATCTCGGAGTTGATCGGCCTCGAACTGGTCAACCTGAACTTGTCCCAAGGTGTGGTGCGGGTGATGGGCAAGGGGGCCAAGGAACGCCTGGTGCCGGTCGGTGAGAGTGCGCTGTACTGGATCGTGCGTTACATGGATGAAGCCCGCGGGCAGCTGCTTCCGGGTGGGGGGACCATCCTCTTCGCCAGCCAACGCGGCCGCGCGATGACCCGACAGACCTTCTGGTATGCGATCAAGAAATATGCTCAGCAGGTCGGGGTGCCCGCGGATGTGTCGCCGCACACGTTACGCCATGCGTTTGCCACCCATCTGGTCGACAATGGCGCGGATTTGCGTGCGGTGCAGATGATGTTGGGGCATAGCGATCTGTCCACCACCCAGATCTACACCCACGTGGCGCGAGCGCGGCTGGCCGAGTTGGTCAGTACCCATCATCCCCGAGGCTGAGTGACAGCTACACTGGACAAAACAAAGTCCTGAAACTGTGGTCCAATGCTGCGGCAATACCCGTTGTTTGGGTAAAATGCCACGCGTCGCACAGTGTCGGGCGTTTTTCGGCCGGGGCTGTGGACTTGGATCGATCTGCAACAGGGACATTTAAACGTGAAAGATGAAGGCGACAAGATGTTACACCGAGGGCTAAGAGCGCTATGTGTGCTTGCTTTTTGTGTGCTGGGTGTACACGGCCAGGCGGTCGAGGCAGGCTCGACCGCCGAGGGCGATGCGCTCGACGCGGCCCCGCTGATTGCGCACCTGCAATCCAAGATGCCCAATCTGCGGGTCAAAAGCGTCTCTGAATCACCGGTAGCCGGGGTGTTTCTGGTCGACCTGGGAGATGCGGGGCTGGTATATGCCACCGCCGACGGACACTATCTGTTCGCCGGTGATCTGTATGCCACAAAAGACGAGTTCATAAACCTCACCGAGAACCGGCGCATGTCCCGGCGCGCGCAGTTGTTGGGTGGTGTGCCGCGTGGCGACATGGTCGTGTTTTCTCCGGTCGGTGAGACCAAGGATTATGTGCAGGTATTCACCGATGTCGATTGTGGGTATTGCCGTAAGCTGCATCTCGAAGTCCCCGCGCTGAACGCGATGGGAATCGAGGTGCGTTATCTTGCGTATCCTCGGGCGGGTCTTGGCACGCCATCCTATACCAAGATTGCCTCTGCCTGGTGCGCCAAAAATCCAGAGGAAGCGTTGACCGCGGTCAAGGCCGGTCAAGTGATTCCGGCGGTGGAGTGCGAAAATCCTATCGCCTCACAGTTTGATCTAGGCCGCAAAGTCGGGGTTAGCGGAACCCCTGCCATCATCACGTCTTCAGGGTTGTTGTTACCGGGCTATATGCCCGCTGGTGAACTTGCCAAAGCGATCGGTCTCGACGCTGGATAGACGCGGCGACAGTATGGCCTGCCATATTGAAGTGCGTATAATGCGCGACTTTTCCGAGTAGCTAATGAACACCATTCGCCTTGGCATCGCAGGCCTTGGGACCGTAGCCCAGGGTGTGCTGGATATCATCGCGCGCAACGGCGATAGCATCGCCCAGCGCAGCGGCGTGCGACTCCGACCCGTGCGGGTAGCCAGCCGGACAGCGAGGCCGGAGGTTGACCTCCTCGGCGCACAATTTTCCACCGATCTGGCGGACCTCCATACCGATCCTGAAGTGGATGTGGTGGTCGAACTGATCGGCGGCGAGACCCACGCGGCAGATCTGATCGTCGCTGCCGTGGCGGCTGACAAGGCGGTGGTGACGGCCAACAAAGCCGTGATCGCGGCACGTGGAGATGAGTTGCTGCACGGCGATGAAGCGTCGCCGGCGCTCTACTTCGAGGCGGCGGTGGCTGGCGCGATACCCATCATCGAAGCCATCCGCAGCGGTCTGGCCGCCAATCAGTTCAATCACGTCATCGGCATCATCAACGGCACCAGCAACTACATTTTGACCGCGATGACCGAACAAGGGGCTGCCTTCGATGCTGCCCTCGCCCGCGCTCAGGAACTCGGCTACGCGGAAGCGGATCCGACCTTCGATGTCGAAGGTATCGATGCGGCGCACAAGTTGACCATTTTGTTAGCGCTTGCCTTCGATCTACCGTTCGATTTTTCCAAGCTATATGTCGAAGGCATCCGCAACATCGCTCCCGCGGACATCAGCTACGCAACCGAACTGGGCTATGCGATCAAACATCTCGGCATCGCACGGCGCGTCGCGGGCGACGCCGGCGGTGTCGAGGCGCGCGTGCATCCCACCCTGGTGCCCCAGGAACAACTGCTCGCCAATGTAAACGACGTGATGAACGCCGTGCTGGTGCAGTCCGACGCGGCCGGCGATACGCTGTTCAGCGGTCCGGGGGCGGGCGGGCTTGCCACCGCGTCAGCGGTGGTTGCGGACATTCTCAAGGTGGTCACCCAGACCCAGGGGCCGCGGGAGGCGTCCGCGGCGACGTTACGCGTGCTGCCGATCGAAGCGGTCGTCTGTCCGCACTACTTGCGCATCCACACAGTGGATAAACCGGGCGTGTTTGCCCAGGTTGCTAACGCCCTGTCGAGTCATGGCATCAGCATCGAAGCCGCGATCCAGAAACAACCGGAGGAGGGCCAGGACAGTGCCGATATTGTCATCGTCACCCAGCAGGTGCCCGAAGCCGAGATCATGGCGGCCGTGGCCGAACTTGAGCAGTTACCCCAAGTACTCGATATCGCGCGGATACGCATAGAACCTATGCATTAGAGCCGCAGCGGATGCCGACTGGCGCCTCGCGGACGGCGCGTGCTTCCTCCACCCGATCCAGGTTTGCTAGGATGCCGCGGGTGAAAATTGAAACCCGACCCAGCCTGGTTCCGCCGCCGACCTTTGTTGCTCACCCCGTTCTGGCCCGCGTGCTCAGCCACCGCGGCATCAGCGCGCCGCAAGACGTCGATCTGTCACTAAAGCGTTTGCTGCCACCCACCGATCTGCCCGACATCGACCGGGCCGCCGAGCGTCTGGCCCAGGCGTTGGAGGCGCAGCAACGCATCCTCATCGTGGGCGACTTCGATGCCGATGGTGCCACTTCGGTCGCGCTGTGTATGCGCGTGCTGTACGACTTCGGCGCGCGGCAGGTCGACTTCATCGTCCCCAATCGCTTCGACTATGGCTATGGCCTTTCCCCGGAGATTGTCGAGCTGGCGCTGCAGCGCACCCCCGATGTGATCCTCACCGTCGACAATGGGGTGTCGAGCGTCGCCGGGGTAGCTGCCGCGAATGCGGCCGGCGTCGACGTGATTGTCACCGATCACCATCTGCCGGGGATGGAATTACCCGCCGCGCTGGCCGTGGTCAATCCGAACCTGCAAGGCGCGACCTTTGGCTCGCGCAACCTCGCCGGGGTCGGCGTTGCGTATTACCTTCTCGGGCGTCTGCGCAGCCTGCTGCGGGAGCGCGGCTGGTTCACCGCCTCCGGGATTGTCGAGCCGAACATGGCTGCTTATCTCGATCTTGTGGCGCTCGGTACGGTGGCGGACGTGGTACCGCTCGATAGTAATAATCGGGTGCTGGTCCAGCAGGGGCTTGCGCGCATGCGTGCGGGGCTTTGTTGCGATGGGATCAAAGCCCTGGTCGAAGTCGGGGGGCGCAACCTCGGCAAGCTGAGCGCCCAGGATCTTGGTTTCGCGGTGGGACCGCGCCTCAACGCGGCCGGGCGTCTGGAAGACATGACCGTGGGCATTCAGTGCCTGCTCGCGCCGGACTTTCAGACCGCCCGCAAGTATGCGGTAGCCCTCGATGAGCTCAATAAGACCCGGCGGGCGCTGGAGCAGGACATGGTCAGCGATGCTGAGATCCTGTTGGCGGAGGATGCGTTACCCGCCGACGCGGCGGGCCTGACCGTATATCACGAGAGTTTCCACCAGGGGGTGGTTGGGATTGTGGCGGGACGCGTACGTGAGCGCCATTATCGCCCGGTCATCGCGTTCGCCGACGCGGGGGATCAGAATCCCGACGAGCTGAAGGGTTCGGCGCGCAGTATCCCCGGGCTGCACATCCGCGATGTACTCGATGGCATCGCCAGCGCGCATCCCGGTCTGTTGCTCAAATTCGGCGGCCACGCGATGGCGGCGGGGCTGTCGATCAAGCGCGTGCACTATCCGCGTTTTGCCGTGATCTTCGATAAAGCGGTGCGCGCGGCGGTGAGCGAAGAGGCGCTGGCGGCCCGGATGATCACGGATGGGGAACTCAACGCAGGGCATCTCAACCTCGATACCGCGCAGGTGCTGCACAATGCGGGTCCCTGGGGTAACGGCTTCGAGGAGCCTAGCTTTCACGGTGATTTCGAGTTGGTGAGCCAGCGCGTGGTCGGGGGGGCGCATCTGCGTCTGGTCCTCAAGAGCGAAGGCACGGTCATCGACGGCATCGCGTTTCGTCAGGCAGCGCTGCCCAACATGACAACCCGCGTGCGGGTGGTCTACAAGCTCGGCATCAACGACTACGGCCAGTATCCCACACCCCAGTTGGTGGTGGAGTACCTGGAAGCCTTACCGTAGAATGCGCGCCCACGCAAACCGTCCAGATTTGACACTATGGCTGAGATCACCGCGATCCGCGAAACCTTAAAGCAGATGACCGAGCGCGAAGAAGCGCTGAGGGGGTTTCTTTGACTTCGAAGAGCGTCGCGCCCGTCTCGAAGAAGTAGAGCGGGAACTCGCCGATCCGGACGTCTGGAACGACCAGGAGCGCGCCCAGAAGCTCGGCCGAGAGCGAGCAGAACTCGATGCCGTGGTCGTGACGCTGCAGGATCTGCAGGGCAATCTGGCCGACCTCTCAGAGCTGGCTGAGATGGCCAGTGATGAGGGTGATGGCGAAGCGCTCGATGAGATCGCCGACAATCTGGAGGCGATCACCACCGACCTGGAAAAGCTCGAGTTTCGCCGCATGTTTCAGGGTGAGATGGACGGCGCCGACGCCTATCTCGAAATTCAGTCCGGCTCCGGCGGTACCGAAGCGCAGGATTGGGCGGACATGTTGTTACGCATGTACCTGCGCTGGGCAGAGCGCAGCGGCTTTACGACCGATGTGGTGGAGCTTTCCCCCGGCGATGTGGCGGGCATCAAAAGTGCAACCGTGCAGGTCGAAGGGTCCTATGCCTACGGCTGGCTGCGCTCGGAGACCGGTGTCCACCGCCTGGTGCGTAAATCCCCCTTTGACTCCGGCAACCGGCGCCACACTTCTTTTGCCAGCGTGTTCATCTCGGCCCAGATCGATGACGACATCGAGATCGAGATCAATCCGGCAGATGTCCGGGTGGATACCTACCGGGCGAGCGGGGCGGGTGGCCAGCACGTCAACCGCACCGATTCTGCGGTGCGCCTGACCCATCTGCCGACCAACACCGTCGTGCAGTGTCAGAGTGAGCGCTCGCAGCATCAGAATAAAGACAAGGCTTATAAGCAACTGCGCGCCAAGCTCTACGAGCTGGAGATGCAAGAGCGCAGAGCTGCGGCACAGGCCGTTGAAGATGCCAAGGCCGACATTGGCTGGGGTAGTCAGATTCGCTCTTATGTCTTGGATCAGTCGCGGGTTAAAGATCTGCGCACCAACATTGAACGC
This sequence comes from Pseudomonadota bacterium, assembly GCA_039028775.1. Taxonomy (GTDB): domain Bacteria; phylum Pseudomonadota; class Gammaproteobacteria; order Pseudomonadales; family Azotimanducaceae; genus UBA4421. The sequence goes on along the minus strand of JBCCHL010000116.1, from coordinate 8,632 downwards.
ACCGATCCTAACAACGTGTTGGACGGTGATCTAAACGCGTTTATCGAAGCCAGCCTGATCGCTGGGTTTTAGCACCAGGAACACCCCCCATGAGTGAAGATCGAGAGAGTGAAGATCGAGAGAGTGAAGATCGAGACATACTCGCCACGCGGCGTCGCAAGCGCGACGCCTGGCTGCAGCAGGCGGGCAGCTACGTCAACAACTTCAGCCGCGAAGCGACGGCCGCAGATTTGCACGAACGGTTTGCCGAAGCCGACAAAGCGCAGTTGGAAGCGCGTGGTGAGAGCACCGCGATCGCCGGACGGGTGATGCTGCGCCGGGTGATGGGCAAGGCGAGCTTCATCACCGTGCAGGATGTATCCGGGACGATCCAATGCTACCTCGCCAAGAACGATCTCGGCGACGAGGCCTACGGGGCGTTCAATGATCTGTGGGAAATCGGGGACATCGTCGGTGTGCGCGGGGTGATGATGCGCACCAACAAAGGCGAGCTCACGGTGCACGCCAAGGAGATCGTGCTGCTCAACAAGACCCTGCAACCGCTGCCGGAAAAATTCCACGGGCTCAGCGATCTGGAGACCCGTTATCGACAGCGCTATGTCGATCTGATCATGAACGACACCACCCGTGATGTGTTCCGCGCGCGCTCCAACATCATCGCGAGGATTCGGCAGTTTTTCCTCGGTCGTGCGTATCTCGAGGTGGAGACACCGATGATGCACCCGATCCCGGGTGGGGCGACGGCGCGACCATTCGTAACCCATCACAATGCGCTCGACATGCCGCTCTACCTGCGGGTGGCGCCGGAGTTGTACTTGAAGCGGCTGGTCGTCGGCGGTTATGAACGCGTCTTTGAGATCAATCGCAACTTTCGCAACGAAGGGCTTTCCACCCGCCACAATCCCGAATTCACGATGCTCGAGTTCTATCAAGCCTACGCTGATTACCAGGACTTGATGGACCTCACCGATGAGCTCCTGCAGGCTTTGTGCGTGGACGTGTCAGGCAGCCCGCAGATCGAATACCAGGGTATTGCGCTCGACTTTGCGCAAGCGCCGCGCCGCATGACGATGGCCGAATCGCTGGTCAGCTATACGGACATCAGCGAAGCTCAGGTCGATGACGCGGACGCGCTGGCCGCCAAGCTCACCGCGCTGAACGTGGGCGTGGAGGACAGCTGGGGCCTAGGTAAGATGCAGATGGAGTTGTTCGAAGCTCAGGTGGAATCGCGTCTCGAACAACCGACCTACATCACCCAGTATCCGGCGGAGGTATCGCCGCTCGCGCGTCGCAGCGACCACAACGATGCGGTGACCGATCGCTTCGAACTCTTCATCGGCGGGCGCGAATACGCCAATGGATTCTCGGAGTTGAACGATCCGATCGATCAGGCCGAGCGGTTTGCCGCGCAGGCAGCGCTGCTCGGCTCCGGCGACGACGAGGCCATGCATTTCGACCAAGACTATATCGATGCGCTCGGCTACGGTCTGCCGCCCACCGCGGGTGAGGGGCTGGGGATCGACCGCCTGGTGATGCTGCTGACCGACTCGGCTTCGATTCGCGACGTTTTGCTGTTTCCGCTGATGCGGCCGTCGGCCTGAAATATGGTTGCTCAGGTGCGGTTACATGACAGTTGGCTGAACCTGGTCGGGGAACAGTTCGAAGCACCGCATATGACGCAGCTCGGATCCTTCCTGCGCGCCCAGAAGCGCGCTGGCAAGCGTATCTACCCACCGGGATCGCAGATGTTTGCCGCGCTCAACGCAACCCCGGCGGAGCACGTCAAAGTGGTGATTGTCGGTCAGGATCCCTACCACGGACCCGGTCAGGCGCATGGCTTGTCGTTTTCGGTCCCACCGGGCATACCGACCCCACCGTCGTTGCTGAACATTTACAAAGAACTGAGCGATGATCTCCGGATCCATTTTACCGCACCCCAGCGCCAAGGCTGTCTCGAAGCCTGGGCCGCCCAGGGAGTGCTGCTGTTGAACGCGGTCTTAAGCGTTGAGCACAAGCGCGCGGCGTCCCATCAAGGCAAAGGTTGGGAACAGTTCACTGACGCGGTGATCGGCGCGATCGATCAACACCTGGAGCATGTCGTGTTCCTGTTGTGGGGCAGTTATGCCCAAAAGAAGGGTGCCGTGGTGGATCGGACGCGACATTGCGTGCTGCAGGCGCCGCATCCATCGCCGCTATCAGCCCACCGCGGATTTTTCGGCTGTCGCCACTTCTCCCAAGCCAATGCTTACCTCGAAACCCACGGGCGCGGTACGATCGACTGGAGCCAAGTGAGCTGACGCACAGCCTGAAGGCTGCGGGGTGGCGCTCTAGAACGCCCCGCTAACTTCGTCGACCTCCGCCTTGATCTCGCTCTGTACGTCTTCGTCCAGATTGTCGGTCAGGCCGAGGCGATCGAAGGTGGGTGTTTGGCTCCAGCCGAAGCTGGCGAACGCGGAATTCGATTCGGCATTGCGCAGCATGCGTGCGGCGCCGACGACGTCGGCGTAGTCCACCGCTTGGCTCTCGCGATCCAGACGCTGGTGCTGTTCCGGCACCGCGACCAGATCATGGGAAAATTCCCAACTGCGCAGGATCATACTGCCGATCCCCGGGTGTGCCTGTTCGATCAGGCGATCGAGCGTCATGCTGTCGCGAATGACATCGTGCTCTTCCACCCAGCTCAAGATCGGCAACACGCCGATGCTGTGGGTGAGGCCGGCGAGGGTGGATTGGTCGGGGCGCAGTCGCGTGTAGCGTTTGGTCAGAATCGAACTCCAGGCTGCGGTTTCCGTCGCGGTTCTCCACACTTCGCGCAGTTTGTTGTCGACCAGTTCGGAAGTGGCCTGGAACATCTGTTGCATCGCGAGCCCGGTCACGATGTTGGCGCAGTACTGCACACCGAGGCGGCTGACCGCAGACTGCAGGTCATCGATGGCCCGGGTGGCGCGGAACATGGGTGAATTGGCGATGCGCACCACCTGGGCGGTGATCGCAGGATCGTCGCTGATCACCAGCGCGAGCGAGGAGGCGGTGGCGGTCTCGCTCTCCGCTTCGTTCCGGATACGCAGCGCCACTTCCGGCAGGGTGGGGAGGTCGATTTCATCCGCGCTTACGGCCTTGCGTATCTCTTCCGCGATAGGCATCGCTTCTTCGGGCATGGGGAGGCTCCAGTGGTTCTGCTGCTGTTGCCTAGAAAGTATAGATAGCGCTTGGAAATGTGGGCCGCTTCGGCCGGCTGGATTAGTGGCTAGAGCTGGAATTGGTGATGGGTTTCACGAACTTGGTAGGGGCGGTCGGCTCAGCCGACGCTCAGACCGCGGCCCTGAGCCTGACCGCTGCCACAAACACTGACAACCACACCCACACTCTGTTCGTGAGTTTCGCCGACCGTGGGCGGCTCGCCGTCCCATTCGAAGCTTCGCAAGGTCCGTTTCACCGCGCCGCGGTGTTGTGCCCGTGCGACGATCTCCTGCCCGAGGTAACAGCCCTTGTTGAAATTGACGGCGCCAAAATCGGTCTGGCCTAGCATCTGCGGCAGGAACCGACCGCTCGTGGTGGGCGTCAACCACGCATACGCGGCATCGATCAGACTGGCGTTGATCGCGTCGTCAGACGCAGCGACCGCTGAGTTGATGTCCTCGCAAGAGGTCGCTACGCGCAGCCGGGGGACCAGTTCGAGGCCCTCGGGATCGACCACCACGGTCAGTGGCTCGTGGTTCAGCTCACAACGCGCGAACAACAGATAAGGCTTGAGAAAGTCGGCGACGGTTTCGCGCAGATCGGCGTGCAACAGCAGATGGGTTTTCTCATCGCAATGATATGCCCAGCCATTGGCCAGCACGCGACCTTTGACGTCGCACAGACACCAGGGCAGGGCGGCGCTCTCCTCCAGTGTTGCAGTATCGCAGGTGAGATACCCCTGGAGAAACTCATCGACGCTACCGCGTCCCTGTTTACTGCCGATACTGATGATACCCGCGTCGTGCCAGCGGGCCAGGCGCTTAGCTGTCATGTTTGCCATCCATAAGCCCTTGCAATCCGTCGGTTAGACTGCCCTAATCCCCCCAACAAATCCACGTCCCACAAGGCCCGATTGGCTAAATTATGAGTGTCACCGATCTGAAACATATCTACTGGCGTTCGCGCCGCGGCATGCTGGAACTTGAACTTAAGCTGGTGCCGTTTGTGCGCGATCACTTCGCTGCACTGAGCGCGGACGAACAGCACTGCTACGAGTGTCTGCTCGGGGAAGAGGACTGGCAGATCTTCGATTGGTTACAAGGCCGGGAGGTGCCGGAGGATGTCCAGACCGCGGCGCTGGTGGAGAAGATCCGCGCCTCGCGGGGACGTCTATAGGTGCTCTTATACACCCATAGCCGCGGGGCGCTGCGGCTGACCGGGCATGGACTTCTCGCGCTCTGGTTGGTCATCTGCGGCGGCTTCATGCTAGGCGTTTGGGGGGTGATCGTCATGCTCGGGTGCGTCCGGCCCTGGTTGCGCCAGCGGCAAGCCAGCTATCGGCGAGGGGGTCCCGACGAAGTGCGCCTCGACGTCAGGGCGGTGAGGCAGGTCTGGTGGTGCCAGTGGGTGGTGGTGGTGATCACGCCGCAGCGCAACTATTGGATTTTTGTCGATGAACTCCACACCTACGAGTTCGCCCGCCTGCGGCGGGAACTGCGGCAGCTGTGCGTGGCGCGCAGGTTAGCGCTGGGTGGGCGCGGCCTGCGGATCCAACACCGCAACGATGATGGGGTCGAAGGTGCTTGATGGGTGTCAGGCGGTCGGCTTGAGCATGTCGAACTGATCGATACTGCCGGGGAACATGATGGTGTCCACTGCGGTAGCATCGGTCCGCGGGTGGTCCAGGTTAAAGTGTAAACCCCGACTCTCTTTGCGTTTGGCCGCGCTGCGCACGATGAGCTCTGCCACATGCAGCAGATTGCGCAACTCGATCAGGTCGTCGGAGATGCGGTAGTGGGCATAAAACTCATTAATCTCCTGCTTGAGCAGGTCGATGCGATGTTGCGCACGCTCCAGGCGTTTGGTGGTGCGCACGATACCGACGTAATCCCACATGAAGCGCCGCAATTCGTCCCAGTTGTGGGAGATCACTACCGCCTCGTCCGCATCGGTTACCTGGGATTCGTCCCAGTGGGGTAGGTTGGGACTCTCGTACGGACGGTCGAGCTGCGCGATGATCTTCGCCGCGGCAGATTGGGCACACACCAAACACTCCAGTAGCGAATTGCTCGCGAGACGATTGGCGCCGTGCAGCCCGGTACAGGTGACCTCGCCGATAGCAAACAGATTGGGCAGGTCTGTGCGCCCGGCCAGATCCACCACGACGCCGCCGCAGGTATAGTGGGCGGCGGGAACCACCGGGATCGGGTCGCTGGTGATGTCGATACCGAATTCAGCACAGCGCTGGGCGATATTGGGGAAGTGCTCGCGAACAAAATCCGGCGGCCGGTGACTGATATCCAGCCGCACAGAGTCTACGCCGGTGCGTTTCATCTCGTGATCGATGGCGCGGGCGACAATGTCCCGTGGCGCCAGCTCCCCGCGCTCGTCAAAGCGGTCCATGAACCGCTGTCCGTTATCGAGTTTGAGAATCCCACCCTCGCCGCGCACCGCTTCGGAGATCAGGAAACTGCCGGCATGTGGATGGTATAAGCAGGTGGGGTGAAATTGATTAAACTCCATGTTAGCGATGCGACACCCCGCACGCCAGGCCATGGCGATGCCATCACCGGTCGAGCTGTCCGGATTGGAGGTATAGAGGTAGACCTTGCTGGCGCCACCGGTGGCGAGCACCACGAAGCGTGCTTGGAACACCTCGACGTTGCCACTACTGCGATTGAGCACGTACGCCCCGGCGCAGCGGCTAGGAAAACGCCCGAGTTTGGAGAGATTGATCAGATCGATGGCCATGCGATCGTTCATCAGTTCGATCTGCGGATGATCGAGGACCCGCGCGGTCAGTTTCTCGGTGATTTCCCGGCCGGTGGCGTCTGCCACGTGCAGAACCCGGCGCTTGCTGTGGCCGCCTTCGCGCGTGAGGTGGTATTCGTTGGCTTCTCGGTCGAAGTCGACCCCCCAGGCTGAGAGGCGATCGATTGCCGCCGGTGCGTTTTCGACGATGTGCCTGACCACCGCTTCGTCGCACAGACCGGCGCCGGCTTCAAGGGTGTCCGCCAGATGATCTTCGAAGCTGTCGTCTGCATCGGTGACCGCGGCCACCCCGCCCTGGGCCCAATGGGACGAACCCGACGTGATGTCGCCTTTGCACAGCACGGTCACGCGCGCGTGGGCGGCAATTTCCAAAGCGGCGGCCAGACCGGCCGCGCCGCCGCCGATGATGAGTACGTCTGTGGAAAATCTCTGGGTCATCGTATGCAAGCACCTGTCAGCAGCAGGCGTCTCGCCTGCTATTCAATCCTGCGCGGGATGCACCCCGGGTTGCGCAGATTGCCGTGAGTTGTGGGAAGTGACGCTAGTATAAAGCGGATGGTCGCGGCAGAATATGCAATTGAGCGGAGGATGGTGGCTTCGCGAGATGCTGTAGGCGCTAGACATTAGTAGCGAAGTAAACAGTGGCGGAGAAACTTTGGCGGAAGATACCGATAAGGAGCTTGTTAAGCGCGTCCAGCGCGGCGATCTGGCAGCGTTTGATCTGTTGTTTGCCCGCTATCAGGGCAAGATCATCAATCTGATCGGCCGCTATGTCCGCGATAACCAGGAAGTGCAGGACGTGGCTCAGGAGGCATTTATCAAGGCCTATCGCGCGCTGCCGCGTTTTCGTGGCGACTCGGCCTTCTATACCTGGCTCTACCGCATCGCGATCAATACCGCCAAAAATCATCTGGTGTCGCGTAGCCGCCGCCCGCCGAGTACCGACGTGGATATCGATGACGCGGACTACCGCGATGATGCGCAGGTGCTGCGCGACGTGGATGACCCTCAGGGCGCCCTGGCTAGGGATCGCCTCGAGACGGCGATCCACGATGCGCTGGCTCAATTGCCCGACGATCTGCGCAGCGCGCTGACATTGCGGGAGTTTGACGGTCTCAGTTATGAGCAAATCGCCACCGTGCTCGAATGCCCCGTCGGGACGGTCCGCAGTCGCATCTTTCGGGCGCGGGAGTTTGTGGACGAACGCATTCGGCCGTTGGTAACCCATCTCGAGGACGATGAGGATTGAGCAGTTAAGATGACGGCTGGTACGCGGCGAGGTGGGGGAACTACTCTATGAGAAGATGGTCATAGGAACCGATACGGCCCTGTACGGACCCGCGGCAGCGGGTGAGAATCCCGACTAGCAAGAACGGCCAGCAAGAACGGCCAGCAAGAAAGAAAAGTACATTAGGAACGAAGCCAGAAAGTACAGAAAGCACGGAAAGCACAGAGACCGCGCGGAGTGTGATTAAAAACGCTCTAGGTAGGGTCTCGACCGATTCAAGGTAAAGGGTGAACCGGTCAACCCAAACCATCCAAGTCGGGTGCGCAGTGAGCTATAGCAGTGAGCAATTGGAGATAGCAAAACCGGGTTCGAAAGAATCTGGCCCGTCAAACAACCGAAGATGAGCGCCATATGCGGCGAAACGGAATGTCTGAACAACTGAAAGAATCTATGTCTGCGGTGATGGACAGCGAGGCTGACGCCTTTGAAATGCGCCGGGTGATCGTTGAAGCCGGCGACGACTCTGAGATGCGCGCCCGCTGGCATCGTTACCATCTCGTACGCGACGTGCTGCGCGACGGTGGCGGCGCTGTGCAGACCGATTTGCGCGCCATCGTGTGGCGCGGGTTGCATGACGATGGCGAAGCGCCGCCGGCCACGGCGGACATAGAAGTGCTGCCGACCCGACCGCGTGCGCCTTTGCAGAGGGCCTGGTTAGGGCGTGTTGCGGGCTTTCTGGTCGCCGCGGTGGTGGCTGGGGTGATCGCCTACAACGGCGGTGTTTTCGATGCGCCGGTGGATCAGTCGATACTGGCCAGCACCGACGCTAGCGATGCGCTGTATCCCGCGCCGACCTTGGTTGATCATCGCCGGACTTCGGGGCTCGTGCTACGCCATGTGCAGGCGCAGGGGGTGAATTCACCCTCGATCATGCGCTTCATGAAATTGATGACCTATCCCCAACCGGAGCGCGATATGCCCATGCCCCAGAGCGACCCGGATACCGAGCAACAGTCGCCTGCTCAATGAAGGCCGGGCTTAACCCATCGCTGCTGATCGGCAGCTTGATCTGGGCGCTGATGAGTGTGCCGAGCGCTGTGGCGGCGGATGCCCAACGGGTGCTTGCACAGATGAATGAGGCCTTTGCGGCCATCGATTACGACGGGGTGTTTACCTATTTCAGTGGTGCGGACGTCGCGACGTTGCGCGTGGTGCACAAGGTCATCGACGGGCAGCATCACGAACGTCTGGTGCACCTGAATGGCGCGCCTCGGGAGATGGTGCGCAGAGGCGACGAGGTTGTCTGCATCGTCAAAAGCGACGATGAACTGGTGGCGTTGGAGGACAGTATTCCTTCCGGGCCGTTTGCGCGCTCGTTCACCCCGCTCTTCGAACGCCTGTCCGATCACTATCTGGTCGAGACCTTTGGCCATGGGCGTGTGGCAGATCGGG
>JBCCHL010000115.1:0-15091 GCA_039028775.1 Pseudomonadota bacterium | reverse complement strand
GTGTCGCTTACCATAAATGTCGAGAACTGGTGGCAAGCAGAGTTGCGGTAACCGGACATATCAGAGGTGAGAACAACACAAGTGATATTTTGACGAAGCCTAAAGGTCCGATGGACTACTACCGTCTCCTAAGAGGTCCACTATATGGACGTGACGAATGACTGGCAACAAATGAAGGGGAGTCGCAGAGAATTATGGTAATTTGTGGCCAAACAGTACCGTATTTTTACGGTTACCCCTCCTCCACTTCCAGCCCCTGCTCCAGGAGGTTACGGCGCAGGGAATAGCCATAGTGCTCGTCATGCAGTTGGGACAGGACCGCGAGCACAATGGCACCGCGGCGGATCTCGGAGTTGAGTTTGTCCACATTCTCCTGCACCAGCTCAGGTTCAACCTTCAAATCCGTCCCTCCTCGGAGCTGGCGCACCGATTAAGCGGTTCGCCTTGGCAACCCCCTCTTCAATCCCCTTCTTGCCATCCATTTCCCTTGCCGACCTGTTCATCAAATAGTGTGTGTCACATACTATGTAATACACAGTATACATTGTCAAGCGAGGCTGCGGGACGCCCCAACACTGACACTGGAGGGCGCGAGGTCCTTGGCTTACCATCGTGCCTCCTTCTTCGTATCCGAGCGTCCGAGCCCTGTGAAACCGCAGTCCCATTGTGCTAACTGTGCCCATCCAGTGGACGGGAATTTTTGCGGGCACTGTGGCCAGAATCTGCGGGAGTATCGGCGTGGTCTCGGCGCCTTGGCTGCCGACCTTTTGCGAGAAGTGTTTGAGGTGGATGGGCGGATCCTGCGCAGCCTGCGACTCCTGCTCACCGCGCCGGGCGCACTGACGCTGGCGTTCTCCGCCAATCAGCGGGCGAGTTTCATCACTCCGCTGCGCTTGTATCTGTTCACCAGCTTGTTGTTCTTTTTCACACTGTCGGTGACCTCTTACGACGAGGTCCGTACAGCAGCCCCACCGGTAACCGTGGCGGAGGTGTCGCTGGACGCACCGGCGATATCCGACGCCCAGCGCGAACGCTTCAAGACGATCATCGAAGCGCCATTACACGGCGAACTCGACACCATCCTGGACGGCGCCGACGGCATGGCCCGCGGCATTATGAGCAGCATCATGGATGGTGTGGACGATTCCCTGCAGGCCGGGGAACCGCCCGGGACACCGACCGTGTTTGCCATCAATCAGCTGCTCAAGAGCTTCTCCGATCCGTCCGAGGTCCTAGGCGAGATGTATGACAACGCCCCGGTGGCCTTGTTTTTCCTGCTGCCGGTATACGCCCTGCTCCTTAAGCTGGTCTACTTCCGGCAGCACAAGTACTACGTGGAGCACCTCGTGTTCGGGATCCATATTCACGCGGTGATGTTCTTGATGTTCACGCTGTTCATGCTGCTGCCCGACAACGACATCATCAGCGTGATCGAACAGCTGATCCTCCTCGCCTGGTTGATCTACTACTTCAAGGCCCTGCGGCGCTACTACGGTCAGAGCCGGCGCAAGACCTTTTTAAAGTACGCGTTCCTGATCACCAGCTACAGCTTCCTCACCGTGCCCGCCATCGGCCTGGTGATGATCTCCACCATCGCGTTCCTATAGACGTTCTGGATGGAGTTAGAAGACGCTCAAGCACTCGCCGCCCGGCTGTTCGATCAGTACGCCCTGACCGGGTGGCACTTCGCCTTCGATCACTCGCGACAGCGCCTGGGATGTTGCCGCTTTGAAGATAGAACCATCTCGTTGTCCCGGCACTTTGTCCGGGCTAACCCCGCAGCGCTGGTCGAAGAAACCCTCTTACACGAGATCGCCCACGCGCTCGTTGGCCCGGGACACGGCCACGACGCGGTCTGGCGCGCTTGTGCGCGTCAGCTCGGCGTACCGCCGAAGGCCACCAGCGACAGCGCTCGGATGCCCTCGCCGAAGTGGCTCCTGGTGTGCACCCACTGCGGCCAGATCGCCGCCCGCCGGCACCGCAAACGCCTGCAACTGGATCGTATTCGCTGCGCAGACTGCGGCATTGACCGCGGAGAGCTGAATTGGATTTTAGATACTCGGTGATACTATGGGCTAATCCTTAGCCGCAGTAGACGTACCCGTGAGCGACACCGAAGCATCCAGCGAGAAGACCTCAGCCGCCAGCGCCAGCGAAACAGGCGCGACCAGCAACACAAACACCGCACCGGCCAAGCCGGGGTTTATCAAGAAGCTCCTGCCATGGGTCATCACGCTGGGTTGTTTTGTGTTCCTCTATACCCGCATGGCCGGCCCGGCTGCAGCCCAGGGGATGTCGGTGCCGGACTATCTCGCCAGCGTCTTCGCCAGCGTCAACTGGCTCGCGTGGTTGGCTTTGATGGTGCCGTACTCGATCTTCTTTTTCCTTGTGGATTCGCTGATCGTGTGGCGGGTGATCAACTGGTTTAACGCCAAGGTCGACTACAAAGATATCCTGCCGGTACGCGCCAGCACCTACATCCTGTCGATTCTGAACGAGCAGGTAGGCAAAGGCGCCATGGCGATCTACCTCAATCGCCGCGAGGGGGTACCCGGCTGGAAACTCGGCTCGTCCATGCTGTTCATCATGCTGTGCGAATTGTTGTACCTTTGTGCATGGGCCAATATCGGTTTGTCACTACAATGGGACAATCTGCCACCCGTGTTCCATGCCCTGCCCTGGGTGGGCCTGGGCATCCTGGTCGGGTTTGCCATTTTCTACCTGTACTTCAAGGGCATCCTGTTCCCGAACCTCAAGCTGCGCGATCGCGACATCCTGTTCGCCTTCCGCGAAGCCAAAATTCCGCAATACCTCCTGATCCTGCTGCTGCGCTCCCCGGCGTTACTGGCTGCGGTTGTTGTATATGCCGAAGCCCTGACCCTGTTCGGCGTCGAGTACTCTTATCTGCAGATGCTCGGCATCCTGCCGGTGATTTTCTTCGGAGCCTCGGTACCCGGCCCGTTCCGCGCGGTCGCCGTGACCATGTGGGTGGTCCTGTTTCCTGAGTACCCCGCAGAAATGTCCGCATTTGGCCTGGTGCAACACAATTTCTTTATCCTCTTCAACGCGGTGATCGGCCTGATCTTCTTACGCCGGGCGCAGCGCGAAATCCTGGAGTAGAAACATGTCCGACCTATTCAAAGATCTGAAAGTTGTCGACGCCGCCTCGTTTCTGGCCGGCCCATGTGCTGCCACCATCTTGTCGGACTATGGCGCCGATGTGGTCAAGGTGGAGCCTCTGACCGGCGATCGGCACAGATCTATTGCAGCGGGTCACCCGGCTGACTGGTCATGGCAATTGACCGGGCGTAACAAGCGTTCGCTGGCGATGGACATCACCACGCCACAAGGCTATGCCACATTGATGCGCATGTTAGAACAGGCCGACGTCTTCCTGGTCAACTTCAGTGCGGCCAACCTCACCAAGTACGGCCTCACGTGGGATGAGCTCAAAGCACGCAATCCACGCCTCATTTTTGCGCAAATTACCGCTTATGGCCTGCAAGGGCCGGATGCCGAACGACGCGCCTTCGATATCACCGGGTTCTTTTGTCGCAGCGGGATTGTCGATTTCGCCCACGACAAAGGCGGTATGCCGAGCCCCCCTGCAGGCGGCGTGGGAGACCACACCACGGCCATGACGTTATTCGGCGGGATCATGATGGCGCTGTACAAGCGCGATCGCACCGGCGAGGGCAGCATGGTCACCACCTCCCTGGCCGCAACCGGCACCTGGGCCAACGGTCTGAACCTGCAGGCGACCATGGCGGGTGTGGATGGACCGCGCCGGCGCGACGCCGAAGGCTGGTCCAACCCCATCTCCAACATCTATGAGACCCGGGACAATCGCTTCATCATGCTCGGCGTGCAGAACGCCAAACGCGACTGGCCGACACTCGCTCGCGCGCTCAAACATCCAGAGTGGTTGGAGGGCGAGATCACCCGCGACATCAAAGTGGTGTTCAAGAACCGCTTTGCGGTCAAGGAAATCGTAGCGTCCGCCTTCAAAGAGATGGACGCTGCGGAAATAAGCGCGCGCCTGGATGAGTGCGGTATCGTGCACGCGCTTGTCGCTCAGACGACGGAGGTGATCGACGACGAGCAGCTGATCGCCAACGGCGTCATCGTACCCTCCGACTCCGGGATCGAAGGCGTGGAGCGGACGTTTGCAACCCCGTTCAATCTGAGCGATGAAACCCAGGTACGCCCCCAACGCGCACCCGAGGTCGGCGAAAATTCGCGCAGCATCCTCGACGAATTCGGGTTCAGCGGTGCAGAGGTGGACGACCTGCTCAACGCCGGGGTGATCAAACAAGCGGATTAACGCGGCGGGTCCAACTCACGCGGTTGTTCGGAAGGCAGAGCACGCCTACCCAGGTGTGCGTCGAGCAACGGCCGCAGCAACGGTTCCAATCCATTCAGCTTGATCTCATAGATCAGGCGCAGGTCTTCGCCGATCGCCCCGTCCGGAAAACCCTTCGAATGCAACCAAACCACATACGGCTCGGGTAGATCGATCAGATACGATCCCGCGAACCGGCCGAAAGGCATGGTCTTGCACACTAATTGGGACAGTACCTCGCGCTGCTCCTCATCGTCGATGAAGCTCGCGATATCGGGTCGGGGAAAATCCACTACTGCGCCGCTTCGTAGGCCTTTATCTGGCCCAGGACATCAACAAATATGTCATTGGGAATGGCGGTGCTCAGATTGTACTGCTGGATCAGCCAGCGGCCGTCTTGAAAACTCAACACCCCGGAACCCCGCAACGCACCATATTTCTCATTGACCGCCTGCTCCTCGAACCACGCGACATCTCCGCGCACGTGGATCACCCGCTCTCGGCCCACGTAAGTCCAGCCGGTGCCGGTCGCAAATCGTTGCTTGGTGTAAGCCTTAAACGCCTCCAGCGGCCAGTACTCGGTGGCATCGGTCCCCCAGAACACCGCATCGGGGGCGTACAAGTCGAAGTAGGCATCGTAATCGGCATCCGCTGCAGCCTGATGCAGCGCGTTGAGCGTCGCGTCTACCCCCGCCCGCGCCGCCTCTCCCGTGGGCACGTTCCCCCGAGGAGCACACCCAGCGATCAGGCCGAGGCAGAGCAGAGCAATCATGTGGCGCAACATTGAGGTTTCTCCCGGGGCATGTCATGGTTTTGCGCTCGATCATAGGTGGGGAGAGGATCAATGACCAGCGTACAACTCGGTATCGGACTGGGTGCCATGAATGACATCGCCGCCAACGCGCAGCGTGCCGAAGCGCTCGGTTATGACTTCGTCAGCACGGGAGAACACGTGTTCTTCTACGGTCCGATCGGCAACGGATTGATCTCGCTGGCCGCGGCCGCGGGGGCGACCACCACCATCAAACTCATGAGCACCATCACGCTGGTGCCTCTGTATCCGCCGGCGCTGCTGGCCAAACAGGTGGCCACCCTGGATGTCATCTCCAATGGTCGCTTCCATCTGGGCGTGGGGGTGGGCGGCGAGTTCGCCAAAGAGTTCGATGCCATCGGCGTACCGGTCAAACAACGCGGCGCACGCACCAACGAAGCCCTCGAAGTGCTGCAACGGCTCTATCGCGAGGACAACGTGCAATTCGACGGCCGCTTCACCCAACTGGACGGCGTGACGCTTGCGCCCAAACCCGTCCAGACCCCTCTGCCGACGTGGATTTCCGGGCGCAGCGAGGCGGCCATGCGCCGCTGTGCACGCTTCGGTACCGGCTGGCTGCCGTACATGTACACCCCGCAGATGCTGGCCGAGAGTCTTGAACAGATCGCCGGTTTTGCGGATGAAGCCGAGCGTGCCGCACCCGTCGATCCCGGCCTGTTCATCTTCTTTGCAGTGCACGAGGACAGCGCGACCGCGGTGGACATGGCCAACGCTCGGCTGTCGAAACAATACAATCAGGACTTTTCCAAGCTGATACACAAGTACGCGATCGCTGGAAACCCGGATGAGTGCGTGGCGCGTATCCGCGAATACATGGATGCAGGCGCCAACACAGTCATCCTCAACTCCGCTTGCCCCGGCAACTACGTGGACGAAAACGAGCGGCTGATGGCAGCAGAAGTGGTGGCGCGACTGCGCTGACCTACCGCACAGCACAACCACAGAGCAACACGCGGTAAGACGCGGCAGGAGATGCAGGGATAGATGCATAAGACCTCGGCCTACATGCTCTGCACCACGCCGCGGACCGGGAGTACTTACCTGTGTGCGCTGCTGCGATCGACCCGGGTCGCGGGCGAACCTGCTTCCTAATTTCAGATCTCAAGACATCGCCGGACGGGCAGCGCGATGGTGTATTCGCCACCCCGATTGGCGTTTCGACTTTCGCGACTATCTAGACGCTGTTCTGGTTCGGGGACGGACTGAGAACGGGGTGATGGGCGTCCGCATCATGTGGGGGACCTTGGCCGAGTTGTGCGCCGATCTTCGTTCGACAGGTATGGCGGGAGATGATCGCAGCCTCCTCGATCAGGCCTTCGGAGACATCCGCTACGTTTATCTGCAGCGGCACAACGTCCTCGCCCAAGCGATCTCCCGGCTGCGCGCTGAGCAGAGTGGGTCTGGCATATCTCAGGCGATTCTCAAGCCACCGGTCCGGTTCATTACGATCGCGCGGCCATCGCACGATTCATCGAAGAGGCCCATCACCACAACCATGCTTGGCAAGGCTGGTTCGAATCCAACCGGATACAACCGTTGCATCTCACCTATGAATCCCTGGATGCGCAGCCGCTGGCGACCACACACCAGGTGCTCGACTTCCTCGAGATCTCAGCACCGGATATCTCCATCCAAGCCGGTAACGTACGCATGGCGGATCAGCTCTCCGAGGATTGGGCCGCGCGCTATCGCTCAGAAACGAATTGAGATACCTCCTCTGGGCACTCGTCAGCACGACGAGCGTCGCTGCGCACCACGATGGTCAGTGCCAGCCCTTGCAACACCGCCTCAAGCCTTCGAAAATCCTGTCTCCACACAGCAACACAGCCAGCAAGTCATGTTTAATCACGTCATGGTCGGCGCGGACGACGTCGAGGCCGCGAAACGTTTCTACGATGCGATGCTGGGCGAACTCGGTATCAAGCCGGGTGTGATGGACAGCCCGCAGCGCTGTCGCTTCCGCGGCAGATCGGGCACGTTCATGATCAAGCAGCCGATCAACGCCGAGCCGGCTTCCCACGCCAACGGCGGCACCATCGGCTTCCTGGCGGACAGTCCCGAACAGGCCAAAGCGGCACACGATGCCGGCGTTGCCCATGGTGGGGTCAGCTGCGAAGACCCACCCGGGGTGCGAGAGCGTGACGGTGTGCGGGTCTATCTTGCCTATCTACGCGATCCGACCGGCAATAAGATCTGCCTGGTGCACCCGCTCGACTAACTCGCGCGCGCTGCATCCCGATCGCGATCGACGGACAGCGCTTCGATGATCTGACAGCTGCTGATCTTGCCGTCCCCCTGGCAACGCTGGCTCAAGCCATGCAATTCTTCCTCCAGGGCTTGCAACTGATCCAGGCGTTCCCGCACATCGATCAGGTGCTGCGAGAGCTTGGCGTTCACATCTGCGCAAGGCGCATCGTTCAGGTCTGCAAGATCGAGCAATTCATTTACGCTGCGAAGACTGAAGCCGAGATTCCGCGCGCGCCGGATGAACAACAGGCGCTGCAGATCGCTGGTGTCGTACACCCGATAACCACCCGGAGTTCGAGGTGGGTCGCGCAGCAGACCCCGCTGTTCGTAGTAGCGGATTGTAACTGTCTTCGTCTGCGACGCTCGCGCCAATTGGCCAACCGTGTATTTCCCAACCTGCATCATTTCAAACAAGCTTCTTTAGCTTGACCTTATAGTGACTATAAGGTCGATCATAACCGAGCGATGCGCCCATGCGACACCAATAACTCGAGCCGAACCCCGCCAGCACTCAATCTGACGAGCTGGGCAATAGGCTCTGCGTTGTCCTTGATCGCACTGACACTGACCCAATTTGCCCTGGCTGGCGAAGACGAACATGCCCACGAACGCCATGACCACGAAGTAGAGGAGATTATCGTCCAGGCGACTCGCTCCCGGCGTCGACTGCAGGATGAAACGATCCGCGTAGAAGTACTGGCCCAGGAGGAGTTGGAAGAAAAACTGCTCATGCGCCCAGGGAACATCTCGATGATGTTGAACGAAACCGGCGGCCTGCGGGTACAGGTGACCTCCCCTGCACTGGGCTCGGCCAACGTTCGTATCCACGGTATGCGCGGCCGCTACACCCAGATGCTCGCCGACGGGCTGCCCCTCTACGGCGGTCAGGCGTCTTCCCTGGGATTGCTGCAGGTCCCGCCCAGCGATCTCGGGCAGGTCGAAGTGATCAAGGGTACTGCGTCCGCCCTCTATGGCGGGCAAGCCCTGGGTGGCGTGATCAACCTGGTGTCCAAACGTCCGGGGGCCGAACCCGAGGCCGAAGTGATCCTCAACACCACCACGCGCAACGCTCAGGACCTCTCCGCCTACCTCGCCCGCCCGGTGGCCGGCGATTGGTCCGGTTCGCTCCTCACCAACTACAACCGGCAGTCCAGGCACGATCTCGACGATGACAATTGGATCGACATGCCCGGCTACGAACGCTTTGCGGCCCGTCCACGCCTGTTCTATGAAAACGCGGATGGGGCCAGCGCCTACGTGACCGCAGGCGCCATGGTCGAAGAACGACGCGGCGGCATCCGCAGCGGCAGGCTCGCCCCGGACGGCTTGCCGTTCCCACAAAGCCAGGACACCGAACGCTACGACGTCGGGTTCGTCTACGAGCATCCCATCGCCGATTGGGGGTATGCCCAGCTGCGCAGCTCTGGCATGCGACAGACCCATGACCATGTGTTCGGTCAACTGTTAGAAAAGGACAAACACGAGACGCTGTTGCTGGAGGCGACCGTCGGCGGCACCAGCACGATGTCCTCCTGGGTCGGCGGTGTGGCCTACCAGACCGACCGCTACGCCAGCGACACGTTCCCGCGCTTCGACTACGACTACGAAGCTCCGGCCGCGTTCTTCCAGGTCGATCGTGACCTCGGGGCCAATCTGAGCCTGGCGGGAAGCGCGCGTTGGGATGCCCACAGCGACTACGGCGCCCAATTCAGCCCGAGGGTATCGTTGTTGTACCGCCCCGGGGACTGGACCGTGCGCGCATCCTGGGGACGCGGCTTTTATGCACCCACGCCGTTTATCGAGGCCACCGAAGCGGCCGGTCTTTCGCAGTTGGAGGCATTACCCCGGCTCGCCGCAGAGTCCGCGGAGACGTTATCCGTCGACATCGGCTACGCCGCAGGCGGCCTGGAAACCGGCTTGACGCTGTTCGGCTCGAACATCGAAGACGCCGTACAACTCCAGGTAGGCTCAGCCCAGAGCGTGCGCTTGGACAACCAGGATGGCATCACGCGCACGCGGGGCATCGAGGCGCTCATGCGTTGGCGCCGCCCACCGTTTGTGGTGACCGCAAGCTATCTCTACCTCGATAGCAGCGAGCCTATCGTCGCTAACGCGGGGCGCCGTAGCGTGCCGCTCACGCCCCGCCATTCAGCCGGTCTGGTGGCGATGTGGGAAGATCACGATCGCGGACGCGTCGGCCTAGAGTTGTACTACACCGGCGAACAGTCGCTGGACGACAACCCCTTCCGGCGCAGGAGCGAGGCCTATTTGCATATCGGCCTGCTGGGCGAAATTGTGCTCGGTCGCTATCGACTGTTCCTGAACCTCGAAAATCTGTTGGGCGTACGGCAATCCAGGGAAGATCCGCTGCTGCGCGCCCTGCGCACGCCGGCGGGCAGCTGGACCGTGGATGCCTGGGCCCCGCTGGAAGGATTCATCGCCAACGCGGGGGTGCGGGTGAAGTTTGGGCAATAGGAGCCTAGCCTGCTTCAGTCCCAAAAAACTGATTGACCCCAACCGCTCTGTATTGAGAATGAATCACACATATATCGTTGGGGGCTGACGATGACCACCTACGGGTTGTTTCTGAACATGGGTGCAAACCTCGGTCAAACCACCGAAGACGTGTTTGCGCTCACTATGGAGCAGGCTCAGCTGGCTGAATCCCTGGGCTATCACGACCTGTGGGTGACCGAACACCACTGTATTCCGTTCGGCATCAACCCCAGCGCGATCACCGCGAGCGCGTTCTTGCTCGGCGCCACGCAGCGCATGCGGGTCGGGACCGCCGTCACCCTGAGCCCGCTCTATCATCCCCTGGAAGTCGCGGAACGAACCGCTCTGCTCGATCAATTCAGCGGTGGGAGGTTCGATCTCGGTCTCGGCCGTGGCGGTTATCTCAAGGACTATGAACTGTTGGATCTTGACCCGGCTCGTTGGGAGGACGAGCCGATCCGCACCGCCAAAGCGGTGGTCGACATCTGGCGGGATGGCAACCTGTCTGAGCACACCCAGCAAAGCGGCGAGAGCATCTTCCAACCCAAACCACTGACCAGAGCGCGTCCCCCATTGTTTCTGGCCACCCGATCTGCCGACGCAATCGCCTATGCCGCCGAGTACGATATACCGTTGCAGCATTACTTCGCGGTACCCGCAGAGGTGCGCGCCAAGCAGGAAACACTCTATCGGGAGCTCAATCCCGCCGACGTAGAGCACGTACATACGCTTGTTGTTGTGGTAGGCGACGATGAGGAAAAACTGCGCTCCGCGTTGCAGGACGCCCTGACCGTGTCTTTTCGTGGCGGCGACTGGCCGCACATCCCCCAGGTCAGCGATCATCACCCCGATACTCACGGCAAGGCAACCGATCGCTCAGACAGAGCAGCAGCCGTTGCTGCCGGCGCCTTGGTCGGCCCTCCGGCGCGCGTCCGGGAACAACTCGATCAATTCATTGAGATCACCGGCGCGAAGCGCTTGGTCTTGTACATGGAGGCGATTGCCGACGCCGCGCTCACCCGCACGTCGATCCAGCGCTTCATGGAAGAGGTGGCCTGAGCGCCGGAGGTCCCTGTGTCTAACACACATCCCCGGGACAAATTTATTGAGAATGATTCTTATTTACACAGCGACCCACCCTGTTTAGCATAGGGTGCAAACCGAGCGGAGTGGTTCCCATTGGCCAACATTCTTAGACAAGGACACGGACAACAAATCGACCACATCGGCATCGGCGTACGCGACACGGAAGCGGGCGTCGCCGAGATCGAAGCCCTGACCGGCGCGCAGATCGCGCTGGACCCACCCGGGAAGGACCAATGGTACTGGAGCGGCGCCCTGCCGCTGGCGCAGGACAGCTACCTGGAGATCATCGGCCCAAATCCAACCAACGAGATTGAGCACCCGCTGCGCCCGTGGGTATCACAACTCCAGACCCCGTCCGTACACTTCTGGTACATCGCGGTACAGGACATGGCGGATTTTTCCCGCGAGGCTGAAGCCGCGGGCGCTTCGGTCATCTTTGAAACGCAGGTCAACGAAGACGACGATCCAGCCCGGAGCAAGTACACCTTCGCAGGACTCGGTCCCGACTTTGTGTTGCAGAAGCCATCGCTCATCCAATGGGAGCGCCACATCCAACGCAGCGGCTTTGCCGCGCTTCCGGTGGTCTGCACGGTTGAGTCGCTGGAGCTCTTTCATCCCAACGCAGAAACCTACAACCCGGTGTTTTCGCAGTTGGGACTGGACGCGCGCATCCAACCCGGGGATTCGCGCTTTCGCCTGGTACTCGACACCCCCAAGGGCCAGATTGTGTTTGATAATCCCGGCGTGATGTAAACGCCGGACCGCGAGGAGGAATCACTATGCAGTCAGAAGCGAAAGTAGCCGTCGGCCAGGGGGATGTGCAGGAAACCCTGCTATTGCCCCTATGGGGGCGCGCGTTCGAAACCAGACGAGCAAGCCCCCGCCTGATCGACAAAAAAGCGGTCGAAATTGTGGACAGCCTCGACTACGATTTTTCGACAATCGAGCAAACACAATCCATGAGCCAGCACAGTTGGGTGGCTCGCAGCCTGCACACCGACAAGGTAGCGCTGGATTTCATCGCCCAGCACCCCCGGGCCACAATCGTCAATCTGGGCTGCGGCTTGGATACGACGTTCAGTCGGGTCGACAACGGCGAAATCACCTTCTACGAACTTGATTTCCCCGAAGTGATCGAGCTGAGGAAGAAATTCTACAGCGAAGACGCGAGACATCCGAGCATCAGCGCGTCTCTGCACGATACCGACTGGTACGAACAGATCGCGCCGACCGATGGCCTGCTGTTTCTCGCGGGTGGCGTGTTCATGTACTCAAGCGAGAGCCAGATGCAACAGTTCTTCGCCAACATCGCCGATCACTTCGGCACCTGCGACTTCTGTTTCGATTCCTTGTCACCCCTCGGGCTGAAGATCGGCCAGAAGATGGTGCTCAAGAAAGGCGGTATGGACAACTTTCAAGGCTCGGAAGGTTGGGCACTCAAATCGGTGAAATCGCTCGAACAGTGGGATACGAGAATGCGCGTCATCAGCGCGGTGCCCATGCATCAGGGCGTGAAACACGACATACCTCTGAAAATGCGGCTGGCGCTCTCCATGCCGGACTGGATGGGCATCGCCAAGATGGTCCACCTGCGGATGGAGGCCAACCCGCAAACCTGAGCAGATAACAACCCGATGCGAGAAGCCACCTACCGTGCGCAACATGTTTGATAGAAGTCCATTGGAGACGCGCCATGGAATATGACCTCCGACAACTTGCGGTTCTGATCCTGTTGGCCGTGCTGTTCGGGGTGCGGATCAGCGCCCACCGCCAAGCCGGCGGTCTGTTGCGCGATCAGGAAGACGGCATCTCCCTGGAAGGTGGACGCTCCATCGCCATTGCGTTAAGACTTTTGTTTCTTGTTGGGGGGATCGGCGGAATCGTCGTGTGGTTGATCGCACCCCAGGTCCTGCCCGGCAACGTAGCCCTTCCCACCTGGGTCCACTGGTTGGCCATCGGATTGATCGTGTACGGCCTTGTCCTATTGGTCTCGGTGCATCTTGCCTTGGGTATCCACTTCAGCGGCACCCTACATTTGCGCAGCGATCATCAGTTGGTCCAGTCGGGACCCTACAAGCGGGTGCGGCATCCTATGTACACCGCCTTTCTCATGATTTTTGTCGGCCTGAGTCTGCTGGTCGCCAACGTCTTGGTCGGCATGATATGGATGGGCGCCATCGCCTGGCTATTGGGCTGGCGCCTGAAGCCTGAAGAGGCGCAGCTTTCCGAACGGTTCGGCAGTCATTGGGAAGACTATGTGTCCCAGACCGGCAAGCTGTTACCAAAGTTCAGGACAGTCAAAACCGACTGACGTACAACGTCCCAGCGCACGCAATCTCACGGCACAAACACCACCCGCCCCTTGGTACGACGCTCGTAGAGGGCTAACAAGGCATCGGGTAAGTCCGTGAAGCCGACGCGCGCATCGATCAGTGGTTTGATCCGATCCTGCAACAACATGTCGTGCAGCTCTTCGTAACAGCGTTTGAACGGACCGGAGTCCTTGTGACGATAGCCACCCATGTGCACCCCGACGATGGAGTAGTTTTTCACCAGGGCATGATTCATGGGCGCAGAAGGTATAGTCCCACTGGCAAAGCCGATCACCAACAGCCGTCCCTCCCAGGCGAGCAGCCGCCGAGCGACCGCAAAATAGTCACCACCCACCGGATCATAGATGACGTCCACCCCCCGGCCGTCGGTCAGCGACATCACCCGCTCGTACAGATCTTCAGCGTTGTAATCGATCACCTCATCCGCGCCCAGCGCGCGACAGGCATCGACCTTGTCCGCACCTCCAGCGGCCGCGATCACCCAGCAGCCATGCATCTTCGCGAGGTCGACAGCGGATGAACCCACCCCGCCCGCAGCGGCCAGCACCAGTACCGACTCCCCGGGCTGCAGATTCCCCCGATGAAACAGCCCGAACCATGACGTGCCATAGGTGACGTGCATGCTGGCCGCCACCACCGGGTCGATGCCGTCTGGGATCATGTTGATCTGGTCTTGGTGAATGAGCGCTTCTTCCGCATAGCCACCGGCCACGCCGTGGGTCGGCCCGATAACACGTGCACCCACAGGGACCGTCGCACCCTCGCCCACCGCGACCACCGTACCCGCGGCGGTCATCCCCGGCGTAAACGGCGGATCCAACTTAACCTGGTACTTCCCCTCACACTGGAGAATGTCAGCGAAGTTCAAATCGGTCGCCTCCACCGCCAACCTCACTTGCCCGGGTCCGGGCTCTGGTGAAGCGATCTCTTCGACCTGCAGTTGCTCCCACGGCAAACCCAGAGCGTTTATGCGCCATGCTTTCAAAGCTGTGTCTCCCCCACAAACAAGCCCCCGATTATGCCATCTGTGCCGCGCGCGGCAACGCGCCCGTGCTAGAGTCGGTCCGGAAGAAGTCCGAGCGAAGGAGGAACACCATGGGCAGTCTGGAAACCCAGGTCGCACAGCTCGCAGCCAAAGACGCCATCCGCGAACTGACCCATCGTTATTGCCACGCGGTGGTCGATGGGGACGCAGACGCGATCGTCGAATTGTTCTGCGGCGACGGCCAGTTCATCGCGCATACGCTAAAACCCCGGGGACGCGACGAACTGCTAGCGTTCTATCGCGCCGGTGTGGGCGGCAAGACCCACAAACCGTTTGTGCAGAATCATGTGATCGAGTTCGCCGACGATACTCATGCCACCGGGCGTTGCTCGGTGGAGATTCGCGTGTGGCAGCACGGACAAGCCTATACACAGGCGGGGCATTATCATGACACATACCGCAGTGAGGGTGGCCGTTGGCGTTTTGCCAAGCGTGAGTATATCAGTTATCACAATGCGCCGTGGCGGCAGGGATGGGATAAGTGAGTTAGAAGGCCGGCGGGTATTGCGATATTAACTCGTTGGTATCAGAGCAGATCATCCATCGATTGCGGGCTTAGGGCTGAACATCAATGGGGGTAGAACCCAACAGAATGAATAAGATCGTCCCGACAGCTTCCAAAGATACTATCCATGTCATGCCTATGTGATCCAACATCGGGTATTTGGGGACATCCATCTAGACGCCTAACGGACCTGGCGCTCAGCGGC
>JBCCHL010000114.1:0-15390 GCA_039028775.1 Pseudomonadota bacterium | reverse complement strand
CGCCGAGGATCAACAGCGCGTAGCTCTTGGGATTGCGGTTGATGGTGGAGAAAAACAACTGTCCGCCCGGCGCGGCCAGGGCCGCGCAAGCCGCCACTGTGGCTGGGTAATCGGTGACATGCTCCAGCATCTCAAGGCAGGTTACCGTGGTGAATTGCGCGCCGGTCGCGGCCAGCTCTTCCGCGGTGGACGCGCGGTAATCGATCTCGACGCCGCCTTCCAACGCGTGCAGGCGTGCTACCCCCAAAGGCCTTTCCGCCATGTCGATACCGGTGACGCTCGCCCCGCTCTCCGCCATGGCCTCGGTCAGGATGCCACCCCCGCAACCGACGTCGAGCACCTGCCCGTGCGCCAGATCGCTGCGCTGGGAAATGTAAGCCAGCCGTGCCGGATTGATGTCGTGCAGCGCTTTGAAGTCGCCATCCGGATCCCACCAGCGGTGCGCCAGCGCGTTAAATTTTGCGATCTCTTCGGGATCTGCGTTCGGGGCCGTCGTGTCGGCTGCCATGTTTTCGATTGTCCGTTTGCTAGAAGTTGCGACTGCGCAGGTCAATTGCCGTGCAGGTGTTGCGCCCAGACCTGTGCCCGCCGCAGGAGCTCCTGCTGATCGATGCGGGTCGGGCGACCGTCTTCGACGAGTAACTCTCCGGCGACCCACACGCGGCTCACGGCGCCGCCGGCATTGCCGTGGATGAGCGCGGCAAACGGGTCGTGCACCGGCGCGAGTCCCAGGCTGTGCATATCGATGGCGATGATATCAGCTTGTTTGCCCACTTCCAGGGAACCGTGGTGCACGCTGCGATTGAGGGCGGTGGCCCCGCCGAGCGTGGCCTGGGCAAGGATGTCCTGGGCGCGTCCGGCGCGCGGATCGCCACGCTGATGTTTCGCGAGCAGTGCGGCGAGATGGGCTTCGGCGAACATGTCCAGCGTGTTGTTGGAGGCGGCGCCGTCGGTGCCGAGGCCAAGAGTGACGCCAGCGTCGGTCAGGCGCGTGATGTCGCAGTAACCCGAGGCGAGTTTGAGGTTGGAGGCCGGACAGTGGATCACCGCGGTGCTCGAGTTGGCGATCAGTTCTAGGTCCGCGTCGCTGACACAGGTCATGTGCACCGCTTGCAGGTGTGGCCCTAGCATGTCGAGCTGCGCGAGCGTGGCAATGGGCGTGCAGCCGTGGGTGCGCTGGGCATCCTCCACCTCCTGCGCGTTTTCGTGCAGGTGGATCTGCACACACGCCTCCAGTTCGTTGACGTACATATTCATGCGCGCCAGGCCCGCGTGACTGAGCGCGTAGGTCGAGTGTGGGCCGAAAGCGATGTGCACGCGATCATGATGGCGAAAATCGTCATACAGCCCTAGGCCTCGGTGGAAGCAGGCGTCCAGCCCGGCGGTCCAGGCATTGGGTTGCTCGATGATCGGAACGGCGATCTGGGCGTTGATCCCCGAGCGATCGGCTGCCCGAGCTGCGATCTCCGGGAAAAAGTACATATCGGAGAACAGGGTCGTGCCGCTGCACAACATCTCGGCGATGGCCAGCTCGGTGCCCAGAGCCACAAACTCGGCATCCACATGCGCGTTTTCCAGGGGCCAGATGGTGTCGGCCAACCAGCTCTGCAGGGCCTGATCTTCCCCGGCCCCGCGCAGCAGGGTCATGGCCGCGTGGCCGTGGGCGTTGACCAGGCCGGGCAGCAGGATGTGCTGATCGAGGGTTTCGTGGCGAGCGGGCTCAAATCGCGACTGCAATTGTGCCGTGGGTCCCAAGCTTAGAATCTTCCCATCTGCGACGGCGATCGCGTGCTCGACGAGCGCTTCGTTGCGGGGTGCGACGGGCAGCACCCAAGGGGCCGACAGGAGGAGATCGCAGGGCGTTTTGGTTGGTGTCATCGTGTCGAGTATAACGGTTGCGCGCGCCCTGCTCGAACGCCTTCGCGGGCGCCATCGACACCGCATCAGCGGCTCAAAAAAAGGCGATTTCGCGAGCCTTGGGAGTGCCTTTCTGTTAACATCTGGCGTTTTCCAAAGCCCGCGAATTCATGTCCGAAGACGGCCCCGAATCCAGTAAAGACATCCTCCCGGTAAACATCGAAGACGAGCTGCGACAGTCCTATCTGGACTATGCGATGAGCGTCATCGTCGGCCGCGCGCTGCCCGATGTGCGCGACGGTTTGAAGCCGGTGCACAAGCGTGTGTTGTTCGCGATGAACGAGCTCAACAACACCTATAACCGACCGTTTGTGAAGTCTGCGCGGGTCGTGGGTGAGGTAATTGGTAAGTATCATCCTCATGGCGACAGCGCGGTCTATGAAACCGTGGTGCGCATGGCGCAGGATTTCTCCATGCGCTATCTGTTGGTGGATGGGCAGGGCAACTTCGGTTCCATCGACGGCGATCCGCCGGCGGCCATGCGCTATACGGAAGTGCGCATGACCAAGATGGCCTCGGAGCTCTTGGCAGATCTCGATAAAGAGACGGTCAATTTTGTCGCCAACTACGACGACACGCTGACCATGCCAGAGGTTCTGCCCACCCGGGTACCCAACTTGCTGGTCAACGGCAGCTCCGGTATTGCGGTCGGCATGGCCACCAATATCCCGCCGCACAATCTCACCGAGGTTATCGCCGCGTGTATGGCCTTGTTGGAAGATCCGGAGATCAGCATCGATGGACTGATGGAGCACATCCACGGTCCAGACTTTCCCACCGCCGGCATCATCAACGGGCGGGCTGGGATCGTGCAGGCCTATCGTACCGGGCGTGGCCGAATTTACGTGCGGGCCCGCGCGGAGGTCGAGACCGAAAAGAACGGGCGCGAGCGCATCATCATCACCGAGATTCCCTACCAGCTGAACAAGTCGCGGCTGATCGAGAAGATCGCTGAGCTGGTGAAAGAGAAAAAGATCGAAGGCATCACCGAGCTGCGCGACGAATCGGACAAAGATGGCCTGCGCGTGGTGATCGAACTGCGCCGCGGTGAACCCGGCGAGGTCATCCTCAACAACCTATACGCCCAGACCCAGTTGCAGTCGGTATTTGGCATCAACTGTGTGGCCCTCGTCGACGGCCAGCCGAAGCTGCTCAACTTAAAGCAGATGCTCGAAGCGTTCCTCCAGCATCGCCAGGAAGTGGTTACCCGCCGCACGCTCTACCTGCTGCGCCGGGCGCGACAACGCGGCCACATCCTCGAAGGACAGGCGGTGGCGCTGGCCAACATCGATGCGGTGATCGAGTTGATCAAGAACTCGGCCTCCGCAGCGGAAGCGCGCCAGGAGCTGATGAATCGGCGCTGGCAGGCTGAGGCGTTGGATGAATTGTTACAAAAGGTAGGTGCAGACGCGTGCCGTCCGGATGGCTTGTCGGAAGAGTTCGGCTTCACCGATGGCCTGTATCGGCTGACCGAAGAGCAGGGCCAGGCCATTCTCGAAATACGCCTGCATCGCTTGACCGCCATGGAGCAGGACAAGCTCATGGAGGACTACCAGGGGGTGATCGACGAGATCGCCGATCTGCTGGATATCCTCGGCTCCCGCGAGCGTCTTTTGAGCGTGATCCGTGAAGAGTTGGAGGAGGTGCGCGATACCTATGGCGACGAGCGTCGCACCGAGATCATCGCCTCCCAACAGGACCTGTCGGCGGAAGATCTCATCACCGAAGAAGACCTGGTGGTGACCATCTCTCACCAGGGTTACGGCAAGACTCAACCGCTGGAGATCTACCAGGCCCAGCGCCGCGGTGGGCGGGGCAAGGCTGCCACCAGCGTCAAAGACGAAGACTTTGTCGAGCACCTGGTGATCGCCAACTCCCACGACATGCTCTTGTGTTTTTCCAACGTGGGCAAGGTCTACTGGCTGAAGGCGTTTCAGATCCCGCAGGGCAGCCGTGGTGCGAAAGGTCGGCCGATGATCAACATTCTGCCGCTCGCCGGTGATGAGCGCATCACCGCGATGATGCCCATCCAGGAGTTCGCCTCCGATCATTTTGTATTTATGGCCACCGCCAACGGCACGGTCAAGAAGACCCCGCTCGAGCAGTTCTCGCGTCCCAGACCGTCGGGGCTTATCGCGCTGGAACTGGAAGAGGACAACACACTGGTCGGTGTGGCGATCACCAATGGCACCTCGGATGTGTTGCTTACCAGCAGTGCGGGTAAGACCGCGCGCTTCAAGGAATCGGATGTGCGCGCCATGGGTCGCACCGCCCGCGGCGTGCGCGGCATCAAGCTGGGGGCGGGCCAGAGTGTCATTTCCCTGATCATTCCCACCCAGGATGGCTTTGTGCTCACCGCCTCGGAACACGGCTACGGCAAACGCACGCCGGTGGACGAGTTCCCGGTCAAGGGCCGCGGCGGGCAAGGTGTGATCGCCATGCAGACCTCGGATCGCAACGGCCGGGTGGTCGGTGCGTCCCAGGTATTTGCGGGCGATGAGCTGATGCTGATCAGCAACATGGGCACGCTCGTGCGCACCGCCGCGGACGAGGTGTCGATTCTCGGCCGCAACACCCAGGGGGTGCGTCTGATCAACCTGAAGTCCGGCGAACAGCTCAATAGCGTGGAACGAATCGCTGAGCAGGACGACGAGGAAGACACTGGCGACGACGACGCATAGTTCTCCTGGTTGTACCCGTACCCGCTGTATCGCGGCGGTTTAGACGGACACCACCACATATAGCGCAGCAGACGATACCGGACTCGCGCGATAGGCGACGGCGGCTTTTGCGCTGGAACACAACACGCCGTGGCAGCACGGCTAACCTCTGCAATTTGGAGTCAAGACAGTGGCACGCGCATACAATTTCTCCGCCGGACCGGCCGCGCTGCCGGAAGCGGTCCTCACCCACGCTCAGCAGGAGATGCTGGACTATCAGGGCACCGGGATGTCGGTGATGGAGATGAGTCATCGCAGTAAAGAGTTTGTCGCCATCGCGGCGCGGGCGGAGGCGGATCTGCGCACCTTGTTGGGTGTGTCTGATGACTATCACGTGCTGTTCCTGCAGGGCGGGGCTACCGGCCAGTTTGCCGGTATACCCCTGAATCTGACCGCGGCCGGGGATACCGTCGACTATGTCGACACGGGCTCCTGGTCGAGCAAGGCGATCAAAGAAGCGGGCAAGTACTGCAACGTCAATGTCATCGGCAGTTCCAAGGCGCAGGATTATGCACTGATCCCCGATCCCGCCGCGTGGCAGTTCTCAACGGCTGCGCGCTACGTGCACGTGTGCAGCAACGAGACCATCGGCGGTCTGCAATTTGCCGACTTCCCGCAGACCAGCGCACCCCTGGTGGTCGACATGTCCAGCGAGATCCTCTCGCGACCGCTCGATGTCGATGCGTTTGGGCTCATCTATGCCGGTGCGCAGAAGAACATCGGGCCCGCGGGTTTGACCGTGGTCATCGTGCGCAAAGACCTGAGCGGGCACGCCCGACCGGAGACGCCGACATTTCTGGACTACGCCGCCCAAGCTGATGCGGACTCCATGTCCAATACGCCGCCGACCTACACCTGGTATCTGGCAGGGTTGGTGTTTGCCCACCTGCTCGAGATGGGAGGTCTGGAAGTCATGCAGGCCATCAACGCGGCCAAAGCCGATAAGCTCTATGCGGCGATCGATGGCAGTAACTTCTACCACGCGCCGGTGCGGGCCGGGCATCGCTCGCAGATGAACGTGCCCTTCACGCTGGCGGACGCGCAGCTGGATGGGGAGTTTTTGCGCGGCGCCGAGGCGCGCGGCCTTATGAACCTCAAGGGTCATCGCAGCGTGGGCGGCATGCGCGCGAGCATCTACAACGCCGTCTCCGAAGAGGCGGTGGATGCATTGATCGAATATATGGTTGAATTTGAGCATGAGCGCGGATGACGACCAGCTGAAACCCCTGCGGGAACGTATCGACAGCATCGATCGGCAACTGTTGAAGCTGCTGAACGATCGTGCCGCGTGCGCCCTGGAAGTGGGTGAGATCAAACAGGCTCAACAGGCCAAGGATGCCGCGCCGCCGGTGTTCTATCGCCCGGAGCGCGAAGCCCAGATTCTCGCCCGGCTGATGGACGTGAACCCTGGGCCGCTGCCCAACCAGGATGTGGCCGGGCTGTTCCGGGAAGTCATTTCCTGCTGTCTGAACCTGGAGTTGCCGCTGACGGTGGCCTATTTTGGTCCCGAGGGCACTTACACCGAGGCGGCCACGGTGAAACAGTTTGGCCACTTTGCCAGCACCCGCCCGCTGGCGTCCATCGACGAGGTGTTCCGCGAGGTGGAATCCGAGGCGGCGCACTACGGGGTGGTGCCGGTGGAAAACTCCACAGAAGGCATGGTCAATCACACCCTGGATTGTTTTGTGACCTCCAAAGTGCAGATCTGCGCGGAGGTTGAGTTACCGATCCATCACGCGCTCATGCGCCAGCAGGCGGGGACGGGTGAATTTGAGGAGATCATCTCCCACGCCCAGAGCCTGGCCCAGTGCCGCGGCTGGCTCGATCGCAATTATGCCGGCATCCCGCGCCGCGCCGTGGCCAGCAACGCTGAGGCCGCCAAGCAAGCGGCAGCCGACCCGCGCCTCGCCGCCATCGCAGGAGAGATGGCGGCGGATCGGTATGATCTGCGCATTCTCTCCGAGCGGATCGAGGACGAGCCGGACAACAAGACCCGCTTCCTGGTCCTCGGCAATCAGCACGTCGCCCCGAGTGGCAACGACAAATCGTCTATTCTGGTCTCCATGCGCAACGCACCCGGCGCGCTGTTGCGGGTGCTGACACCGTTTGAAGAAAACGGCATCAGCCTGACCCGGATCGAAACCCGCCCGGCGCGCACCGGCGACTGGTCCTACGTGTTCTTTATCGACTTCGATGGCCATCGCAACGATGCGGACGTGCAAAAAGCAATGCAACAGATCGGCGAGATCGCCTTCGAAGTGCGCAACCTCGGATCCTATCCGCGGGCCCTGGTTTAGCCGCTCAAGTGGCCCAAAATCGACGGGGTGGGTGTTGCTCCAGCACGTCGCCCAGATGCACACTCCCCGCGATCCGCATAGGCGAGCGCACGCGCCGCACACGCGTGCGGGTAAGGACGCGGCAGGACAGCTCAACAGCAAGAATTACCAAGCACGAATAAACGTACCGAAGAGAGGTGGTGATGCAGAACGTTCATCAGGGGATTGCGAGCCTCAAGCCCTATCAACCCGGCAAGCCGGTCGACGAAGTGGCCCGGGAGTTGGGCCTCGACGACATCATCAAGCTCGCCAGCAATGAAAATCCCAATGGCCCCGGAGCCATGGTGCGCGCCGCGCTCGGGGGTGAGATGGACGAACTGTCGCGTTATCCCGATGGCGGGGGTTATGAGCTGAAGAATGCGCTCGCCGCGAAGCTCGGTGTGGATGGGACCCGGATCACCCTCGGCAACGGCTCCAATGACGTGCTGGATTTGATCGCGCGGGTGACGATCGAACCCGGTTTCGAAGGCATCATCGCCGAGCACAGTTTTGTGGTCTATCGCCTGGGGATCACCTGCGCGGGCGGCTCCATCGTGCAGGTGCCTGCCAAGGCCTACGGCACCGACCTCGACGCCATGCTCGCCGCTATCACCGAGCGCACCCGCACCATTTTTATCGCCAATCCCAACAATCCCACGGGTACTTGGGTGGGTCGTCAGGCGCTGGCCGCTTTCCTGGCCCAGGTGCCGGCACATATCTGGGTGGTGTTGGACGAAGCCTATTGCGAATATGCGATGATCGAGGACTACCCGGATGGCATTGCGCTCCTCGATGCATACCCCAACCTCATCGTCACCCGCACCTTCTCAAAGATTTATGGCCTCGCCGCGCTACGCATGGGTTACGGGGTCTCCAGCGCTGCCTTTGCGGATCTTCTGAACCGGGCCAGGCAACCGTTTAACGGCAATAGCCTAGCGTTGGCGGCAGCCACCGCGGCCTTGGCCGATGAGGGGTATGTGGAGCGCAGCCGCACGCTGAACAATGCAGGTATGGCGCAGATCACCGCCGGCCTTGACGCTTTGGGACTGTCTTACATTCCGTCGCTGGGCAACTTTGTCACCTTCGACTGCGGCGGACCGGGACCGGACTTATTCCAGAAGCTGTTGCATGAAGGGGTGATCGTGCGCCCGGTGGCGGAGTATGGCCTGCCCAATCATATCCGGGTCAGCATCGGCCTGGAGACTGAGAACGCGCGTTTTCTCGAGGCGCTAGGGCGCGTGCTTTGAACGTCCCGGTCATCGCCATCGATGGCGTCAGCGGTTCGGGCAAGGGGACGCTGGCGGCGGAAGTGGCACGCCGCCTCGGCTGGCATCTGCTCGATTCCGGCGCGCTGTATCGGGTGGTCGGCGTGGTGTGCGAGCACCGCGGGGTTGAACTCGGCGACGAAGCCGCGGTGGTGGCGGTTTCCCAACGCCTGCGCATCGAGTTTAAGGCAGATGGGGTATGGGTCGACGATGAGGACTTGTCCGATGCGATCCGCACCGAAGAGGCGGGTACTCTGGCGTCCTTGGTCGCCCAACTGCCGCGCTTGCGCGCCGCGATTATGCAACTGCAGCGCGATTTCGCCCGTGCGCCGGGGCTGGTCGCTGATGGTCGCGACATGGGTACGGTGGTGTTTCCCTCAGCACCTCTCAAAATCTTCCTCGAGGCGAGTCCCGAAGAACGTGCGCGGCGTCGCTATAACCAGTTGAAAAACAAAGGCTTAAGTGTTAGTTTGCCCGCCCTTCTCGCGCAGATCGAAGAACGTGACGCGCGGGATCGAGGTCGCGCGGTCGCACCGCTGGAACCCGCACCGGACGCCCATGTATTGGACAGCACGAAGATGTCGATCCATGAGGTGGTAGACGCAGCCATGCGTCTGATAGCGCAGCAGGGTCTGCTGGATACATCGTCTCACCCGTAAAAGCAGTCAGTCGGGTCAGCCGATGCGGACAGAGCCCTAAGCTTGTCAGGCCAATGTAGCGTTCGGTCACGTCTAACGGGAACCCAGCTCAAGCGTATTGCGCGTTTTATTCACTAACCAATGGAGAGCTCGCGCATCGTTTGCGCAGTTCACAGCGAACAGCTGAGCGAACAATCGCCAAAGCAAGCGTGTGACGTTTAAATCAACGTTTGGCATATACGCAGAAAAATCAGCGTAGAAAGTCAGCGTAGAGAACCAGCGTAGAAAAACAAACGTCTAAACAAACGTCTCAGGAGTGACAGCCGTTTTGTCCCCGCGGTGGGTATAAAGCGCTTGTGCATTCGCTTTTAGCGAGATTGCGGAGGTTGAACATGGCCTGCAGTGATGCCATGTCGAAGCGATCGCCCAGGAACCGTTGTGTACGGCAACACGAAGCACAGAGCAGATTTTATGAGCGAATCTTTTGCCGACCTTTTTGAAGAGAGTTTACAAACCATCGAGATGGCCCCCGGGTCTATCGTAACCGGCACGGTGGTAGACATCGATGACGACTGGGTAGTTGTCCACGCGGGCTTGAAGTCCGAAGGCGTCATCGCCAAGAGCCAGTTCCTCAACGAACAAGGCGAATTTGAATTAAACGTCGGCGACCAGGTCAAGGTGGCGATGGAAGTGGTCGACGACGGTTGGGGTGAGACGCGCCTGTCGCGCGAGAAAGCCCGGCGGGCAGAATCCTGGCAGAAGCTGGAGGGTGCCCACGAAGACAATCAGGTGGTCACCGGGATCATCAACGGCAAGGTCAAAGGTGGCTTTACCGTGGATATCAGCGATATCCGCGCATTCCTGCCGGGTTCTCTGGTCGATATCCGGCCCCTGCGTGAGACCGCGCACCTGGAAGGCAAGCCGCTGGAGTTCAAGGTCATCAAGCTCGACCAGAAACGCAACAACGTGGTGGTGTCCCGCCGTGCGGTCCTCGAAGAAGAGAACAGCCATGAGCGCGAAGCGCTGCTCGCCTCGCTGCAGGAAGGCCAGGACGTTAAGGGTATTGTTAAAAACCTCACCGACTACGGTGCGTTTGTTGACCTCGGCGGTGTGGATGGACTGCTGCATATCACCGACATGGCGTGGAAGCGTATCCGCCACCCATCCGAGATGGTCAACGTCGGCGATGAAGTCGGCGTGCGCATCCTCAAGTTTGACCGCGAGAAGAACCGCGTCAGCCTGGGCATGAAGCAATTGGGTGATGACCCGTGGCTGAACATCGTGCGCCGCTACCCGGAAGGCTCCCGCGTACGCGCCCAGGTCACCAACCTGACCGATTACGGCTGCTTCGCCGAGATCGAAGAGGGTGTGGAAGGCCTGGTTCACGTCTCCGAGATGGATTGGACCAACAAGAACATCCACCCGTCCAAGGTGGTGAACGTGGGCGACGAAGTGGAAGTGATGGTGCTCGACATCGACGAAGAGCGGCGCCGCATCTCCCTGGGCATCAAGCAGTGCCGACCGAATCCGTGGGAAGAGTTCAGCATCAATCATGCCAAAGGCGATCGCATCCGCGGCAACATCAAGTCCATCACCGACTTCGGTATCTTCATCGGCCTGGCCGGTGGCATCGATGGCCTGGTACATCTGTCGGACATCTCCTGGAACGAGCCGGGCGAGACGGCGGTACGCCGCTACTCCAAGGGCGAAGAGATCGAAACCCTGATCCTGTCAGTCGACCCGGAGCGTGAACGTATTTCGCTCGGGGTGAAGCAGCTGGATCAGGATCCGTTCTCCGACTTCACCAACATGAACGATCGTGGCTCCATCGTGATGGGCAAGATTGTCGAAGTGGAGCCGAAGGAAGCGATGATCGAGCTGGCGGAAGATGTCATCGGTGTCCTCAAAGCCTCCGAGATCAGCATCGACCGTGTCGAAGACGCGCGTAACGTGCTGACGGTGGGTGAGGAGATCGAGGTGAAGGTGGTCAGTGTCGACCGCAAAAACCGCAACATCGGCCTTTCGATCAAAGCCAAGGAGATGGATGAAGAGCGTCAGGCCGTGCGCGACCATCAGAAATCTGAGGTTGAGCGTCCTGGAACCGCCACCCTCGGCGACCTCATCAAAGCACAGATGGACAAGAACGAGGGCTAGGCCCGCAGTTGTTCTTAAGGACGCGCGATGTCTGATGACAGCATGACCAAGTCGGAATTGATTGAGCGGATAGTCGCCGCTCAATCCCAGAGTTCCGGCTCGCAACTGACCAGCAAAGATGTAGAACTGGCGGTGAAGACCATGCTTGAACAGATGTCCAATGCGCTGGCTAACGGTGATCGTATCGAGATCAGGGGTTTCGGCAGCTTCTCTCTGCATTACCGTGCGCCGCGCATTGGGCGCAATCCGAAGACCGGTGAGTCCGTGGGGCTGTCCGGTAAACACGTCCCGCACTTCAAGCCCGGCAAGGAGCTGCGGGATCGGGTCAACGCCGCACTCCAGGCTGAGCGGGCGCGCGCGACGCTGCTGAGCTCGGATACCCCCAAGACGGACAACGATTCCCAATAGCCCAGCGCATGTCGATACCAAATTTGGTCACCGGGAGCTGCATACGCCGGGCGCGGCGTTATACTTAGAACGTTTGCGAGATTCCAAGGATACTCATGCGTTGGTTGAAAACAGTGCTGTTGCTCGGCCTGGTCGTCGTCGTGTTCTTCATTGCGGTGTTCACGGCTAATCAGCAGGCCATAGCTCTGAAGTTTGCGATTTGGGAAACTCCGGCCATCAGTTCTTTCTGGTGGTTGCTGGCGGCATTTGTACTCGGCCTTGGGGTTGGCTTGTCATACAGCTTGTGGCTCACGGCTAAGCATCGCCTCGAGGCCCGCAGTATGCGTCAGGCGTTGGCGCGGGCTGAAGGCGAAAGCCTGAGCGCGGGGCAGGGTCAGGCGGATACACTGCCTGCCTAACGGTCTTCTCGACCAGGCATTCGCGCACAGGAAATGGCCGGGGTGCGCTTGCCGAAGGTGCTCTAAGGGTGCCCTTACGTCGAGCGGGGTTCTCAAGGCACGGCTAACAAGGCAGCATTCACAAGGATAGCGGGAATGTCGTTTTTTGAAGGTCTTCTGCTGTATGTTCTGTTCCTCTCCGCCTTGGCCATCGGCTATCTTTTGGGTCGGCGCCACCGCAGACGCGGGAAATCCGACTCCGGTCGCGTGGATCCCCCCCAGCTGGCAGGACTCAACGCATTGGTCGAAGAAGACGCGACGGTGGACGTCGAGCACCTGCTGGAAGATGTTCCTCTGAGCGATGATACTTGCGCGCTGCATCTGGCGTTTGCGACCCTCATGCGCCGTCGTGGGAGGTTCGATGTTGCGACGGACATCCACCAGAAGATGCTCGCAGCTACCACCTTGAAAGCGGCGAACAAACACCGCGCCGAAATCGAACTGGCTTTGGACTATCACGGTGCCGGCCTAATCGATCGGGCCGAGAACCTTCTGTTGCGCATCATCAAGCGGCGCAACGATTACGAACGACAAGCCCGCGAACTGCTCGTGGATATCTATGAAAGCAGCCGTGACTATGCGCAAGCCCTGGAGATCGGTTTGCCGTTGTTGCGGGCCGGAGCGAAAAAGCGTGTGCGTTTTTGTCATCTGCATTGTGAACTGGCGGGGATCGCTCTTGCCGCCCATGATGTCCGACAGGCCTCGCGCCACGTCCAGGAAGCGAGAGCGATCGAGCCCACCGAAGCGCGGGTATATGTTCTGCAAGCCCGGATCGCCATGCGCAAGTCGAAACCGAAAGATGCCCAACAGGCGCTGCGCAAAGCGGCTGATCTCAATCCGGGGTTGCTGGGGCTGATCCTGCCGGAATTTCGCACGGCGACGCGACAGCTCGCAGGGGACGCCTATGGTGTGGATAACAACGTGATCTACCATCAGTTTCTGCGCCAGCAGTTCCAGCGCGAGCCGTCGCTGCTCGTGTTCGAGGCGATGGTGGAGGCCCAAATCAGGCCCGATGCGGAGGCGTTTGCGGCGGCACTACCCTCGGGTTCCGGCGTCGCACAAGACTGGCCGCTCCTCGCCAGAGCGGCACTAGGAGGGCAGGATGACACGGCCTTGCGTGATCGCCTGCTCGGGCTGATTTCTGAAATGGACGTCGTTGTACGGGATCTGCGCTGCAGCGAGTGTGGTCTGTCCGCGCAAGCCCCAAGTTGGCAGTGCCCTGGTTGCCGTAGTTGGGGCACCTATCGGTAGGGTTGTAACCGCGGAGCAGCATCAAATGGTTGTGGGTCGGCGCTGGCTGTCCACGCCAGCGCCTGCAAGACCTGGCGCTGCTATGAGGCGCCACATGTAGGCTGCGCAGCGATCCTCCTACGCAAGGGTGGGTGTGCGGCTGACATCCCTATCCCCGCCAACACCTTATCGTGGTGCGCATCCGAAGCTAACTATAGGAGCGAATATGCGCACTCTGTTCATTCTGTTCATTCTGGGCCTACTCGGCACAGCCTGGCCGCTGCAAGCGGATACCAATCGATCCAAGCCTGCGGCACAGGTCAGCGTGATCAACGTCAACAAAGCCACGGTCCAACAATTGGCCGAGCAGCTCAGCGGTGTGGGGTTGAACAAGGCCAAAGCCATCGTTGAATATCGCGTGAAGTTTGGCCCGTTCGAGAACATGGCCGACCTGCGGGAGGTCAGCGGCATCGGTCCGGCACTGGTGGCGGCCAACAAGGCGAAGATACGCTTTAAGTAATATTCACACCCTCCTGCCTCGCGTGCGCATCCCGGGGTATCGGGTGTGGTGTTCGCGAGGCGGTTTTGTATTGCGATAGTGAGGGGCGCGTAGATCGCCGGTGGCAATTTGAGGTGCCCCATCGGACAATAGCGCGCGATGAACACGCGCCACAAAATCTGTCACGTGATCGTGCGTCTCGATACAGGTGGTGCAGAAACGAGCCTCCTGCGCCTGGCGCAACGACCGGATGCTCGCTATGAGCATCATGTGCTCTGTTTCGGGCGGCCATCCCCTATCGGGTCGAGCTTGGCCCGCGCACAGGTGCCGGTGACCTATTGCGACTATCGCACAGGTCCGGTGGCGTTGTTTCGAGCCTGGCGGCGATTGCGCAGGCTACGACCGGATGTGGTGCAAGGCTGGATGTACCTGGGCAATCTCCTGGCCGCCATCCTGGTGCGTTGGGGCCGGGTTGGGCGCGCGCGTCTGGTGTTCTCAATCCGCCAGAGCCCGAGACGGCTCGATCTCGAGCGTCGACGCACACGCCTGGCTATTCACTTGGGGCGGTTACCCGGCCTGCGGCCAGATCTGCTGTTGTACAACTCCCATGCTGCGGTGAGCGATCACGCTGTTCTAGGATACGACCGCTATCCTCATAAAGTGATCGTCAATGGGATCGACACCGCACGCTATCGGCCGGATACGCAGGCGCGAGACGCTGTGCGGCGCGCCTGGTCTGTCGGACCCGCCGAACATGTCGTGGCGATGATCTGTCGCTTCCACCCCTTGAAGGGCGTCGACATATTCCTTGCGGCCGCACGCGAGGTGCTGTCCGCGCGGGACGACGTCACGGTGTTGCCGGCTGGGCCGGGGATGGAGGCGCAGAATCCGGCGTTGGATGCGTTGCTCGGTGAGCACGGACTGGACGGGCGTGTGCGGTTGCTGGGACCCCAGGGTGAGGTGGAGAGCCTGTTACCCGGGATCGACCTGCTGGTGCTGGCATCACTACGCGAAGGCACACCCAACATATTGCTTGAGGCATCGGCTTGCGGGGTTGGCTGTGTGGCCACCGATGTGGGCGATGTGCGGCGCATCATTCTGCAGCCCGAGCGCATAGTTGCACCCGGTGACGTGGCTAGTCTTGTCACGACGATCAATGCTAATCTGCGCATGGATGCAGAGGATGCGCGGCGCGCGCGCGTACATATCTGCAACAACTATCACATCGAGGAATGCCTGGAGTCCTATTTCCTCACCTATGCGGAACTTTTGGCCCCGTGAAATTTCTGTTCGTCGTGAATGAGGCACAGTTTTTTCTGTCGCACCGCCTAGCGCTCGGCCTGGAAGCCAAGGCGCGGGGACATGAGGTTGTGGTCGCGAGCGCCGCCAATACCGGCGAGGAACGACTATCCGAACACGGTTTGCAACATGTGTCGTTGCCGTTGTCACGCAGTGGCTTCAATCTGATCGAGGAATTTCGGGTGTATCGTGCGCTGTGTCGCTTGTATCGGGAGTTGAATCCTCACCTCGTCCATCATGTCACCATCAAGCCGGTGATCTATGGTTCCTTTGCGGCGCGGCGCATGGGTATGGGCGCGGTGGTCAACGCGGTGCCGGGCATGGGCTTGATCTTTTCTCGCCGTGGCTGGTGGTCTGGTCTTGCTCGTGCAAGCGTCAATCTGATGTACCGGTTGGCGTTCTCCGGCCTGGCGACCAAGGTGATCTTCCAGAATACCGAAGATCTCAAGGCCTTTGTTGCGCACGGTATCGTAACCCGCAGCGATGCGATTCTTATCCGTGGTTCCGG
>JBCCHL010000113.1:0-15459 GCA_039028775.1 Pseudomonadota bacterium | reverse complement strand
CGCGAAGGGGCTCTGATGTGGAACAAAGCCTTCGAGCAAGCCGGATTTACCGATGCTATAGAAGTGCGACAAATGCCCGATGATGCCGACTGGGAGCCGGAAGACGTGCGCTACAACACGATTCGCTGGTCTCCTTCTTTTGAGTCTTGGGCAATAGCTATAGGGCCTTCGCGAGTCAATCCCTTGACCGGACAAATATTAGACGCTGACGTGATTATCGATGGCAATGCCATCGCCAAAGAGGTTCGTGGTGAGATCGCCGCGGAGGTAAATGAGTGGATCGCCGCCGGGCATCGAACCCCGGGTTTGGCGGTGATTTTGGTGGGCAACGATCCGGCCTCGGAAATTTACGTCCGTGGCAAGCGTCGCGACTGCGACGAGGTCGGTTTTCATTCGGAGGTTCAGCACCTGAGCGCCAACGTGGCGCAGGCGGATCTGGAGGCGCGGATCAAGTCGTTGAACGATGACGGCTCAATCGATGGAATCCTGGTACAGACCCCCCTGCCGGAGCACATCGATGAGGACCGTATCATCGATTGTATCGATCCGCGCAAAGACGTCGACGGCTTCCATGCGTACAACATCGGCCGGCTGGCGATCCGGCGCCCGACGTTTCGCAGCGCCACGCCGCTGGGAGTGATGATGCTGCTGGAGCGCCTGGTCGAGGACTTCAAAGGTCTGGATGCCGCCGTGATCGGCGCATCGAATCATGTCGGAAGACCCATGGGCCTCGAGCTGTTGCTCGCCGGATGCACCGTTACCACGGCGCATAAGTTCACCCGGAATATTGCGGACAAGATCAGCCTGGCGGACATTGTCGTGTCGGCGGTGGGTAAGCCGGGGCTGGTGCCGGCGGCGTGGATCAAACCCGGCGCGATTGTCATAGATATCGGCATCACCCGGGATGAGAACAACAAACTGCGCGGCGACGTCTGTTTTGATGAGGTGATGGAGAGAGCGTCCTGGGTGACCCCGGTACCGGGTGGCGTGGGTCCAATGACACGTGTGGCCTTGCTCAAGAACACGCTGCAGGCGGCACGCCAACATCAGGAAGACCTGGCAACGACGAGTCCCTAGCTCATGGAGCGCGTGTTCATCTCCGACCTGCACCTCGAGCAACCCGATTCCGAGCGTTTCCTGCGCTTTGCGGAACTGCTGCAAGCAGAGTCCGCGAGTGTGGACGAACTCTACATCCTCGGCGATCTCGTCGAGATGTGGGTCGGCGATGATGATGACAGCGAATTGGCGGTCACCCTGCAAGCGGCGCTTAAACAAGCGAGCACATGCTGCGAGGTGTTTTTACTGCACGGCAATCGCGATTTCCTGTTCGGCGATGTATTTGCGGCCGCCTGCGGGGTCACGCTGATCAACGAGCCCTATGTGCTGGACGGCAATCTGCTGTTGATGCACGGCGATGCGCTGTGTACCGACGATGTGGAATATCAGACCCAGCGGGCTTTTTACCTGCGTCCCGAAACCCAGGCGGGGTTGCTCGCGCAACCCTTGGCCGCGCGCAAGCTGCTGGGGCAACAACTGCGGGCCAAGAGCCGCTCGGAGAACGCCAGCAAGGCAACCAACATCATGGACGTGAACGATGATGCCGTGCTCGAAGCGCTGCACGCCAATGCCGCCACAACCTTGCTGCACGGTCATACCCATCGCCCGGGTCAACATCAACACGATCAATGCACTCGGGTGGTACTGGGTGATTGGGAGCGTTGCGGCTGGCTGTGTCGCCAGACCGATGGGCGTCTGCAGCTCGAGTGCTTCAGTCTGGCGCGCCACTATGAAAACGAAAGGTCGCATCCGGGGTCGTGACCAGGGTGGCCTCTTCGTCCAGCAGATCGTCGACGCGCCGATCCACTTCCTCATCCAAATCGTGTGCTGCCGCGATGTTCCGCGCAAGGGCAAGATATTCGCCGAAATGCCGTGCCTCGGAATGCACCAGCGTACGGTACAGGTGGGCAATGCGCTCGGGTAAAACTTCGATCAAACCCACAAACCGCTCGCAGGAGCGCGCCTCCACAATCGCCCCTACCAGCAGGGTGTCGATCAGGCGATACGGCTCTTGCTTGCGGATGTGCTGATGCAATGCCTGGGCGTAGCGAGCGGAACTGAGTTGTTCGTAGACAATGCCCTCAGCTTCCATGAGTTCGAGCACCATTTCGAAGTGGCGCATCTCCTCCCGTGCGAGTTGCGACATCTTGTGCAACAGGGGTGGGTGCTGCACATAGCGATAGGTCATCGACAGGGCCGTGCTGGCCGCTTTCTTCTCACAATTGGCGTGATCCATCAGCAGTGTGGGGATCTGCTCGCGCGCCCGCTCGAACCAGGCCGCGGGAGTGGGCACGCGCAGAAACGCAAGCGCAGGATTGAGATCGGGTCGGGCCATCGTCGCTTACGTCAGGGCGAAACTTTGAAGTTGCGCTCATAGACCGCGCAGGCGCGCTCATACATCTCCTCTTCGAGGGCCCGCATGGCCTCCAGCGGGGCATGCAACGCCGCATCACGCACGGTGAGCCGCAAACCAGCTTTGTGCAGCGGCCACTCCTGCTTGACCAGGTAGCCCAACACAGCGAGCTTTGCCTCATTGCCCTGCAGATGGTCAAGCTGCGCGTGCAGCGCGATGGCGGCAAAGTCATTGGGGACCTCTACCATGAGCAGTTGTCCGACCACCGCGTCGCGCTGGTGTTCCAGACGCTGCCAGATCTGCTCGCGCTGGTCCATGTCATAGCCGTTCCACTGTACGATCTCATGGGCGAAGCGCCGACAACCGCGACACACAAGATCACCATAGGTGGTGGAGCAGATTCCGACGCAAGGCGTACGCCTACGGCGTTTGACCGGAACCTCAGAGATGGTGGACGAGGGGATAGCGTCGCTCAAAAACTAAAGCCTTAAGTTTGGGTCCGATCAGAACGGGTGCTTGATAGTTGGCGCTTGGGCGCTTCGTCCCAGGGGATCCTGAGGACGAGATCAACCCGCTAAGGATGCTGGCTTTGCTGGTCGAAAGGCAAGTCTGAATTTCAGTTTTCTCAGCTCGCGGCGCAAGGTTCGCAACTGCTCGCGGCTGTTGACGTGGTGCGGATCGTACAATTGGCGCTGGGTGAGCGCCACCAAACCCTCAACATCGGTCTGTGCGAGGAGCCCAAGGCGGGTCAGGTACGCGGCAGGGGTTTCGCCCTCCTCTCGCGGCAGACCGCGTCGACTCATCGCGCCGTAGAACCCACCCAAGGCCCGCGCCGTGGGATTCTTGGGACCGGGACGGCGGCGCCAGAACAAGACCAGTGCGGCCAATGCCACACTGACAACCCCGCCCACCAGCAACGCCATGCCGACCCGGGCAGGGGTGACCTCGCCGAGCAGGCTGCGCAATATGTCCGTTTGGGTCGCAGCGTCGTAACCGACCACCCAGACGTTCCAGCGATGCTCCAGGGAATCGACGAATTGCAGAAAATTGTTCAGCAGATCACCGCTGCTCAACCGGGCATTGGCGAAAAATGACAGTGTCGCGCGGTCCGCGCTGGAAAGCGCCGCGTTCAGCCCCTGTTCCACCCGTTCGGGCGCCACCGCTGCGGTCGGGTCGTAGCGCACCCAGCCTTTGCCTTCGATCCAGGCTTCTACCCACGCGTGCGCCTGGTACTGGCGCACCACAACATGGCCGGTCACAGGGTTTACCTCGCCGCCTTGGTAGCCGCCCACCAGACGCGCAGGGATATCGAGCGAGCGCAGCGCGAATACCATCGCCCCGGCGTAGTGGGTGCAGAAACCCCGACGCGAATCAAACCAGAAACTGTCGACGCTGTTGACGCTGCCGAGGGTCGGCGGGTTGAGCGTGTAGGCGTATTCTTCGTTGCGGATCTGCTCGAGCATCAGGGTGATGACGGTCTCGGCATCGCCTCGAGCCGAGCGGTAGAGTTCCCGGGCATAAGCCTGCATGCGCGGGCTGTCCACTGTCGGGTAGTGGGTTTCGCGCGCGCGTATGTGCTCGGGCAGCACGGCATCCATGATCATCAGAGGATTGCTGGTGACCCGATAGCGAAACACCGACAGGATCGGCTCTTCCGAAACCAGACGATAGTCGGCCAAAACAGAGAGCTTGGGACTGAAGGTCACCGGCGTGTCCAACGCGTAGACCCATTTGGTCTGGGTCGGCTCCATGAACACTTCGTAGCTGAGATTGGCCGTGCCCGGAAACGTCAGCGTTTCTTCTTCAAGGTCGCGCCCCACGCTCCAGGTGCCTTCGCGAAAGTTCGAGTAGACCAAACCGCGCCAGTAGAGCTCGCGTTGCAACGGTACGGCACCGTCAAATTCGGCGCGGAAGGCCAGCTCGTCGGATTGGCTGAGGCTCGCAACGTCCCCAGGCGTGAGCTTGTCCGAAAGGCCGGTCGATGCGGAACTGGGCATCGGGATAGACCACATCGGTCCCACGCGGGGAAACAGGAGGAACATCACCAGCATCAGCGGAATCGCCTGCCCCACCAGGCCCGCTGCGAGACGGATCGACGCGATGGGGCGGATGCGCGTCTGCATCTGATTCATCCCCACCATCGCCGCCGTGACCACCACCATGGCCAGCACCGCATAGGTGGTGGCGGTCATGGTCTGGGAAAAGAGGAACGCGATGGCGACCAGGAAGTAACTCAGAAAGATGATGAGGTAGGCATCACGGCGGCTCTTCATCTCGATGAGTTTCAAGGCAAAGGCGACCACCAGCAATGACGCCGCCGCTTCCAGACTGAAAGTCGTGTAGCCGGACAGCGCGATGCCCAGGCTGGCGGCCACCACCAGAAAACCCTTGAACACGCCGCTGGGGTAACCCCAGCGACCGCGATACACCTGGGTGCGCCAATAGCCACACACCAGACAGACCCCGACCACCCACAGGGAGATGTGCGGGCTCAAGGGCAGGATCACCGCCACTTGAGCGATCATCAAGAGCGCCAGGGAGTTACGCGGGATCTGCTCGGCAACGCCGAGACGTTCGGACTTATCGCGGTTGGCCATAGAGAGCCAACTCCCGTAAAACCGCATCGAGATGCATGGGCCCCTGCCCCGGTGGGATCTCGACGTTGGGCAGATGCAGCCCAAATTCGCGTTCGGCACGCGTGGCGTTGAGCGCCAGGCCGGTCAGCCTGCG
Organism: Pseudomonadota bacterium; assembly: GCA_039028775.1. Taxonomy (GTDB): domain Bacteria; phylum Pseudomonadota; class Gammaproteobacteria; order Pseudomonadales; family Azotimanducaceae; genus UBA4421. Next base: position 10,319 of record JBCCHL010000113.1, on the reverse strand, counting down.
CAGGCGCGTCTCACTATCACCATCCAAGGCGTCGTAGTCGAACCACAGGCGCGGTTCCAGATAGCTGGCATAGCGTTTCACCACCACCTGATCCGCACGGGCATAAGAACGCCAGATGATGTTCTTGATAGGATCGCCGGGCGCGTACTCGCGGATATCCACAAAGTCGTCGCTGCCGAGCGGATCCATCAACACACCGTCGTCGCGACGGCGGCTGGATTCAATCGGGGCCGTCTCGTCAAACAGCGGCTCGGGGTAGACCAACGTCCGCGCATTGATGTCCACCCAGGTCCAGGCGCGCAGCAGGCCAAGTGGGAAATAGGTCTCGACCAGCAGGCGGCCGGGATACAACCAACCCCGGCGGTGAGCCTTAACATACAGACGAACGTCGTCGGCCTCCATGTCATCGATCGCCACCCACTGTGTGAAGCCCTCCGGCCAGCCGATCTGCACACCTTCGCGACCACGCCCCTGCGGACGTTTAACCCGCACGACAAACTCGATCTCCTCCCCCACGAAGCCGGCCTTCGCTTCCGCGAGTTCGATGGTCAGGCCGGAGAGATTTCTAAAGGTGTAGAGGATGGTGATGATAAACATGCTGGCGAGCAGAAACGCTACGCCATAGACCAGACTGTTCTGATAGTTGATGCCCCCTAGAACCAGCGTGCCCAACAAGCCTCCGAACATAAGCCCAGAACGGGTAGGAAAGATGAAGACGTTCGCCTGACTTAGAGTCACACGTGTGGAAGGCGGTATGCGCCGGTCCAGCCACGCGGCAAAACGTTTGCCCATGGTGGGGTGGGAAATCTGTATCTCGGCCATCAGGCGCTTATCCCGGGAGCCGAGATCAGGCTACGACATCGACACTGCCGAGCAGACGCAGCGCCAGAGCACCGCCGCCATGGCCGGCAAAATCAGCGGATTCGCGCAGGCGGTGTTCTACCACTCCCGGCAGAACGGCCTGAACATCTTCCGGCACCACGTGGGAACGATCGTGCAAGAGCGCCCAGGCCTTGGCCCCCTGCAGCAGGGCGAGGGCGCCACGCGGCGACAGACCGTAGGCGAATTCCCCGCCTTGGCGGGAAAACGCAACCAAGCGTTGAACGTAATCCACCAGAGGTTCGGAGACGCCGATATCATCCACCGCACTCTGCAGAGCCCGCAACTGCGGCAGCCCGAGTTGCGGTTGCAGCGAGGTTGCCATCGAGCGGCGATCACCACCGAGGAGAAGTTCGCGCTCGGCCGCCGGCTCCGGATAGCCAAGTTCGATGCGCATGAGGAAGCGATCGAGTTGCGATTCAGGTAATGGGAAGGTGCCGGTCTGGGTCGACGGATTCTGGGTGGCGATCACGAAGAACGGATCCGGTAGCGCCAAGGCATGTCCATCATGCGTCACCTGACGCTCTTCCATGGCCTCGAGCAGTGCGCTCTGACTCTTGGGCGTAGCACGATTGATCTCATCCGCGAGCACAACCTGAGCAAACAACGGTCCTTCCACAAAGCGGAAGGTGTTGTGTTCTTTATCGAAGATGGTCGCGCCGATGATGTCCGAGGGCAGCACGTCGGAGGTGAACTGAATACGGTTGTAGCTGAGGCCCAATACCCGCGCGAGCGCATGCGACAACAGAGTCTTGCCCATGCCGGGCAGATCTTCGATCAAAAGGTGGCCGCGGGCAAGGATACAGGCCAGCGCCAGCTTGATCTGATGTTGTTTACCCAGCAGCACGCCGTCGAGACTGTTGATCAGGGTCTCGATGTGCTCCTTCACGCGTACCGAACTCAGCGTCCCCGCTTTAGGCGTGGTTGTGGAGTTCGAGGACGTTGGCATCGGCGTTGAATTCGGCGTCACGTCGTTGTTTCGATATATCGTTTCTGGCCAAGGATAAGCGTTGCAGATACTCCGCATCTATGTCGCCAGTCACGTATTGGCCATCAAAGGTAGAGCACTCGAAATCTGCAACGTTTGGATTGCCTTCAGCGGCTGCACTTTTGAGATCGGCGATGCTCTGATAGACCAGCCAATCCGCACCGATGTGGCGCGCCACCTCCTCATCGGTGCGATTGAAGGCGACCAGTTCCTCCCGCGCGGGCATGTCGATCCCATAAACGTTCTGATAGCGCATGGCTGGCGCTGCGGAGGCGAGATAGACTTTGCGCGCACCCGCATCGCGGGCCATCTGGATAATCTGCTGGGTGGTGGTCCCGCGCACGATCGAATCATCGACCAGCAGCACATTCTTATCGCGAAATTCGAGCTCGATCACATTGAGCTTCTGGCGGACGGACTTACGGCGCATATTCTGCCCCGGCATGATGAACGTACGTCCGATGTACCGATTTTTGACAAACCCCTCGCGGAACTTAACCCCCAACTGATGCGCCAGAGGGAGCGCCGCGGTACGCCCGGTATCGGGAATCGGGATCACCACGTCGATGTCGTGATCGTGGCCGCTGTAGTGCTGCAGGACCTGCGCCGCTAACTTTTCTCCCATGCGCAGCCGGGACTTGTAGACCGAGATGTCATCGATGATCGAATCCGGGCGCGCGAGATAAACGTGTTCGAATACGCAGGGCACCAGGCGCGCGTTAGGCGCGCAGACCTGGCGGTGGATATCACCCTCGTTGGTGATAAACACCGCTTCTCCCGGGGCGACGTCGCCAAGGCGCTGGAAGCCCAGCAGATCCAGAGCCACCGATTCGGAGGCGATCATATAATCGCGGCCGGCGTCACCATCCCGATAGCCGTAGACCAGCGGCCGGATGCCGAACGGATCGCGGAAGCCCACAATCCCGGTGCCGATGATCATCGCCACCGCGGCATAAGCCCCACGACAACGTTTGTGTACCCCCTCAACCGCCTTGAAAATCTCCGCCGGTGACGGGTCCAGCGCTCGCTGTGCGCTGAGTTCGTGGGCGAAAACGTTGAGCAGAATCTCCGAATCGCTATTGGTATTGATGTGGCGCAGATCTGCCGCAAACAGATCGGCCTTCAATTGATCGGCATTGGTCAGGTTACCGTTGTGCGCCAAGGTAATGCCGTAGGGCGAATTGACGTACATAGGCTGGGCTTCAGCGGAGCTGGCGCTGCCGGCGGTGGGATAGCGGCAATGCCCGATGCCGATGCGCCCGCTCAAGCGCTGCATATGATGCTGCTGGAACACGTCGCGTACCAGGCCGTTGCTCTTGCGTAACTGTAGCGTTACGCCGTCGCTGGTCACCATACCCGCTGCATCCTGACCCCGATGTTGCAAACCGGTCAATGCATCATAGATGTCCTGATTGACCTCTGACCTGGCAACAATCCCAACAATGCCGCACATATATTTGAGTGCCCTTAATTCGTTCCGCCCAGCACGACTGACAGTGTAGACCTTGTATCACTACGCTGTCATTCGCCATGCACCACTTATTCTCAATCGTTACTCAACAACCCGTGTTCGACCAATGCATTCATACCGATACAGGTTGCATCCGCGGCAGAGACTTGAACTGGGCTGACACTTTCGGCATCGATGCGGGCAACTCCTCAGCGAGGCCACGCGCCCGTCCCAGCGCGTCACGCAATTCGTCCTCCAGCGACAAGAGTGGTGCTCGCAACCTCGAGGCTTCCCACCAGGGAGCGTCTGCAGCCACTTCCCGTAAGCCCATCAACAGGACAACCGCCACGACAACCCCGCGCACGCTGCCGAACAGGAAGCCGAGCAGACGATCGGTACCGGACAACCCGGTACTGGTGATCAACAGTGAGATCAGCCATTGCGCAATTCCGGTTGCGATCAACGTGATCACAAACAGGCCGACAAACGCGATCCCGTAGCGGATGCTCTCACCACCCCAAGAAGCGGGCAGCATCGATGCTAGCTGGCCGGCGAAGTACAGCGCTATCACAAACGCTAGCAACCAGCTCACCAGGGACAGGACTTCTTTGACAAGTCCACGCACCAGGCCAATCGCGGCGGAAAGCACGATCACGATGCCTAAGAGAATGTCGAGACCTGCCATCAATGCCTCATTGATCGAAGTTGACCAGGGTGGGTTGCATAGAAAACTGTCCAGCGATGCTCGCCAGCACTTCTTGCGCCTGGGATTTGCTGAGATAGGGGCCGGTGGCCACACGATACATCACCGACGCGTCCGGGTCAGACTTATGACTGGAGATGAAGGCCTCGAAGCTTGCGGCACGCAGCCGGGTGCGCAGCTTGCGCGCGTTTCCTTCGGAAGCAAAGCTCGCCACCTGCACCGCCCAGGCCTTGGTGGCAGGGGTATCGGTCGCGGGAGGCGTCAGCGCCGGTTCACCAAAACGCGTGCCCGTCGCCACGTCGTAACCATCATCGTCGATCGCCTCGCGCAACTGCGAGACCCGCTCCACCACATCGGTCGCGGGCACAACATCATCATAATCGGCCACGGACTGGCCCTGGGAGACAGGACTCGCGGGGGGGATGTCCGGCGCCTGAACACCGGCGCCATCGAACAGCATCGGTAAAAAGATAGCAGCCAGCGCGAGTAAAAAGATGGCGCCGGTCACCCGGTTGCGGGTCTGCTCAGGCATCGTTTGGGGCTCCCCTACGAGGTCCTGAAACGCTGCGCAGGGACCATCTGCTCATCATGGAAATATGCTCTGACATCGAGCCACACAATCGAAAGAACCGAATGCGAGGATGGTATCACCCTCACCGGAGCGGGACAAAAGTTGCGTTCCCAGCATCTTGTCCGACACGTTCAGAACGTGTGTGGTCGTTCCGGGACGCATTTGGGGTAGCAGCGCCAATCCGGACATGCCCCGGGCGCCTGCCGTATCGAGCAACACCCAGGGGACGTCCACCCAGGATTGCATGTGTTGTACCACCTGGGCATGCGGTTTGTCTTTCAGCATGCCGCACACCAGCAAATCCGGCACCACACCGCGATGTTGCAGCTGCTGGCAGAGAAAACGGACTCCTTCGGTATTATGTGCGACGTCGACAATCCAATCCCGCCCAGCATATCGTATCTGCTCCAAGCGACCCGGCATGCTCACCTGCTGCAGAACCTCCCAAGCGGGTGCGCGTTGCGGCATCAGCGCCCGCACCGCCATCTCGGCCAACGCCAGATTGTGCGGTGCCATGCCGGAATACGGCAGCAATGGCGATGGTTGCGCCCCGGTCACGTGTAAGCGCCAACCACCCGCTTCGTGCGCCACTTCAAAATCGACACCAGCTGCGACGCTCCGCCCTACCCCCGCAGCCGCTCTGACGCTGGTGGGCATATCCGTGCCGAGCACCATGTGCTGCCCCGCTCTGAAGACCCCGGCCTTTTCGGCACCGATCAGTTCACGGGTATTACCCAGATAGTCGGTGTGATCCAGCCCGATGCTGGTGATGACGGCAACATCAGCATCCACCGCATTGAAGGCGTCGAGACGCCCACCCAGCCCAATCTCGAGGATCGCAACATCAACCCTTTCCTCACGGCATAACCACAGGGCCGCCAGTGCGGAAAACTCAAAGTAGGTCAAGGGTGTGGAGCCGCGGGCGGCATCGACGGCTTGGAGCGCGGCAATGATCTGGGCGTCTGAGGCTTCCACTCCATCGATACGAAAGCGCTCGTTGTAGCGATGCAGATGGGGAGAGAGGGTGGTACCCACGAGTTTGCCAGCATGCCGCAACAGTGCTTCGCTGGCCAGCGCGGTGGAGCCTTTACCGTTGGTACCCGCGATGGTCAGGACCTGCGGCGCCGGCCGCTCAAGATCCAGGCGACGAACCAGGGTATGCATGCGCGCCAACCCCATGTCCACGGTGCGCGGGTTGTGCTGAGTGATGTACTCGAGCCAGCGCTCCAGGTCATTGTCAGTCGGCATGCTCAACAGCGTCCGGTCGGCCTCAGTCGGAAGGTGCATCCACACCCTGCCGCAGTTCATACGCCGCAGAGGTGATCGCTTGGCAGGCGGCCTGCACATCGTCTTCGTGCTCGGCCAGCAGGTTGACGAGCGCGCTGCCGACCACCACGCCGTCGGCGTGAGGGGCGATCTGTGCCGCGGTGTTCCGGTCTTTGATGCCGAACCCCACACAGATCGGCAGGTCCGTACCCGCCTTCAATTGTGCCATGCGCGCAGCGACATCGCCTGCATCGAGGTGACTGGCGCCCGTAATGCCCTTGAGGGATACGTAGTACACAAAACCCGAGGCTTTCTGGAGGATCAGTTCGGCACGCTTGTCTGTGGTGGTCGGCGCGAGCAGATAAATCAGATCCATGTTGTGCTCGCGCAGCCGAGTGGCGAGATCATTGCCCTCCTCCGGCGGCAGATTGACCATGATCAGCCCGTCCACGCCGGCCGTTTGCGCTGCCCCCGCGAAATCCGGATGGGCCAGCACGGAATTCAGATAACCCATCAGGATGATCGGCGTAGTGCTGTTTTCTTTACGAAACTCGGCAACAAAATCCAGCACCGTGTTCAGCGTCACTTGATTGGCTAGCGCCCGCTCGCTGGAGGCCTGGATCGCCGGTCCTTCCGCCTCCGGATCGGAGAACGGGATGCCCAACTCGATCAGGTCAGTACCACCGGCGACGAGGGCATGCATCGCAGGGACCGTGTGGTCCAACGTAGGGTCCCCTGCGGTGATAAAGCCGACCAGGGACTTCGCAGGGCGGGTACGGGCAAAGTGATCTTCTATGCGGGTCACAAGGTAATCCCATCGATTGCGGCAACGGTGTTGATGTCTTTGTCACCGCGGCCGGATAGATTGACGAGGATGATGTCATCCGCATCCATCTGCGGCGCATTGGCCACCACCCAGGCCAGGGCATGGGAAGACTCCAGGGCGGGCAGAATACCTTCCGTTCGGTTGAGCATGCGAAACGCGTTCATCGCTTCGTCATCGGTCGCGGCATCGTACTCGGCGCGACCGATATCTTTCAGATGCGAATGCTCAGGTCCGACCCCGGGATAATCCAGGCCAGCGGATATCGAATGGGTCGCCTGTATCTGGCCGTCGTCGTCCGCCATCAGATAGGTGCGATTGCCGTGCAAAACGCCGACACTGCCCTCATTGAGCGGCGCGGCGTGTTGACCGGTGGCCAAGCCGTGTCCGCCCGCCTCCACCCCGACCAGACGCACGTCGATATCATCGATGAAAGGATAGAACAGACCCATCGCATTCGAGCCGCCGCCCACGCAGGCGACACAGACATTCGGCAAACGCCCTTCCGTCTGCAGCATCTGAGCGCGTGCTTCCTGACCGATAATGGCCGCAAAGTCGCGCACGATCATCGGGTACGGATGGGGCCCAGCGACGGTACCGATGATGTAATGTGTGTTGTCGACGTTGGTCACCCAATCACGCATCGCTTCGTTCAACGCGTCCTTGAGTGTTTTGGACCCGGAGGTGACGGGTTTGACCGTCGCACCCAGGAGCTTCATGCGATACACATTGAGACTCTGACGTTCGACATCTTCCGCGCCCATGTAGACATCACACTCGAGACCCAGGCGGGCGGCGACGGTGGCGCTGGCCACGCCGTGCTGTCCGGCACCGGTCTCGGCGATCACGCGTGGTTTGCCCATGCGTTTGGCGAGCAGCGCCTGGCCGATGGTATTACAGACCTTGTGCGCGCCGGTGTGGTTCAGGTCCTCACGCTTGAGATAGATCTTCGCACCACCGAGCCGCTCGGTCAGGCGTTCGGCAAAATACAGCGGTGTAGGACGACCCACATAATGGGTCAGGTCTTCGGCGAGTTCGCGCTGAAAGTCGGGATCGTCTTTCACGGCAGCGTAGAGCTCCGCGAGGTTGTCCAACGCGTGGGTCAAAGTTTCGGCGACAAAGCGGCCGCCGAACTCTCCGTAGTGTCCACTCGGCGTCGGTTGTGCGTAGTTACTACCTTTGGTGTTCGCTGACACGTCGCACCTCCTGCATAAATTGACTGACCAGATCCGGGTCTTTGACCCCTTTGCTCGCTTCCAATCCCCCGCATACATCCACCCCCCAGGGCTTGGTGGTGTCGATGGCGGCCACGATGTTGTGCGGATTAAGACCGCCGGCCAACACCAGCGGTCGTTCGCCGTGCGCCGGCCACAGGGACCAGTCGAAGACGTGTCCGGTACCACCGGGCACACCCTCGAGATAGGCATCCAGCATCCACGCCTCGGCGTCGGCATAGGGAGCCAGGGCGGCGTTGATATCGCGGCCTGGCATGACCCGGTGGGCTTTTATGTAAGGCAGCCCAAAGCCGCGGCAGAACTCGGGGGGCTCATCGCCCTGAAACTGGAGCATATCCGCAACACCGGCGTCGACCACCGCGCCAACGTCGGCCTCGCTCGCGTCGACAAACAAGGCGACGCGGGTGCAGTCGACCGCCGCTGCGATCGCGCGCGCCGCATCCAGGCTGACAAAACGTGTGCTGGCTGGATAAAAATTGATGCCGATTGCATCGGCGCCAGCGGCGTTCGCATGCCGCGCGTCACCCGGCGACGTGATGCCACAGATTTTGCACCAGACGTGTGTCGTTTCGGGTTGGGTCATGTCGTACTGCTCAAGACGCCGCCGGATCACCGGCGCCAAAAGGCGCGTAGTCTAGCGTTCCTGCGCTGTCAGAGCAAAGAGATGTCGCCCCCTTCAAACCCTCCGCTGGCAAACCCTCTGCTGGCAAACCCTCGGCTCAGGCTTACAGGTCGACCATGGCGGCGAGCAGCGGTGGTGGCAAGGGGTTAGGAAAGTCGTGCTGCGGATAACTCACCCGATACAGGTACAGTCCCTGCGGGGGTGCAGTAGGTCCGAGCTGAGTCCGGTCTGTGCTCTGCAATTGTGCGCGCATGTAATCGACCTCTCCGCTCTCCGATGTGGTGACCAGACCGCGCGCGATGTTGCGTACCATGTGCAGGAGAAACGCATTCGCCTCGATATCGAGAACCACCCAGGGCCCGAAGCGCAGCACACGGGCATGATGCACCCGCCGCATCGGGGTCTGGGACTGGCACCCTGCCGCCCGGAAGCCAGAAAAGTCATGCTCGCCGAGCAATGCCTGAACGGCCTGGTGCATGAGGTCTGCGTCCAGGCCGACGCAGGGCCAGGTGAATCCGGTACTCAGGGGATTCGGAATCGCCTCGCTGGCGCTGTCAGCAAAGACATAAAGGTAGCGTCGGGCGGTGGCGTCAAAGCGCGGATGGAAGTCATCGGCGACACGCATGACCCAGTCGACGCCGATGCCATCGGGTGTCAGAGAGTTTACCGCCGTTCGCCATTGGTAAAGACTGCGCGACGCATCGGAGCTGAATGCGCCCACCTGACCGCAGGCGTGGACGCCTCGGTCCGTACGACCCGCGGCAGCGAGTTCTACGGGATGATCTGCGACTTGGGCCAAGGCCGATTCGACGGCGCCTTGCACCGTCGCCACCGCAGCCTGTCGCTGCCAGCCGTGGAAGGATCCACCATGATAGGTAATGCCCAGAGCATAGCGCGTCATGGGATGAGCGTGCGGTTACCCCATATCCTCGAGCATCTGCCGTGCTTTATCGCGCTGCTCTTCTGTGCCCTCGTCCGCCACCTCGTTGAGGATGTCCCGGGCGCCATCGACATCACCCATATCGACATACGCCTCCGCGAGATCCAGTTTGGTCTCGTTGATGTCCGGATCGCCATTCGCATCAAAATCAAAGTCATCGCCATCACTGTCAACATCGACGGCGGCCGCCACCTCTTCGGCTGTGTCATTGTCGCTGCTCGCCCGGTCGTCAGCACCGTCCAGCGCCATGTCGTCCAGGTTGAAGTCAGCCGATTCGTCGTCGAGCACTGAAGCGTTGCTGGAGTTTTCCAGACCGTCTTCGGTGTCGCGTTCCGGGTCGAAATCTATGCCCAGGTCCCCGCCCAATTCCTGGCCGGCTGAGCTGGTGATCTGTTCGGGTTCGGGGTCATCAAACTCTAACTCGAAGCTGTCCTCGGCGTCGTCAGCGCCGACATCCCCGTCGATCTGCGGGCCACCATCGGTGATCTCCACATCGTCGAGGTCCAGTTCCAGGTCGTCATCGAGACCGACATCGCTCTCCGTGGTTTCTTCAACGACTTCGTCTGCCGTCACCAAATCCGTGTCGAGATCGAGCTGGCTGTCGTCGATCTGAGTTTCGAGTTCACGCACCGCCATCAGGATGTCTTCATCCTGGCAGTTGTCGACCAGGTATTGCGCGTGTTCGGAAAATTGTCCGTGATCGGCAGACTCGGTGAATACTTCGAGCAGCTTGAGACGAACGTCATGTCGGTCAGGCGTCAGCGGCAAAAAAGACATCAAATAATCAATTTAAATTCTAGAACTTACGGGTGCAAACTACTGGGACAGTGTTGTTCCCAAGG
>JBCCHL010000112.1:0-15735 GCA_039028775.1 Pseudomonadota bacterium | reverse complement strand
CGGGTTACCGCAAGAGGCGCTTTGTTTCGTAATAGAGGAGTTATAAACTGGTAGGCACCCTTATATTATAGCAGCTGCTGCTAAGGCATTTAGCGGATATGATTTTGATTATTCGGCTTTTCCCGGTCATTTGCTGCGCGGAATCGAAAACATCCAGTACTGTGACGATGCCATTTCGTTCGATCAATACTTCATGACTTGGCCGGCACCACAAGGGTACACCACCGGAGTTAAGGAAGTACTGCGAACACTGCTCCGATATGCGAAGTTTGCCAGCGACTATGTGGATGCGTTAGATTCCATGTTAGGCAATCCCGCTTACGATACGGACGCTAAGGGGCTGATAAAACAAATCATCGAACGTCTGGAAACCACACCAGTCCAGCAGAGATGTTGTTCTGCTCCGTTGACACAAGACCTGGGTAAAAATCGGGTTACTGGTGTAGATTCGGCCAAGGTCGCGGGGGTCAGATTTGAAGATCAGCACAGCCGCGAGCATGGCTATCATTCACTGTTCAAAAATAAAGTCAGCGCGGTGGCTTTCTTTTATACGCGATGCCAGAACCCGAGTAAGTGTTCGTTGACCGTCACAAAACTAGCCGCTCTGCAGCGTCTGGTCGGACATGATAACTTGCAGGTTGTCGCCATAACCTACGATCCCGAATATGACACGCCAGACCGGCTACGCACCTATTGCGAACATCGTGGCATGAGATTTGACGACAGCACCAAAGCGCTCAGATCGCTCGGGTCATCATTGGATGTGATCCGGGACTACTTCAGGCTGGGTGCAAGCTATTCCGGCTCGCTCGTCAATGCCCACCAGATCGAGCTCTATCTAATCGATGCGCAGGCACGTGTTGTTGGTGCTTTTGTTAACCTGCAATGGCAACCGCAAGAGGTTGCTCGGGAGATGTATGAAATTCAGGTTTCGCGCCCAATTCCCGCATTCCCTTGAAGGACTACTCCTTTGGCTAACCATCGAAGGGCAACGCTCGGGGCCTGAACACCTGACCGTGGATACTCGCCCAGGCTAGTCCAGTTTTTTCTCCAGTGAAAGATAGAGGTACCGGCCGGTGATGTCATAGGTGCGGCCGTCATAGCTGTCGTTAAAGGCTGCCGCTGAGAAAGGCGGCGCTTCATCGAAGATATTCTTCACCCCGGCGCTCACACGCAACCAGCGCGTCAGCGGGCCAAAGTAAGAAATGTGGGTGTTGTGGTTGGTCCAGCTGTCGATGGTGCGACGCGTGCGCAGGATCGGGATCAGTTCGTCGACCTCGCTCACGTGGTAGACGTTGTAGTGCCACTGCCAGAATTGTGCCTGCCAGCTCAGGCTTAAGTTCCACTTCCAATGCGGCAGGCTGCCAAGACCGCCGGAGGCTTCATCGCTGAAACTGCCGGCCTTGTCGACGGTGGGTGTGTCCGGGTCGAACTTATCCTTGAACTCTCCGATGTAGGTGGTGTTCATGGCGATGATGAGTTGTTGCTGATCGCGTAACGTGTGGCTCATGCTGGCGGTAAAATCCACCCCGGTGACGTTACGCTGGCCGATGTTCTGCAGGCTGGCGTTAATCGTGCTGAGGTTGCCATCGACGTTGCGCGTCACGCGTTCGGGGAACGCGCCTAGCTGCGCGTTGCGGTTGACGATGAACTGCGCGGAGGATTCCACCACGTCACGCTGGCGGATGGCGAACAGGTCCGTGCTGACTTCGACCAACGTGCGGGGTGCCTGCAGTTGCCACAAGAGGCCAAACGTATGGGTCAGGGAGCGCTCTGCTTCCAGATCTTTGTTACCTCCGGTGATGACTTGGAACTGGGTGAGGCTCGGATCCGAAGCCTGGCTACAACCCACAAAGACGGACACCAGATCGGCATTGGAGCAGGGGTCGTTGAGCTGCTCGAACGACTGCTGCCCATCGGCGAAGAGTTGTAAGAGGCTTGGCGCGCGAAAACCGCGGGCGATGCTGCCGCGCAGCGTAAGGCGCGGCAGGATGCGCCAGTGGGCGGCGAGCCGGGGATTAAATTCATAGCCAAAGTCGTCGTACCAAGACAGGCGGCCCGCCAACTGCACGCCGAAGTGCCGTTTGTCATCCATGCTGCGCCACAGCGGCACAAAGCTCTCGGCGTAACCTTCCAGAATGGTGCGATCACCGTCTCCGCCCGACCGATTCCCGCCTGCGATCAGCGGACCGTTGTCGAGCAGATCGCCTAGAGAGAAGTTCAACGCTTCGTGGCGCATTTCCAATCCCGCCGCCATCTCCACCCGACCGGCTTCCAGGCGCACCGGTGACCAGTCGGCGTCGAACGTGAGCGCGTGCATCTGATTGCGGCCTTTGATGCGCACCTGGATACCGACATAGTCGAGCATCTGCGCATCGATACTGCCCTGGGGACCAAAAAGATTGATGGGAACGCAAGGGGCAACGCACTCTGGTTGCAATGCGAGTTGCAGGCGGCTTGCGTTGATGCCGTTAAGGGAGTCTTCCACCGCCCAGGTCGAGCTCGATTGCAGGCTGGCGGTGAAATTCGCATTATCGCTCACCATACGCAGGCCCGCGATGGCGCGCAGATTCTGGGTGGTGTTGCGTCGTTTGCGGGGCGGCAATTCCGTGATACGACGACGCAGATCGTATACCTCGACGCCAAACGGGTTGAAAGCCTGCGCGGCATCGATGGAGAGATTGGAAGCTTCGAATGCGGTAAAGACCGGCACTTGAGCCAATTGGGTAGTCGCGTTCGTCTCAGTGGCAAACACGTCAGCGAACAGTTCCAGATCGGGATTGAGCTGTACGGTGGTATCGATAAACAGACCGAAGCGACGAGACGGGACGATCGAACTGGTGAAGTCGCGATATTCGAAACGATCCTCGGAGGTTGCTTCGCGATAGTCGGCCGCGGTGAGGCCGGCCAGCCCGTCGCGCAGTATGTGCGCGGTCCCATCCACTGTCACTCTTGCGGGTACGGTGGCTGAGCTGCGCTTGTCGATACCACCGCGCACGCGATCATCGCTGCTGGCTGATAGGCGGCGATCACGGCTGTAAAGACCACCCTGATTGTAATAGCTCAGGCCGGCATTGAATTGCCATCCGTCCCCCTGATGCCCATACATGGCACTGAGGTTCTGGGTTTCCAGATCGCCGCGCTCCGCGCCTCCGAAACTACCCGCGAGCTCCAGGCCCTCGATGTCCTTGCGGGTGAGGATATTGACCACACCGGCGACCGCGTCGGAGCCATAAATGGCCGACACCCCGTCTTTGAGAATCTCGATCTGCTCCACCATGCCGAGGGGCAGCGTGTTGAGGTCAACCGAGCGGCCGAGGAGGGCATCGGAATTGATCCGTCGGCCGTTGAGTAGCACCAGGGTGTTGCTGGCCGGCAGGCCGCGCAGGGTGAGCGTGGCGGTGCCATCACCGCCATTGGAGATCAGCGTGCTGGTGCTGTTGCCGGACACCGCCGGCACATAACGCAGCAGCTCGGCCACGGACTGATATCCCGACAGTCGAATCTCTGTCGCGTCGATAACGTCTAGTGGCAGCATCAGCTCGTAACCCGCGCGCCGGGCTCGTGCACCGGTAGGATGCCGTTCCCGGACAATGATTTCCTCGATGTGATTCTGCGGCGGCGCGGCGCGGGGGAAGGTTTGCGCCGTGGTTTCCTGCTCGCGCGGCGCTGGCGCGCAACCGGGGGTGATGGTCACCAGGCGAGGGCGGATGAACTCAAACTCGAAGCAGTGCCCGGTGAGCAGCCTTGCCAGTGCTTCAGAAACCGTGACGCGCCCTCGCAGTCCCGACGTCATCAGGGTTGCGAGGCCATCCGTTTCGAAGAACAGGGAGTGTTCACTCTGTTGCGCCAGGGCGACCAGAGCGTCGCTCAAGGGGCCTGCCTGGATATCAAATCGTTGGCGTTTTTCGGCTTGCTCTGCTGTGGCAGGCAGACTGCACAGGAGGGCTAATACTACAGCCGTGATACGCAGATGTAACATGTGCGCATGCTAGCCAACCATGGGGAAATTTACAAAGTAGCGGTCGCTTTCAGGGCGCCTCGGAGCGGGCGGTCACAATGATCGATTGGGGACTGATCTGCTTCCATTTGATCGGCGCGATGTGTGCCAGGGCTTCGAGCATCGCCTCCTGATCGTCGACGAACAAAACTGCGGAGACCCGCCGATCCGCCAGCGCACTTGTGGCGTTGAGATTCATGTTCGCGGGCACATAGCGGCTGAGGTCTGCCAGCAGGTCTTCGAGCCGGGTATTGCGATAGATCAATTGACCCGCCCGCCACGACAACTCCTGTTCCGGATCGAAGCTGGCATCGATCACGCTGCTGTCATACACCGTGGCCAGGTCGCCGACCACCAGGTTACGGTGTGAGACCCCGCTGTTGAGCGGGGTGACCTGTACACGCCCGTGACTGACCCCCACCCGGGTGTACCCTGCGGTCTCGCGCACCACAAAGGCGGTGCCGAGCACCTTGATCCGAGCCTGACCACCCTGCACCAGGAAGGGTCTTGAAGGTGCACGCTGCACATCGAACCACGCTTCACCGCGCTGCAATTCGACCTCCCGCGCCTCATCGTCGTAACGCACGCGCAACTGGGTATCGGTATTGAGGTACATGATGCTGCCGTCCTCGAGCACAATGCGCTGCTGTTCACCGACCCCGGTTTCGTAGCTCTTAGCGCCCGAATCAATGAGCAGCACGATGCCCAGCAGCAGCACACTGGCGGCGGTGGCAAGTCCGGCGGTCCACTGCAAGCGGCGATGGGAATGACGGCTGCGGGCCGGCAGGGCGGTGGCATGTGCCGCATCGATTCCCGCGCTGAGGTGCCACAGCGCGGTGGCCTCATCGAACGCGTGTTTGTGTGCGGGCGAGTGATTCAGCCAGTGCGCAAAGTCAGCCGTTTCCTGATCGGTAACATCATGCGCGCGCAGCCGCGCCAACCATTCAATCGCTTCGTCTGACAATCGATCTTGCATCAAGTACCCGTTACTTCGCCCCTTCTGATCGCAGCGCAGTGGCGGGGCGATCCCGAAGATTTCCAACCTGTTGTCGAACCCCAGATGAAATCGGTGGCCGACGTCTCCCTTGACTCTACAGCGCGTCTTCTAGCCAATTGCGCGTCGTAGCTGTTCTCCTATTGAATAAAACGATGACGGGTGACTACCCCTCACTGCGAATCTTGTTCCAATTTGTTTCTGAAATGTTTTAGTGCCTGAATGATGTACTTTTCCACCATGCTCGTGCTCACCCCCAATTCGCGGGCGATCTCCGGATAGGAACGACCCACCTGGCGATGCATGACGAAGGCCTGGCGGCACTTGAGAGGTAGTTCGGTGAGCCCCTCATCGATGGTTTGCAGGGCTTTTTCGGCAAAATAGGCGGCCTCTACCGAGTGCGTGGATTCCGCATCAACCACCGCATGGCGGCGTTCCAGTTTGACCCGCCGGATCCGATCGATGCTGAGATTGGCGGCGGTCTGGAACAGGAACGCTTTGGCATTGTCGAGGCCCTGTGGTTCGTCCAGCCGATAGATGCGTAGCCAGGCCTCGTGGGCAATCTCCTTGGCTTCATCGACATTCTGGAACCGGGCGGTCAGGAACTTGACCAAGGGCAAGGACTGCTCTTCGTAAAGTCGACTGACAAATTGTGACTTTGTATCCCCCATCAGCCTATTCTACCCGAATCCCCAGAAGCACGTCACGCGGAGGCCAGAATTCCGTCTCAAAATTGTGCTGCCATCACCTTCATGCCCGCGCTGTGAACGCGTGCACAGCCTGGCGTGAATCAGCCACACACAGCGCCGTTGCCGCTTTGGTCCAGCCTCCCGATGTTGCTATCATGCCCACTGGTGGACGCTTGCGGCGTCGTGGTCATTTTGGACATTGGCTTCGAGCAGTACACTGTTGCCGCAGAACCGAAAGCTCACTCGCCGGCTGGCGTGGAGCACTTTAAGCTGACGCATTTGCGCAGCATGTTTCGTTGACGCATTTGAAGTTTGCCCACTAGAAAAGGACTGTCTCGGTCGATGAGCACAACCGCAGAAAATGTCACACCGATCACCGCGCATGGCCAGGACGTGGCCGCACCGGGTGGGGAACTGGCCGTGAGCGTGCCGCTCCTGCCATTCTCGTTCGCGCGCCGTTTCGGCGCGTTAATCACTGGCGCGCATGATGAAAACGGCAAGGTCGAGGTGCTGTGTACCGGCCAACTGAGTCTCACGACCTTGGCCGAACTGCGTCGCCTGGCGGGTGCTGCGATCGCACCGCGCATGGTCGAGGGCAATGAATTCGAACAACGCCTGACGGAAACCTACGCCCGGGATTCCTCCGAGGCCCGCCAGATGGTGGAAGATCTAGGCGAAGAGATGGATCTGGCCAGCCTGGCCGAATCCGTACCGGAAACCGAAGATCTGCTGGAGCAGGAAGACGACGCTCCGATCATCCGTCTGATCAACGCGCTCCTGGCGGAGGCCATACGGGAGAACGCCTCGGATGTCCACATCGAGACCTTCGAGCGCGAACTCGTGGTGCGCTTCCGCGTGGACGGCGTGATGCGCGAAGTGGTACGCCCAAAACGGGAGCTGGCACCGCTGTTGGTCTCGCGTATCAAGGTCATGGCGCGCTTGGATATCGCCGAGAAACGCATACCCCAGGACGGCCGCATCTCGCTGCGGATCGGGGGCCGGGAAGTAGACGTGCGGGTCAGCACCATGCCCGCCAGTTCCGGCGAGCGGGTAGTGTTGCGCCTCTTGGACAAGCAGACCGACCGCCTGCGCCTCAACCGCCTGGGCATGGACGATGCGCGCCTGAGCATCCTGCAGGACGTGGTCCACAAGCCCCACGGGATTTTTCTGGTCACCGGACCCACGGGTTCGGGCAAGACCACCACGCTGTACGCATCGCTGGCAGAACTATCCGCTAAGACCATCAACATCCTCACCGTCGAAGACCCGATCGAATACAACCTACCCGGCATCGGCCAAACCCAGGTCAATACCAAGGCGGATATGACCTTCGCCCGCGGGCTGCGCGCCATCCTGCGCCAGGACCCCGACGTCGTGATGGTCGGTGAGATCCGCGACCTGGAGACCGCCGAGATTGCGGTGCAGGCCAGTCTGACCGGCCACCTCGTGATGTCGACCTTGCACACCAACACCGCAGTAGGCGCGGTGACACGCCTGATGGACATGGGGGTAGAACCGTTCCTGTTGTCCTCGAGCCTGGTGGGCGTGCTCGCCCAGCGCCTGGTGCGCACACTGTGCCCAGACTGCCGCGCTGCACGTCCGGCCACCGCAGCGGAACTACAGTTCCTGGGCGAACCCGAGGCCCATGTATTTGAAGCGGTGGGCTGCGAGGCGTGCAGTCAGTCCGGCTACAAAGGCCGCACCGGCATCTATGAAATGGTGGTCATCGATGATGCGATCCGCCAGCTGATCCACGATCAGGTGAGCGAGCAGGAACTGAGCGGCTACGCACGGCGCAAGTCGCCGAGCATCCGTGAAGACGGCAAGGCCAAGGTATTGCAGGGGATCACCTCCGTGCAGGAAGTCCTGCGTGTGACCCTGGAAGACTGATCCCGTACACTCGCGATCTGATGAGCTAACCCATGAGTGCCCACGTGGCGACACCCAGCTTGAACCCCCGATGGAGAGGATTGGCCCATGGCCGCGTTTGAATACGTTGTCCTCGACGACAAGGGCAAACAGAACAAAGGTGTGATGGAGGCGGACAGCGCCCGTCAATTGCGCCAGCTGTTGCGCGATCAGGGCCTGATGCCGCTGGAGGTCAACCCCGCCAGCGAGCGGCATAAACGCAGCGCGACGACCAGCCTGAGCTTTGCGCGCCGCATGTCAGCCTTGGATCGGGTGCTGTTCACCCGCCAGCTCGCGACCCTGGTCGCCTCCAGCCTGCCGATCGAAGAAGCCTTGAACGCGGTTGCGCAACAAAGCGAAAAACAACACATCGGCAGCCTGATCATGGGCATCCGCAGCAAGGTTTTGGAAGGCCACTCCCTGGCGTCGAGCCTGCGCGAATATCCCGGCAGCTTCTCAGAACTGTATTGCTCATCGGTGGCGGCCGGGGAACAGTCCGGACACCTCGATCGGGTGCTGGAGAATCTCGCCGACTATCTGGATCGACAGTTCGAGAGCACCCGCAACGTCGAGATGGCGCTGTTCTATCCGGTCGCACTGCTCGTTCTGGCGTTTGCGATTGTGGGTGCATTGATGGTCTATGTCGTGCCGGACATGATCGGCGTGATCGAGGACAGTGGGCAGACCCTGCCATGGATGACCCAGGTCCTGATTGCGATGACAGACACCCTGCGCGACTACTGGTGGGCGCTGTTAGGCGGCGTGGCACTCTTGATCGCGACCGTGCGCTGGCTGCTCAAGCAACCCAATATCCGCCTGTGGTGGGATCACCGCAAATTTTCGATCCCGCTGGTGGGGCGCATCACGCGTAGCGCCAATGCGGCGCGCTACGCCAACACCCTGTCGATCCTCACCAGCGCCGGGGTACCGCTGGTCGAAGCCATGCGCATTGCCAGCGCGGTGGTCGGTAACACCTGGTTACGCAAGCATCTGGACAGTGCAACCCAGACCGTCAGCGAGGGGATGAGCCTGCGGGTGAGCCTGGAGCGGGTGGGGCAGTTCCCGCCCATGTTGCTGCACATGGTCGGGAGTGGCGAGCAGAGCGGGGAGTTGGACACGATGCTCGAACGGGTCGCGAGCTATCAACAGGCCGAGGTGGAACGCATTGTTGCGACCCTGGTCAAAATGTTTGAACCAATCATGCTGCTCATCATGGGCGGTGTTGTACTATTTATTGTGATGGCCATCTTGTTGCCCATCTTGAGTATGAACCAACTGGCCTGAACCGCCGGTTGCTACCTTGGGAAATTAGTTATGCGTATCGCTCAATTCAAACGTCAACTTGCAAAGCCGCACAGCGCCGGCTTCACGCTGATCGAAATTCTGGTGGTTGTGGTCATCCTCGGGATCCTCGGTGCGATCGTGGTACCCAACCTGCTCAACAATCCCGATAAAGCGCGGGTGGAAGCGGCGCGCACCGATATTCGCGGTCTGGCCTCGGCCCTCGACATCTATCGCCTGGACAACCTGCAGTATCCGTCCACGGAGCAAGGCCTCGACGCGTTGGTGAGCCGTCCCAGTGGCTTTCCGGAGCCGAAGAACTACGATCCCGAGGGTTACGTCAAGAAAGTGCCTACCGATCCGTGGGGCACACCCTACATCTATGAACGCGCCAGCGGCACCAAGTTTGTACTCTACAGTCTGGGCGCAGACGGCACCGAAGGCGGCGAGGGCATCGACGCCGACATTCGCTTAGCCGACATCTAATCACACCCTGGCGCTGCCGCCATGCTGATCACGTCGCGCCACGGGTTCACCCTGATCGAGGTGCTCGTGGTGGTTGTGGTGGTAGGCATCATGGCGGGTGTAGTGGTCGCAAGCTTCGGCTCCCAGGACCGCGAACAGGCACTGCAAGGCTATGTTGAGCGCCTCGGCGTGCGTATCGAGATGGCGCGGGACCGGGCATTGCAGCGCAACCGGGAGTGGGGTTTTTACGTCGAAGACGAAGGCTTGCGGTTCGCCGAGTTCGACGGCCCCAACCAGCGTTGGGTCGACCTGACCCAGCGACCGTTTCGCGCTGAAGCGTATGCCGCCGAGGTAGAGTTGAGCGTTAAGGTTGATCAGTACCAAAACGCCACACGCAAACCCGACGAAGAAGAGATCCCCGACGTCATCCTGTACTCCAGCGGCGAGACCACGCCCTTCCGCATTACCGTCGAGCCGCGCGAATGGGAAGCCCGACATTGGTACCTGGCATCCGATGGCTTCACCCGCACCGAGCTGGAACGTGAAGAAGAATAGTTTAGCCCCCCACGCTGTGCGCGGCCGTAACAGGCGCGCACCAGGTCTGCGCGGCTTCACCCTGGTGGAGATGCTGGTCGCCGTGGTGATCATCGCCGTGGTCGGCATCGCCATCTCCACCGCCATCGGGCGCGTGGCCAACCAGACCTTCGCCCTGGAGCGACGCACCATCGCCCACTGGGTGGGGCAGAACCAAGTGCACCAGATGCGCATGGCCGGGCGGGGAGAGAACGTGGTGCTGGCCGAGGGTAAAAACTCGGTGCGGGTACTGATGGCAGAGCGCGACTGGGAGGTGGTGACCGAGGTCAAAGCCACCGATTCACCCCTCATGCGACGGGTGGAGATCGACGTGTACGAACTGATCGACGGCGACCGCAACGGGCCCTACGACAACACCGTCGCGTTCATGGGGCGCAACTAGTGGTCGCCGCAGTACAAATCAGGCGGCGTGGGTTCACCCTGATCGAGGTGTTGGTCGCCTTGTTGATCTTTGCCGTGATAGGGGTGATCAGTAGCCAGTTGTTGTCCCAGACCATCAACGGCCACGGCAGGCTGACCGATCGAGGCACCCGCCTGGCAGACATCCACCGGGCCATGACAGTCTTGCAGCGCGACATCATGCAGTTGACCCGGCGCAATATCCGCGACGAGTACGGCGATCCGCAACCGCCGCTGCTGATCGGTACCAACGGTGCGATCGAGTTTTCCCGCACGGGCTGGCGCAATCCGCTGCAACTGCCGCGTGCGGAGGTCCAGCGGGTGGCGTATCTCAATCAGGACGAGACGCTGATCCGCGGCTACTGGCCGGTGATGGATCGCGCTCAGGACACTGAGCCCGCCTATCAGAAACTGCTCACCGGCGTGCGCCAGATCGAGTTTTTTGCCATCGACGCAAGCGGCAATCAGCACACGTTCTGGCCGGTCCCTGGCATGGATCCCGCGGATCCGAGCGTACAGCTGGTGGGGATCGTGTTGCGCCTGGACGTGGAGCCCTTCGGCATCGTCGAGCGGCTCTGGGAGGTGCCCAGTGTTTAGGCTTGGCACCCGCGCCCGCGGGGTTGCGTTGATCAGTGTGTTGCTGGTGGTCGCCATCCTGATGGCGATCACGAGCCGCTTGATGGCGCGCCACAACCTGGTGATCAATCAGCACCAGAACACCTTCGAGACCGACCAGGCGCTGCACTATGCCCTGGGTGCGGAGACACTCGCCATTCAGGCGCTGGTCGAAGACTTCACCCGCCTGGGAGTTGGCGTCGATCACAACGAAGAGATCTGGGCCCAGCAGGTCTTACCCTTCGAGCTCGACGAGGGCGGCTTTGTCGAGGCCCAACTGCGCGACATGAACGGCTGCTTCAACGTCACCAGCCTGGCGGACGGTGGGGACGCCGAAGCGCTCAAGCGCATGAAACAGATGCTGCGCTTGTTGGAACTGCCTGAGCAGCTCGCCGAGAGCATGAAAGATTGGGTCGATGGTGATCAGGAGATTACCGGCTTCGGCGCGGAAGACTCGGAATACCTGCTCGCCAATCCGCCCCATCGCACGCCCAATACCCCCATCTTCAACGTCTCTGAGTTCAACCTCCTGCGCGACGTCGAACCGGAAATGATGGCGCGCCTGCTACCCCACATCTGCGCGCTGCCGGACGGCGGCAGCACGATCAACATCAACACGGTCAATACCGCGACCTTGGCCGCGCTCGACGAGAGCCTGTCCCTGGAAGCGGCGGAGGCGATCACCAGCGCACCACGCGCCTACACTGACGTCAAGACGTTCATCGACAGCCACACCGATATGGCGCCCCTGGCACCGCTGCTGGGTGTTGAGAGCAACTATTTCCGGCTGCACGCCCAGGCGCAGGTCGGTGACGCGCTGGTGACGCTGGAGTCGGTGCTGCTGCGCGACACAACTACCGGACAAGTCACGGTACTGCAGCGGGATTTTGGTAAACTATTCGTATCGCAACTACAACTGAACGTCGACGAGAGTAGCTGATGCCACGGCTTTACATCCGCCTGGAACGACCGGTACGCAAGTTACCCGATGATGAAGGTTTCGACATCGCAGTCGAATGGCTCATCAAGGAGAACGATGGGCGCGTGCGCGGCCATGGCCAGACCGACTATCGCGGCCTCGAAGACCTGGCCGACCCTAATGTAGACTGGCTCGCCGACCCCAACAACACCGTAGTGTTCCTGCCCAGCGAGTTTGTGCTGACCTTGAACTGCGAAGTCCCGGGGCGCAGTGCCACCCAGATTCGCCGTGCTCTACCGTTTGCGGTGGAAGAGTTCGTTGCCGGTGACATTGAAGACATGCACATCGCCTATCAAGCGATCAAACCCGGTGCGCCAGTGTTGTGCAACGTGGTCAGCCACGCGGTGATGCAAGATCTGCTCAACTGTTTCGGCTCGGTGGGTGTGGTACCCGGGGTATTTGTCACCGATACCCAGATGCTGCAGGGTGGGGAAGGGGTGACCACCGTGCTGTTCGAAGACGAAAGCGTCGTGGTCGCACATAACAACGAAGCGGCGGCGATCGACCGTGACACCCTGAGCTTCGCGCTGGCTGGCCTCGACAGCAGCCAACTCATCACCATCAACGACGAACTCTCCGACCTCGATCTCAGCCAACTCGATCCCCGCCCCGAGGTGGAGTATGTCCCCCCGGCAGAGGGCGGCACTCTCGGCTATCTGGCCGACACCCATCGCAGCGGTGTGACCTACGTCAACCTACTCCAGCAACAGTACAAACCGAGCCTGCCACAGAGCAGCGCCAGCCGGCGCTGGGGCAGCGTCATGGCGCTGGCCGCGGTGTGGTTGTTTATCGCCTTGCTCGGATTGGTGGTACAGGGATTCTGGGCAGGGCAGGAAGCTGATCGCCTGGAAGCAGAAAATTTTGCGCTGTATACATCGCTGTTTCCCGGCGAGCGTACGCCCGGTTCGCTGCCGCAGCTGCGGCGCAATATGAACGCTAAACTGGGGCGCAGCACCCAAGGTGAGGACGGTGGCGCCAGCGCTTTTGTAGGGCTTGCGGCCCATTTTGCTCAGGCCATCACCGTGGACAATCAGGTGACTTCCTTGAACTACGAAGACGCGCGAGGCGAACTGACCGTCGAGGTCATGCTCGACTCCTATGATGATCTGGAAGGGATCAAGTCAAGACTCGGTAATGCGGGTGTTGCGGTGGATGTAACCAACGCGGAGGAGGAGGGCACCAAGGTGCGCTCCCGTATGCGGGTGAGGTACGCCTCATGATCGCGCGTCTCACCGAATCGCTACAGGCCTCAGCTCTGGGTGCCTGGTATCGCCAGAAGGAACAGAACGAACAACGCATCATCCTCGCGGTGGGTTGCGCGATCCTCGCCACCATCTTGTGGGCGGGCATCTGGCAGCCGCTCAACGATTGGCGGGGCAGCGAAGTGAAACGCCAGAATACCGCGACCCAACTGCTCGATTGGGTGAAGCGCAACCAGCAACAGGCTCAGGCCGCCACCCGTAGCGCCAGTCGCAATGGCGGACCGGGCAGGGCGCTTATCCCCATCATCACCCGGGTGGCCAAGGCCAACGATATTGCGATCAAAGGCATTAAACCCGAGTCCAACGGCATCATCAGCGTGTCGCTACAACAGCAGAGTTTTAACGACGTGGTCAAGTGGGTCGCGCAGCTCGAAGAGAACAACGGCATTGTCGTCCAACGCGCCAACTTTGATAGCGGTGATGCGGTGGGGTACGTAAACGCCCGCCTGCGCCTGAACTAAGACCGGGCGCGTATCCAAGCGCGTCCAAACTGCTCACGCCCCAATAGCTTCCTACCCAACGCGCTGTGTACGGTGCGAAACATAGACCACGTCTCGGATTCTGATTGAAGCGTGAACCCCTAAGCGCCGCTTCGGTCTCGGATAAAAAGTACTCGAGCTTGCGCAAAAGCGCCCCAAAACGTCACTTTACGACCAAATTGTGTGGACCGCGAACCCGGTCACAGGTCAGCGCTGATCTATGTCAACGATTTGTATCGGTACCCTCTTAGACTACAGGCTTGAGAAGAGAGACAACTTGTGAGGATTTGGGATGCGCTCCAACGAGGACCCTTGCGAATTTTTTAACGGCCTGCACGCCCGCGCTGCGACCGACCTTCTGCGCCTGATGGATGGTTTCTATTCCAACATCGAAGACGGCCTGTTTGAGATGGCATACGCCAACGACGACCCGCAGTTTCAGCGTCGCACCGTGGAGCTGATGCGCGAACTGCGTTTTCGCCGCAAGCACCTGCTGCAGACCTTTGGCAAAAGGGTTCAATTTGCCGCGACTGCCTGGGCGCAAGGCCAGGAGATCGAGTTGCGAGACAACGACGAGACCCACCAGGCGCAACGTATGGCCGCCAAGTGCAACGCCCACTTTGGCGTTCTGCTGCAAGCCATCGCCGAACGTTGCGCCCACGCGACGGACTGCAATGTCAGCCGCACCACGCTGCCGTTCTCACCTCTGCAGATCAGCCTGCACTTCATCCGCTCCTGCCGGACGGTGGATTTTGATGACAAGGCGGTTGAGCTGGTGGAGAGCCTGTTTCAGCGCTTTGTCCTCGATCGCCTGGGTGCGATGTACGGAGCGATGAATCAGGCGCTGGAAGTGCATGGATACTGCACCATGGATCAACTCGACAAGCTCCTTTATTCCACCGGTGCCTGATACCGCACTTCAACCGGAACGCAGAACCGCGTTCCACATGAACGCCTGATCTTCCGTCGCTCGACGGGTACACAAACGCCGCTCGGGAAAATCGATGGTCACCTGCCGGCGCCGCCGATCGCGGAGGATACGCCGGTCGCAGCGCACACTAACTCCTGATGCCAGCGGCGGCAGCCGGCTGATATCGGTCTTCATTGTTCACTTCCTTTGAGCGTACTCACTCGTCTGTTTGCCCCCTCGTCTCAATACAGACAACCTGGCTTAAAGCCCTTCGCTTTCCTGCAACCATAGCCGGTGTTTGTAGTTATCTTGTTGTTCGGTATCGATAAACGCCAGTTCGATGGTCGCTTCCGACAGTTGACGCAGGATGATGTGATCACGGGCGATCTTGTGAATGACATGACGCTGACTATCTTTGAACGGTGTGCCATATTTGGCCGCCAGCGCACGTGCAACCCTGTCGAACGTCACATTGTCAAACCGGCCGCGTATGCTGATCGGGTGGCGCTCAGGCGTCAGCATCAGGCGGATTTCACCGTCCACAAAGTCCTCCGGCAGATTGGGCAAGCCGACAATGAACGGTGTGTCGATCGGAAATTTCTGGCTCGATCGAGGCGCAAAAGGTTTCTTGAAGCGAATACCGAATCCTCCTTCCAGACGCATTGCGGTACCCAGCGCAAACGTGTCGGCAAACGACAACGAGCGGCGGTTTTCCAGGATCATGCGCCGCTTTGCGATCTGACGCAGTTCGCTCTCGTGTTTGCGATAGCGTTTCTTTTGCTTCTCGATCCACGCGCGTATGGCGCCGATATCGGCATAGTCGAGGAGGGTAGAGCTGCGATCGCAGCGCACATTGATGAGGCGATCGCTGAAACTGATGCGGAATGCCCCCACGTCCTGTAGCTTGTCAGACGCAGGCCACGGCACGGCATGGGTTTCGTATTTCTTCTCCAGGGTCTTCGAAAGCCACTCCAACTGCTTAGTACAATCGCCGGGGTTGACCCTGGTGACCACACGCATCGTCTGACCCGCATCGTTGAGCATCACAAACGAGTCATGTGCAAGCCCGCGCAATATGCGCGGTTGGGTCAATCGAATCACTTTGCGCCATGGCTGGCGATGAGCCGGAGCCAGTTGATAGTCGTCGAGGTCCAGATCGG
>JBCCHL010000111.1:0-15787 GCA_039028775.1 Pseudomonadota bacterium | reverse complement strand
CTGCTGAATTCGTTCGCCAGGCCAAAGCCATAGCCGCTATTCCAGTTGGAGAAATCACCGCCGATACTGGCGCTGTCCACCTGGATGCCATCGATGTACAGGCTGGCGCTGCCTGCGCCATCGCGGGTGAAGACCACATGAGCGAGCACCCCGGTGGACACCGAGTTTACCGCGCTGCTGAGCCGAACATTGGTGCCATTGTTGCCGTTGGTGGTGGTGCGCAGACGCATCTCCCAACGGTCGTCATTCTGCCCTAGGGTGAAGTTGCGGTTGGAGGCGTTGTTGGAGAAGGTCACAGCGCGTGCCGGCCCGCCTTGGATCTGCGCGGGGACCAGCCACGCTTCCACGGTGAGGGCGTTGGCTGCGACCGGGGCGGTGAAGATTTTGCCCGCGCCGACGCTTGCTTGTACGCGCGTCGAACTGTCGATACTCAAGCCACCGTCGCCGGTCCGCGTGGTGTTGGCCACGTCTACGATGTTCAGATCCACCGTCGTTGCGACACCGGATATGTCCAGCACGTCGGCGCCGCTCCCGGCCTCAAAGCCGTACAGGGCCAACAGGTTTGCGGTCACCCGGGTACTCGGATCGACGGTCACGATGAGATCGTCGGTGCCTTGAAGTTCGCTGTCGCTGACGGTCAAACGCAAGGTGTACACGCCGTCGGTGCTGAAGGTCGCGGTGGTGGCGAGTGCGTTCGCGTCCGCAAAGGTCACCGTCCCCGGTCCAGCGATCGCGGACCAGGTGCTGGTCAAAGTGCTGCCGGCGGGCAGCCCATCATCGATGGCGGTGCCACTGAGTGTTGCCGCGGTTGGGAGGACGACGGTCTGGTCGGGTCCTGCATCCACACTCGGCGCGGCGTTGGGTACCGGATCGCTGACGGTGATGGTCAGCTCGTCCATGGCGATTAATGCGCCGTCGTCGCCGGTCAGGCGGAGCACGTAGATCCCGGCGACCGAGAAGGTGGCGGACGTTGTTGGGCTGGTCGCGTCACCGTAGGTGACGGTACCCGGCCCGCTGATGGTGCTCCATAAGCTTGTCAGCGTGCCGGTCGGTAAGCCGTCGTCGATGACGGTTCCGCTCAGGGTCGCCGGGTTGGGCAGGGTGATCGCCTGATCGGCGCCGGCGTCGACCACGGGCGGTTGATTGATGGGTGGATCGCTGACCGTAATCTCAACGTCATCGCTGCTGGCGAGCGCCGTATCGTCTGCGGTCAGACGCAGGACATAGGTGCCGGACAGCGAGAAAGTGACCGTGGTGTCCACGGCGGTTGCATCTGAAAAGTTGGCGCTGCCCGGTCCGCTGATCTGGGTCCACTGGGTGGTCAGAGTGCCGTTAGGCAGGCCATCGTCGCTGACGGTCGCATCCAGGTTGGCGGCGTTGGGCAGCGTGACTGCCGCGTCCGCGCCGGCATCCACCACGGGTGCCTGATTGCCGCCCGCCGGCTTGGTGATCACCACACTGTAGTCTTGCGCCAGGCCGTTCAACAATGTCGCTTTGTGGCTGATGTCCAGTTGGTAGGTGCCGGCGACCGGATTATCGATGACAATTTGCTCCACGGGATCGGCGGTGTTGTCACCTCGCGTGGCCGCCAGGGCGGGATTGTTGACATCTAGAACCCACGGCAGGTGCGTGCCACCGTTGGGGTCCATCAGCCGGATATCGAGGTCGTTGACCAGTATCTGATCGGTGGGGTCGACCACGTTTGGCGGCAGGCTGCCCGGCGGATCTACCCATACGATCGTGACCTTGACCGGCTCTGTCGCGGAAGCGCCGGCGGAAAACAGGATTCCGTCGGTGGCACCGTTGCTGAGGCTGTTATCGTGAAACTCGGCGGTGGGGCCGGTGGCCGCAACTTCGCTCATCACCGCGGCGGCGGTCTGCGCGTTGAGCATGCCCCAGCCGAAAGAATAGTCCGGGCCTGGGTTGCCCGCCTCATCGGCGGTGTGCATCAACAGAGCGCGCATACTGGCGGCCAACAACGGCGCGCCGAATAGATTGACCCCGTGTTCGTTGAGCAGGGCGATGGAGCCCGCGGTGTTCGGCGATGACATCGAGGTGCCGGATGAAACGCCATATGCGTTGTCCGCGGTCGATATCGAGGAGGTGAGGGAAACACCATTGGCGACCAGATCGGGCTTGATCCGCCCATCGTCGGCAGGACCCCAGCCGCTGAAGCTGGACATCACCACGTCGCCGGGCGCCGTCCAACCGCCGACGATATCGTTGACCGCACCGATGCTCAGGACGTTCTTGGCGATAGCCCCGCCGCCGCCTAACGTGTCGTAGCCGGTAGCGCCGCCATCGGGCGGTGGGGTGGTGGTGGACAGGACAAACGTGCCGGCGTTGCCGTCGAACTGCCAGTGCAACGAGCCCGGGATCGGGCCTGCGTCGTTGCGATCGTTGCCCGCAGAAGACACGATCACATATTCGGGAGAGTCGAATGCGATCTGGTCCCAATCCTGCGCGGTCTGGGTGTAGAGCCCGAAACCGGCGTCCTCCACGGTGCTGACAGCTACGTCCCCGAACCAAGCCCACAGGCCGTCGTTAAACACGTTGAACACCCAGCCGGTGATAAAGCCGTAGGAGTGATTGGATAAACGTACCGGAGAAGCGGAGCCCTGCTCCAGGATCATCTCGGCAACGTCGTCGTTGAAGTCCCAGGAGCGCGCGGTGGCCCCTGGTGCCATACCCTCCGCGGCTGCCAATGCTCCGTCGGCGAGAATAGTGCCGGTGACGTGGGTGGAGTGATTTGATAGGGCGCTGGTGTCGTTGTTTATCACACGCCCCGTGAGCTCGTTATGGGTGTCGCGGACGTTCCCGCCGTCCCAGACGCCCACCACCTGGCTGATGCCAGTCAGGGTGAGACCCGCACTCCCGCCCACCTTGATCTCGTCCGCAGACACCGAGTCTGCGGCCATAACGTTGTGCTCGATATAGTAGTACGGGCGGTTGCCAACAAACCTCTGTAGCACTATGCGCCGCCCATCCGGCGTCAGGGCTTGGGTGATCAGACCCTGTCGGGCCGCCTGGGAGAGCACGGTGCTGCGCTCGGTACGCAGCTGTTGCACGCGGTACCGTTGGCGTTGTTCGATCTGTGCAGCGTTCTCCGCGCCGCCGATGTTCGCGATCGCGCTGGTTGCGTCAGCGGCGCTAACCGGATGAACGCTCAGCGCAGCCAACGCGATGAGGAGAAAAGTCCGCGCGAGCCAGCTATCGGTATGCCTTTGTCGTGGCGGTCTGGGCGCGCAAGTGGATTGTGCGGTCATCTTTTTGCTCCGTGCTTATGACAACGCATGATCGCAATCGATCTTGCGTTCGTGTATTCCTAACATTCGTAAGCTACCACATTCGCGGCAATGCTGCGCCTTGATCATAATCCGTGTAACGGCGGACAGCCTGCGTCGATCTGGAGACCTGATTGCGAGGTGGCGGTGACTTGATGTGCACTGACCATCAGTCCCAGAATCAGCATTCGGATCGACAATTTTCTTTGGGGCCACAGGTCAAAGGGATGAACAGGGAAGAGTTGGACTTTGTCATTGCCGTATTGCCGAAGGGGCGCACTGTCTTCTATGACTATCCCGATCGTTTCGCGGTCCTTCTGCTCATCCATCATTTGGGTGCGGGCAAGCGCCCGATCGCGGCTCTGAAGACATCCGCTTTCGCACCGTTACTGAACAAATCCGTGATTCGGGATGTGCTGGCCAAGCACGGTGCTGGGGAACTGCGAGCTGAAGATCTTGCTGGTACCTGGCCTGCTCAGGCGGATGGCTATCGCCTCACCCTGGGCAGCTGGCCGGACCTCGACACCAAGCCCCGGCGTGCGTGGCATCAGGTCACCCGGGCAGGCTATAGCCTGGTGTTGCAGCTCAATCTACCGCGCTCGCACACGCGGTCGCTGGCACGCTCGATCGAAGATTGGCGCGACTATACCTCGGAGGGTCTGCACCCGGTCGCCAGCGATGAACTCACGCTCGCCTGGGCCCGCATCGACCTCGACCTCTCTCGAGGCGAAGCGTTGATCGAGGAGATTCAATCCGACTGGGTCAGAGACGTTCGTATGTACGCGGCTTGGAGCGACTATGAGAATGCCAGTGCCTGGCAGACGTATTGGACCGATTATCTTGCGCCCAGAACCCGTCATTGGCCCCGCACGATCATGACCGCCACGTTATGGTTCTTGTTGGAGGAGCTGGGGATACGTACGATTTTCTATCACTCCTACGAGACCGGGAAACGCTTGAAGCAGATCAAGGGCAGTGGGCCGCCGCGCTCGCTGTACACCGATCTGCCCCGGTCGTTCTGCTTTCGCACCACCCACAACGGTCCGGCGTTCCTGCGCGACAGCAAGGACCGTCAGCTCGCCGAGCTGTTCAGCGCGCCCGAAACGCTATGGTACGTCCACACCTTCCCTGATCCGGGCGACAGCGCGTAGCGGCTGTCGATGATCCGTTGTTGAGTTGGTCAGCCTTGCTGCGCCGGCGTCAATTCGCGCACAAACGGCAACAGAGCGGTCAGGATCTCGGGCAGGTACGGGGCGACCACATAGCGCGCATTGGGGATCAACTCGGCGGCGGCGCGGGTATTCGTCAGCGGGTGGAGTCGGTCGGACAGCACGCCGTGATGCAGCAACAGCGTGGCGGGGATCTGCAGCGCTTTGAGCTGCACATCCGTCATCCCGAGCGCGGTCTGATCGGCGAAACTCTTCAAGTGATCGCCAGAGGTCTGCATCGCTGCCCGAAAACGCGCGATGTCCTGGGCCATAAAACGAGCGCGCTTCGCCTGGGAGCTGCGCGCGAGATAGGCCGCCCACAAAGGTGTTTCACCTACCGCCTGCATGGAGTTCAGCGGTACCGGGCTGATATGTTCCATGGTGCTCAGCGCCTCGGTTTCCAGGTACTTGTGGAAGTACTCCTCTGCCAGCCGGGTGGCGGCCAGGGGACCGCCTGTGAGCGGGGCGATGATCAGCGCCGCCACATCTTCCGGATAACGCTCCGCGAGAATCAGGTTCGAACGTGCGCCGGATGACATGCCGTACAACGCAGCCGGCGCCAACTTCAGGCGTTCGATCAATACGTGCAAGTCCTCGCCTTCCTCGACGTTGGCAGGCTCGGGGCCGAACGCCACTTCGGATAATCCCACGTTGCGCCGATCCCAGATCACCACCTTCAGATCGGGGGCTGCGGCAGCAACGTTGCGCGCAAATCCGCGGAAGCCCTCGCAATCCCCCATCCCACCCGGGGTCAGGATCAAGGGGATGCGAGCCGCGGGATTGAATATCTCGACGTGGACCGCGACGTCGCGCTCGGGGCGCAGGTCGACGGTGTGGGCCTCCATAGCAACTTCCGGCATGCCCGGCGTTGGCGGTGCATTGAAGTAGACCTCGAAATAGGTGTTGTTGGCCGCACCACGAAACAGCGTGACATCCTCTTCATCTTCCGCAGGCTCGTGATGGCTTGCGTGGATGGTCATGCTCACGAGCGCCAGAAGACCGAGGATGAGCGGGCGGAGTGTTAGTGCGTGAGAGTGCATCAGATTTCCTAAACCGACATGGGCAGTGCGCACGCTACGCAATACCGCTGCGCCAAGCAATGGGAGGGGCTCCTCTTACGTCTACACCGGTAACCTGTGGTAGCGTTCCGGGATGTGCACCGGAGCCTTGTTTTATCCGCTTGTTAACACTTTTGCCATAGAGCACACTGCATCTAATGCAAGGCTTATGCCGGATAACGCAAGGCTTATGCCGGATAACGCAAGGCTTATGCCGGATAATGCAAGGCTTATGCCGGAGTCGGTGGATGAGTGACGAATTCGAACTCATGCCATGTTCGATCTTGTGCGGCACTCGAGCTAGTGCCATGGCCCGCCGGACCTTCCGGTCAGAAGCTGGATGACTGGTCCTGGCACCTCACCGAGGACTATCTGGCAGAGCTCGATCCGGTCGCCGCAGCGACCCGGACGGCAAACTGGTCGATTGGGACCTTGCGCCAACAGTGGTTGTTGCACTGAGTTGGGCGAGTGGCTTTCTACCTAGGAAGCTATATTGGGCGAGGGTCTACCCACCCTCTGTCATGTGCCCGACACCTGGGCGTCGTACCACAAGATCAATCATGCCATGGGCCAGCACTTTGCTGGCGAATAGGAATCGCTTGGCTATTTTGGGAGGCGCGAATGACAAATGAGACGAAGTACCCCGTCGACGATTCTCAACCCCGGTGAGGCAGACGTAACGAAGATCGATGAAGACGTACGTGCCGCGCTCATAGAGCAGGAGCACCGCTTGCTGGCTGCGGTGGTGAATCTCTCGAGATTGGTGTTTCGTGCATCCAAGGACGACCGCCAGCGATATCTACCTTCGGCGATACGCGCTCTGATCTGGTGTTTGCTGCCATCGGCGGGCACGGCGTCGGTCAGTCTGCTGGCTGTGATCACACTGCTCGTGACCATCCATCAATCGAGCCTGCTCAGTACGCAGAACCGTAAGATAGAAGTACAAAACGTGCTGGCTGAGGCGCAGCGTAGGTCGTCGCTGATGTTTGAGACGGTCGCCATCTTTGAGAGCATTGAAGAAGAAAAGAAGCAGACACCTGGCGAAGACCTCTGTAGCAATGCCAAGGCGCCGTGCTGGAGAACGTTCGAACAGGCGCCGAATGCAACTCGAGCAGCCAGTCCGCTGTTTGTTCCGTCCGCAGGCACGGTAGGCAGGTTGGCAGCTTTGACCCAAGCGCTGCGGCCTTACCGATACCTGCAGGTGGAGGGTGCAAGAGAGCATGGCTGCTTAGCCGATACAAGCAGCGCCACTCTGGATGCGAGCTATCAGTGGCTTGTCGGTCTCCTGATCCAGTTCAAGCAGGTCCCAGAGGCCGATGCCAAGCAGGCGGTCGAGGCGATATATGCTCGCAATGGACAACCGTCGGTGGTGGGACTGAGGCAACGATTCTCCAGGCTCATCGCGTTGATCACGGGAACGGATGAGCACGAAGACGCCCAGCTCAGTTGTGGACCTTCTTCCCCCGAACGCGGCCAATTGCTCGTAGCGCTGCATGCAGCGGGTGTGGATATCTCCACGGTGCAAGCCGGTGGCGGCAACTTCACCTACGCGGACATTCCGGGAGCCAATCTGGGCGGTATACGTCTCCAGGACGTGAATCTGAATAACACGCGTCTCCCCGGGGCGTCGTTTGCCGATGCCGTGTTGCACAATGTGCAGTTTCGTGGGGCCGACTTAAACGGTGCACGGTTCTCGGGTGCTGCCATATCCAAAAGTGATTTTGAGGGCGCCCGCCTCCAGGTGTTCGAAAAGGTGAATGATGCCCCCTGGTTCTTTCTTCCCGCATCTGCGGATGACGTTTTGCTATCGGGGGTTCGCCTCTTTGAAGAGAATGCTGCGCCACAGCTGAAAAGTCGAATGTGCTCGGGTCTTCAGCTGCCCACCGCTTTCACGCTAGGGGAAAAGACGCGCGCTAATCTCGATCATATGGATGCGGGAGAATTTGGACTGCTGATCGAAACTAGAAAGACGCCGGACTCGATTGTTGCGGCGGCAGTGGTTACATTTGCGCTTGGGCTTCCGGAGTTGGTGTTGTACAAAGCTGAATCTGAGGATCAAACCAGTCTGTCGTATTTACCCTTCAGCGCCTGTCCTTAAAGCTTTTCGACCATAAGGGCTACGCCTCTAGCGCCACGGTTTTGATAATGGCAAAGACATTGGTGCCCTGCTCGAGCCCTAGGTTTTGCAGCGAGCGGCGCGTGATACGGGCAACAAGCGGCCCAACGGGAGATGCGAGATGCACTATCACACTGGAGGAGGAGTGTGGTTCTAGTTTCTCGATGGTGCCAGACAGAACGTTTAACGCGGACAATCCTTGTGGCCGACTTCGGGCCAGCAGCACATCCTGGGCCGCGATACGAACGCGCACCTGGGTCCCCGTCGTGCTGGCGGTTTCCGGCACCAGCAGCCTGCCCGCACCGACCTGCAGCTCGGTCAGGCCGTCGTCGTGGTGTTGGTCCACGGTCGCGTCGAGCACACTCCCGATATCCCGGCTGTCTTCAAACGCAGCGCTCGGTTGCGCAAATACCAGCGACGGTTCGCCTTGGCGAGCCACTTTCCCATCATCCATCACGATCACCGTGGTCGCCAGCTGCAGCACTTCGTCTGTCGCATGGGTGACATAGAGGACGGGGATGCCCAGAGAATCGTTGAGGTGCTTGAAATAGGGAAGGAGTTCCGCCTTGCGTTCTTTATCGAGGGCTGCAAGGGGTTCGTCCGCCAACAGCATCCGTGGTTGGCTTAAGAGCGCGCGGCCGATAGCCACCCGCTGCTTTTCACCGCCGGATAGAGTGCGGATGTTTCTATGTTGCAAGTCACCGATGCCGAGTAGTTCGACGATGTCTGCTAACCCTAGCCTGCCGGCTGGATTGAATCTCTGCCCGTAGCGAAGATTGTCGCGGACGCTCAGGTGTTCGAACAGACGTCCTTCCTGAAAAATGTAGCCCAGGCGGCGGGCGTGGGTAGGCTTGTGAATACCATTAGTGGTGTCGCTCAAGGTGTCGCCGTTCAGGATGACACGGGCTTGGGTGGGTTGTTGCAAGCCGGCGATACTGTTGACGATGCTCGTCTTGCCCGAGCCGGAACGGCCGAACAGGACGGTGATGCCAGCGGGTGCGGTGAATTCGGCGTCCAGTGTGAAGCCGCCCAACCGATGCTGCAGGGACACTTCCAACATGTTAACCGCCTACACTCTGCGCCACGCGCCTTGCGATGTACTCTGATAAGAGGAGCGCACTCATGGCGATGACGATGCTGATGATCACCAGGCGTAAGGCACCACCCTCGCCGTCGGGAACCTGGAGGAAAGTGTAGATGGCTGTGGGTAGCGTCTGGGTCTGGCCCGGGATGTTGGACACAAAGGTGATCGTGGCCCCGAACTCGCCGATCGCTTTGGCAAAGGCCAGAATCGCGCCGGCGCCGATGCCGGGCAGGATCAGGGGCAGGGTGATGGTCCGAAACACCTGCCATGGAGGCGCGCCCAGGGTGCTGGCGGCCTGTTCGAGGTGCAGATCGACTGCTTCGATGGACAAACGGATGGCGCGGACCATCAGCGGAAACGCCATGATCGCCGCGGCCAGCACAGCGCCGGTCCAACGGAACGCGAGCACGATGCCAAGCTCCGCCAGCCAGCCGCCGATCACACCCTGGGTGCCAAAGGTGACCAGCAGCAGGTAGCCGGTGACCACCGGGGGTAGGATCAGCGGCAGGTGGACGAGTCCGTTGAGAAGCTGTTTGCCGTAAAACTCCCAGCGCGCCAAGGCGTAGGCGATAAATATCCCGAACGGTAGACTCAACAAAGTCGCTAACACCGCCACTTTCATCGACAGCGAGACGATGCTCCACTCGGCCGCGCTCAGCCAGTCCATCCCGACCTCATGGTGTGGTAAAGCCGTGTTTGTGGAACAACTCGCGGGTGGAATCGCGCTGCAGGAATTTCAGGAAATCGACGGCGGCTTCCACGTTGCCACCCGCCATCACCGCCGCGGGATAGCGGATCGGTGAGTGACTCTCATCGGGAAAGATCGCGGCCACGCGCACGCGGGGATCCAGGTCGGTGGCATAGACGATGGCGTACGGGGACTCGCCGCGTACCACCAGCCGCAGGGCGGCTCGCACGTTGTCGGTCTGCGCGATGCTGGGCGCGACGGCTTCCCACAGGCCGAGGTGTTTGAGAGCTTGTTTTCCATAGATACCCGCGGGTACGGCATCGACCAAGGCCATGGCCAGGCGCTGATCACCGAGCGCCGTTGCCAGCGAAAAACCACTGAGGTCGATCGGTGCCGGATTTTGTGCGCGGCTGATCAGTATCAGTCGGTTGGCCGCAACATCGACACGCGTGGCCTCGACGATTAAGTTCTTCGCGGCGAGCGCGTCCATCCAACCGCGGTTGGCGGAGATAAAGAGGTCGGCTGGCGCGCCTTGTTCGATCTGTCGGGCGAGGGTGGATGAACCTGCCAAGGAGAGGGTTATCCTCTGCCCATTGGTGATCGCATAGACCTCTGCGACCTCTTCGAGTACCGGCTGCAGGCTAGATGCCGCGAACACGGTGATGGGATCGTCTTGGTTTGCCGGGGCGCAGCCGACACCCAGGGCGGATAAGCACCAGATCTGCAGTGCGTTCAGGAATATTGTAAAGCTGCGCAACGCGTTTTAAGGGTCAAAGATCAAAGGGGCATATTGCAGACCGGCACACAACGGCGCAAGCTTTCGTCTACATCTAATACGCCTGTTGCGGGTGAGGAGGAAGCGATGGACGGTAGACCAATTAACGTGTCGGTACGGTGCTTCAGCATCGGCCTGGTGCTCGCGCTGATCGGGGCTTGCGGTGAGACGGCGACCGAAGTGCGCCCCGCAGCGGCGGATGTGGAGGTGGCCGCGTTGCTGACACCATCTTCTGCATCATCCGTTATCCTGGATGTACGCACGCCTGAGGAATTTGCGGCCGGACACATCCCTGGCGCGGTGAACATCAACATCGACGGGGAAGACTTCGCCGGGGCCGTCGCGGCGCTGGACCGAGATAAGACCTACGTGGTGCATTGCGCTGCCAACGTCCCACAGGGACGCAGTGAGCGGGCCTTGGGCATCATGCAGGAGCTGGGGTTTGCGAACCTCCAGAACATGGTGGGCGGCATCGGTGCCTGGACTGAGGCGGGTGGGGCGCTGACGAAGCCCTGAACGCGAGTGGCTACGGCCGCCGGCGTACCAGGAGCGGAACGTCTCCCGCGGGGACCGGCGCGTCCCATCTGTGCGCTGGGATGCAGTTAGACGTTAACCCCCAGGCGCTTGGAGATGGCCTCCGCTTCGTCCAACCAGGTGCAGACGCTGGAGCGAATGCCCTGCCGCCAGAAGTCCGGATCGCGTGGGTCGAGGCCAAACGGTGCCATCAACTCGACCGCGTTCTTGCTGCCGCCGGCGCGCAGTAGATCCAGGTACATGGTTTCGAAATCTTCGCCAAACTCGTCTTTACGTGCGAACAGCGATTGGGTGAACAACTCGCCAAACGCATAGGCGTAGACGTAGAACGGACGGAGGAAGTGTGTGACGTAGGACCACAGATTGTCGACGTTGTCGTAGTTGAAAAGTTCGCCCTCCGGTCCGTAGAACGCCTCCGTCACCTGCATCCAGGCGTTGTTGAAATCCTCCAGCGTCAGCTTGCCCTCGCGGCGTTGGGTGTGCACCGTCTGCTCGAAGTTGGAGAAAGAGATCTGTCGGACCACCGTGTTCACATGGTCCGCGGATTTTTCCATCAACAGCGCAAGCTTTTGTTCTTCGTCGACGGTATTTGCCAGGACATAGTTGAACGTGGTCATCTCGCCGAAGATCGAGGCGGTTTCCGCGTACGCCATCGGCGCGCGAAACATCAATGCTCCCTGTTGGTCTGCCGCCAGCATGCCGTGCACACCGTGGCCGAGTTCGTGGGCCATGGTCATGACGTCGCGGCTGGAACCCATGAAGTTGAGGAAGTTGTACGCCCGTGACTCACCGTCCGGTAGCAGGACAGAGTAGTTGAAGGCGCCACCCCCTTTCCCTTCATAGGGCGGGGCGTCTACCCACTTGCGGTCCAGCATCTTGGTGATGAGGCCGGCCAGCGTCGGGCTGAAGGATGCATAGGCCGACAGCACGGTATCCACACACTCGTCCCACGGCACCTTGGTATTGTCCGAGAATGGCAGCGGTGCGTTGCGATCCGACCAGCGCAGCGTGTCCTGTTTGAGGTGCGCGGCGAGGAGGCGGTAGAACCGCTGGCCCTGGACCGCGCCGATCTCAGCGACCGCGTCGTGCAAGGCCTGCACCGTGTCATCATCCACCTGGTTGCCGATGTTGCGGGCGGACATGGGATTGTCGTAGCCGCGCTCCCGATCCTCCACCGACTTGGCGCCGAGGACGACGTTGAGCGTGCGTGCCATCAGACGATCAAAGCCCTGTTCGCTCAGTCCCTCGCTGAACGAACGCAAGGCCTCGGCGCGCACGTCGGCGTCGGCATCATTGTTTGCGACGTGGAGAATCTCGGGCAGGGTGAGTTCGCCGTCCTGTAACGTGAAGCGCAGCTCGGCTTCGCGCTCATCGATATAATCGGACCACTCTGAAGCTCCGTAGGGCGCGCGCAACTGCAGGGCCCGTTCGACGTTCTGTTCCAGCAGATAACGACGATTCTCGCGGGCATGATCGAGCATCGGTCGATGGGTGGCGACTATGGGATCGTTCTGGAGCAGGCGTTGGTAGACGTCTTCGTCCATCGCGGCCAGCTCGTGATCAAAGAAGGTCAGATGATTTGCGGCGGCCTGGCTGTACTCCTCCTGGATACCGCCGAGCTTCTGTTGAATCTGTGCGTTGGTCGCATCGGTGCTCTTGCGCAGGAACAGATACACCATGAGTTTATCGATCAGGCAGGTCAGCTCGCTTTGGGCGGTAAGGGCTACTCCCAGTTTGGTATCGAGCCGGCCCGCAAACTCGTCATGGAAAGCCTGCATGCGCGCGATCGCCTCCTTGAGGTCGGTGTCGATCTGCGCATCGTCGATGTCCGCGTACAGATCGGTCAGATCCCAGCGAACATCTTTGGCGCTGTCATTGATGTCTTCAAACTTACCCATGTTGGTGTCCTGCTCAGTGATCGCTTAAGCGTTGGCGTATTGTGTGTGCAGAGCGGCGACCAGGCCGCTCGGTAGCGCGAGTTGCCGGCCCAACTCGCCCAGGAATTGTTGGCCAGCGGCGCATTCCTCGTCGATGACCACCAATGCTGCAGTATAGACATCCATGCGGGTCTCCATATCCCCAGCAGCGGCAGCAAAATACTCGATCGGCATCGGTGCGGACAGTTGCTCTTGCAGCGTTGACAGTTCTTGGGCCGGGACGCCGTGCTCCAGGGCGGCCTTCCAAATCTGCTGTTGTTCGGCCGTGGTGAGGTGTTCATCCGCGTGCGCGGCGGCGATCATCGCCTGCATCACCAGCGCGGTTGACTCCGCCTGGGCCGGTGTGGTGTCGACTATCGCCTCCAGGCGGTTGCGATCGAGCTTGTCGGGTAACGCCGGGTTATCGCCCGCCGAATCGTCCTTCTTGTAGTTCTGATAGGCCTGCCAGGCGAGCCCACCGATCGCCACCAGGCCCGCCCCTTTGAGCAGCTTTTTGGCCGATTTCTTGCCCGTGAACGCGCTGACCAGAGCGCCCCCCGCAGCGCCGCTGAGCGCGCCGGTGATCGCAGGGTTGTCTTTCACGCTGTGCAGAATTTTGTCGAGGGGCATCCAACGGTCTCCTTGTGATCGATCCGGAATTCTAGCATGGCCAGGTCACCTATCGGCGTTGTGGCGGCTGAACCCTGGTTTGACAACCCGCTCGACTGGACGCAACCCGGTGGTCAGCCTCCGGCCCAGCGGTTAGAGTGCTGGTAGTGGAATCGATTTATTCGGAGCAGCGACGCTTGGACGGGCGTTCGCGGTGCAATAGGAGTCTCGATGGGTAAATTCAAGTTGAATGTGAATGGCGAAGTGCACGAGGTGGATGTTGACCCTCGCATGCCATTGCTGTGGGTGCTGCGCGACAAGCTCAAGTTGACGGGCACAAAGTATGGCTGCGGGATTGCCCAGTGCGGCGCGTGCACGGTGCATCTGAACGGCACCGCGACGCGCTCTTGTGTGCTGCCGGTGGCGGCCGTGAGCGGCGAGGTGACCACGATCGAGGGCCTGGCCAGCGGTGCGGATCTGCATCCGTTGCAGGCGGCATGGATCGAGCATGATGTCCCGCAGTGTGGCTACTGCCAGGCTGGGCAGATCATGAGCGCGGCGGCATTGCTGGCGACCAACGCCGCACCCAGCGACGAGGACATCGATACCGCCATGGCGGGCAACTTCTGCCGCTGTGGTACCTACACGCGTATCCGCAAGGCGGTGCACTCTGCTGCCGCAGCAAGCTCGGAGGCGTAACATGAGTATGAACCGACGAGATTGGTTGAAGGTCAGCGCGCTCGGAAGCGGTGGGTTGCTGTTACAGATGACCCTGCCGGTGGCGGCCGAAGGGCCGGATCACCCCGCCCTGGTGCGCTCGAAAGAACTCAACGTCTACTTGCAGATCGATGCCAGCGGCGAGATCACCATCTACTCGGCTACGCCGGAGATGGGACAGGGCATCAAGACCACCCTGCCGATGATCATCGCGGAGGAGATGGGCGCGCGCTGGGAAGACGTTACCGTCATAGACGCCCCGGAAGACATGCAGCGCTTTGGCATGCAAGGTGCGGGGGGGTCCATGTCGGTACCCCGCCAGATCGGCTCCATGCGGCGTATGGGTGCTTCCGCGCGGGAGATGTTGATCGGCGCGGCAGCGCTCTTGATGGAGGTCGAACGCGAAGATCTGCAGGCGCGGGACAGCCGGGTGATCCACAAGAGCGGGGCTGAACGCAGCTTCGGGCAGCTGGCGAGTCTGGCGGTGCAACAACCGGTGCCGGACCCGGAGACCCTGACCTTCAAAGATCCCGATGACTACACCATCATCGGTACCTCGGTCACTGGTGTTGACAACCTTGTCATCGCCAGCGGCCGGTCGCAGTTCGGTATCGACGTCGAACTCGAGGGTATGCATTACGCCAACTACACCTCCTGTCCGCGCGTGGGCG
This sequence comes from Pseudomonadota bacterium, assembly GCA_039028775.1. Lineage (GTDB taxonomy): Bacteria > Pseudomonadota > Gammaproteobacteria > Pseudomonadales > Azotimanducaceae > UBA4421. Next base: position 1,127 of record JBCCHL010000111.1, on the reverse strand, counting down.
GCAAAGCGGTGAAGTTCAACGCGGACGAAATCCGCGCGCTGCCCGGTATCACCCACGCCTTCATCCTGGAACCCAATGCAGATGCCGGCAAGGCGCAAATGTTCTTCATCGATGGCATGGCCAAGCTGCGGGGCGGTGTGGCGATTGTCGGCGAAGATACCTGGTCGGTGCTGGACGCCAAGAGCAAGCTGGACGTCCAATGGGACTTTGAGGGTGCGTCCACCGACACCTGGGAAGGACAGATTGCGCAGGCCCGCGATATCGTCGCGGCCGGTGGTGGTGAGGTCCGCTTAGACAACGCGGCGGTGGAACCGGCGCTGGCCAACCCGGACAACACGACCGTCGAGGGCTTTTATCAGTTCCCTTACGTGTCACACATTTGCATGGAGCCGATGAACTGTACGGCGGACTATCGGGCCGGCAAGAACGGGGCTGATGACACACTCGAAGTGTGGGTGGGGAGCCAGTTTCCTGCGCAGATCAAAGAGTTGGCGGGTAACTTCCTCGGCTTGAAGCCCGAGAACGTGACCGTGCATCCGTTGCGCATGGGTGGTGGCTTCGGACGCCGCGCGATTCACGACTATGCCACCGAGGCGATCGCCATATCGCATCATGTCGGAGTGCCGGTGAAGATGACATGGACGCGCACGGATGACATCCACAATGACTGGCATCGCGTGGGTGGGTTTGAACAGATGCGCGGTGCTGTCGACCCCGCCGGAAAACTTGCCGCTTGGGACCAGCACTACATCGGTTATAAGTATGCGAACCGCACGGTGATCGGTTCCGGCCTGCGCGGCAATGAGTTTCCCATGGTCGCGCTGGCCAATGCCCGAGTGCGGCAGAGCATGATGGACTTCGACACCCAATGTGGTGCCTGGCGTGCCCCGGGGTCGAATACCAATGCCTTTGTGGAACAGAGTTTTATTCATGAGTTGGCCCACGCCGCCGGACGCGATCACCTGGAGTTTCTGCTCGAGTTGATGGGCGCGCGGCGCTGGATCAAGGAGGGCGACGTCAACGCGCTCAACACCGGGCGCGCCATCGATGTGAGTTGGTTGAGATTGGGTACGGTCAGAGCACGGCAGAGTGGGAATTGGAGGCCGCGATCACCGATAAGACTGCGG
>JBCCHL010000110.1:0-15863 GCA_039028775.1 Pseudomonadota bacterium | reverse complement strand
TGGACGACGCGAATGTGTCGCGCTTTGCGGGGCTCATCGAGGAAATGTCGGCAGACGTACAATTTCTATTCATAACCCATAATAAAATAACAATGGAAATGGCTGACTACCTCATGGGCGTCACAATGCAGGAGCCGGGTGTTTCGCGCCTGGTATCTGTAGATGTGGACGAGGCCGCAGCGATGGCCGTCTCCTGATCGTAAAGGGGACGCTCGCCCGCGGGTAGGTTGAAACATGGATCGCCACGAAGGCGATCAAGGAGCCTAGGTTGGACATCAAAGATTTTATCCTGATCGCGGGCGGGATCCTTATTGCCATGGTTGTGGGTCATGGCTTTTGGATCGGCTATCGAGCCCGTCGTGAGCCTTTGCGTCTGGACATCGTGCCAGATCTGATCCCTGGTGATATCGATGAGATGGAACGCCTGCGCGGCGAGCTGCCGAATGGCGGCGCCCGCGTGATCAGCCCCCATCGTGATCCTGCCGGACAACCCGTCGAGCGCCGCAGCCAGACGCCCGCAGACGAGTACCAGGCCCATCTCGACTTCGCCGCTGAGAGCGGCGAAGCCGCGCCGCCGGTGTTGATGGATCCCGTCGCAGCCGGCGAACCGACCGCGCCGCAGGAGTCGCCCGCCAATCGACGCCCGCACGTCGCCAAGGGAGAACGGCACGCGGTTGCTGCCTCTGCTCGTCCCGCGTCGCCATCAGCGGAGCCTGTGGTCGAAGAGCAGGACATGCCTTCGGCTGCCAATGAGCCCGAGCTCCAAGATGAGCCCAGCGCGCCCGCAGCCCAGAGCGACGGACAGTCCAGTCGCGCGCGGGTACGCGAAGTACAGATTCGCAGCGAGGTCAGGAACGCGGGCGGTCGTGAGGTCGCACGGGAGCAGGTGGACAGCAAACCCAGTTTCGGCAGCCGTTTTTCTCGTTCACTGAAACCTGCGCCGGAACCACAGCCGGAAGAGAAAGAACCGGTCGCCGGGGAACTGCTGATCCTGCATGTGCTCGCGCCGCACGGACAGCGCTTTGGTGGCGAAAGCCTGGTGCACGCTTTGCGCGCTCAGGGATTGCGCTATGGTGACATGAGTATCTTCCATCGGGTCGACAACATGACCAAAGCCAAGCTCTATAGCGTGGCAAATCTGGTTGAGCCCGGTACGTTTGATCTCGCCGATCTCGAGCAGTTGCGCTCGCCGGGTATGTCATTCTTCATGCGCCTGCCTGGGCCGGATGATGCGCTCGGGGCGTTCGAAGATATGTTAGCGGCAGCGCGAGGCGCGGCGGATATGCTGGGCGGTGAAGTACGCGACGAACAGCACAGCATCATGACCGGCCAGACGGCTGAACATATGCGCCAGCGCATTGCCGATTTCACGCGTCGCCGTCTGTCCAAGCGCGCCTGACCGGTCAGCCGACGGCGCAAAGTTCGGTGGCGAGCAAGAAATCCGCGCCCGGATCTGAAGCACCGATCGAGCGCCTGCAATTCCTGCAGGCGGAGCTGACACGGCATTTGCACTTATACCACGTGCAGGATGCGCCCGAGATCAGCGATGCGCAGTACGATGCGCTGTTCGATGAACTGAGCCGCCTCGAGGCCGATCATCCCGATCACGTCACCGCCGATTCGCCGACCCAGCGGGTCGGGGCGCCGCCGGCGTCGCAGTTCGACAAGGTCACCCACGAACGGGCCATGCTGTCCCTCGATAAGTGCACGACTCGGGAGGAAATGGCCGATTGGATCACCCGCATCAGCGGCCGCACCAACACCCCTGAACGAATGAGCTTCAGTTGCGAACCCAAGATCGATGGCGTGGCGGTGGCGTTGCGCTACGAGGACGGCCAACTCGCGCTTGCGGCAACGCGGGGCGATGGCCAGACCGGCGAAGACATCACCGCCAACGTGCGTACCATCAAGTCGGTACCATTGCGGCTGCAGGGAGTCGACTATCCCCAGCGCTTTGAAGTGCGCGGCGAAATTTACATCCCGATCCCAGAGTTTCACAAATTTAATGAGCGAGCGCTGGCGCGCGGTGACAAACCGCTGATCAACCCGCGCAATGGGGCGGCAGGATCGCTGCGCCAACTCGACTCGCGGATCACGGCCGGGCGACCACTGACCATGTTCTGTTACAGCCTCGGCTGGAGCGATGACAGCTGGCAGCCCACCACCCATATCGAGGTGATCGAACAATTTGCCCACTGGGGCTTGCGCACCAATCCCCTGACTAGCGCTTGTGCGGATCTCGACGCCTGCATGGCCTATGTGGAAGAGGTCTTGGAACAGCGCAGCAGTCTGGAGTACGACATCGATGGTGTGGTCATCAAGGTGGATGAGCTGGCGCTGCAGACTGAGTTGGGTGCGGTCACCCGCAAGCCGCGCTGGGCGATCGCCTACAAGTATCCGGCGGAGGAAGCGACCACGCTGATCGAGAACGTCGAGTTTCAGGTGGGCCGCACCGGATCGATCACACCGGTTGCCCGCCTGCAGCCGGTCTTTGTCGGTGGCGTAACGGTTTCCAACGCGACCCTGCACAACATGGATGAAGTGATACGGTTAGGGCTCAAAGTCGGCGATACCGTGATCATTCGACGGGCGGGTGACGTGATCCCCCAGGTGATGGGGGTGGTGGAAGCCAAGCGGCCGGCCAACGCCAGGGCCATTGCGCTGCCGCAGACTTGCCCGGTGTGCGACAGTGCTGTGGTCCGAGTCGATGATGAGGCGGTGGCCCGTTGCAGCGCGTCACATAACGTTTGTCCCGCGCAACGTAAGGAGGGTCTGAAGCATTTCGCCTCGCGTCTGGCCATGGACATCGATGGGCTCGGCGACAAGATCATCGAACAGCTTGTCGAACGTGACATGGTGGCTAACGCGGCAGACCTATATACGCTCTCGGTAGAAGATTTTGCCGGGCTTGATCGGTTGGCGGAGAAGTCGGCGCAGAATCTGATTCAGGCGCTGGATGCGAGTCGCGCCACTACGCTCGCGCGCTTGATCTACGCGCTCGGTATCCGCGAGGTCGGCGAAGCCACCGCGGCCAACCTGGCCATGTACTTCGGTGATCTGCCGCCGTTGATGGACGCGGATGCCGAAGCGCTCGAAGCTGTGGATGACGTCGGCCCCATAGTGGCCTCGCGCATCGTCGAGTTCTTTGCCGCCAAAGAAAACCGGGCGGTGGTGGGGCGGCTGTCCGACGCGCTGACCTGGGAGAAGGTGGAGGTCAAAGCCGATACCCTCGCGTTGCAGGGGCAGACCTGGGTGTTGACCGGTACGCTTGAGATCATGCCGCGCAACGATGCCAAAGCCCTCCTGGTCGGCCTGGGCGCCAAGGTGGCGGGCTCTGTCTCCGCCAAAACCACCCAGGTGGTGGCCGGGCCGGGGGCGGGCAGCAAACTCGCCAAAGCCCAGTCTCTCGACATCCCGGTCATGGACGAAGCGGAGTTTCTGAATTTTCTGGACACCCATGGCCTCGCGCAATAGGTCGTTCGCGCTTCGCCTGCGTAGTGCGTGCGCGCGGGTGTTCGCCTGGGGCTTGTTGCTCGCGGCCACCTTGGCACTGACCAGTTGTGCGGCCAATCCGCCGCGCGATCCCAACAATCTGTGCAATATCTTTGCGGAGAAGAAGAGTTGGCGTAAAGCCGCCAACAAGGCGCGCCGCAAGTGGGGTGTCCCGGTCCACATCAGCATGGCTTTTGTGCACCGTGAATCGCACTATGTTGCGAACGCAAAACCGCCGCGCCGGCGTTTCCTTGGGCTGATTCCCACCACCCGACTGTCGAGTGCTTACGGCTATGCCCAAGCGACGGATGAAACCTGGAAGGACTATGAGGCTCAGACAGATCGGTGGTTTACTGATCGTGACAATTTTGCCGACGCCATGGATTTTATCGGCTGGTACAACCACCGTTCGCACAAGCAGTTGGGCTTGGCCAAAGACAATGCGTACGGGCTGTATCTGGCCTACTACAATGGCATCAGTGGCTATCGCAAAGGCCATTGGAAGAAGTCGCCGACAATCAAGGGCTACGCGAACAAGGTGGCGGCACAGGCCAAACGGTATCAGGCGCAACTTAAGCGTTGCTCATGAGACGCGCCTCGATGCTGACGCCTTCGCCGCGTTTGGTTTCGGCCTATCGAAAGCCGTGTGCTGTTGCGAATCACGATCCCCGCACGGGAGCCCCGCTAAACGCTGCCCCAACTCTAGGGAGTAGCCAGGCTGAACCTGTTGGTCAGGCGAGCGACCTAGATGAGGTTTAGCAGGCTCGCCACCCTTTCATCCGTCGGATAGCGACCCTGGGTCCAGCCGAGGCGCACGATCACCGCCTTGCGCGAGGGAATGATCATCACCCGCTGTTGTCGGTTACCCATCATGGCGTAGGTGTCCTCCGGGAGGGACGGCCAGCGGAGTTGGTCACCGTTGCGATTGTGCCAGAACTGGTAGCTGTAGCCGTTTTGATTGTCGCTCTGGTTGGGTTGTTGGGCGGCCGCCACCCAGGCTGGACTTACGATCTGCGCGCCGTTGAGGACACCGTTGTTCAGCATCAATTGCCCTAAACGCGCCCAGTCCCGGCCGGACAGATACGCATAGGAACTCCCCACAAACTCGCCGGCCGGATCGACCTCCAGATAGGTGTGGTGCATGGCCAGTGGGAAGAGCAGATCTTCGTGCAGCGCGCGCAGTGCAGCTTGTGTGCCGCCGTGATGCTGCACAAACAGACGGCTCAGCAGATTGGTGGTGCCGGATGAGTAGGAGAACTGACTGCCGGGCGGATGGGCCAACGAACTCGCCAGCGCCACGTCGGCGGCTGACGTGGCGGTAAACAGCATGTGCGTCGCGTCGCTGCCCGGTGCGTAGACTTCCGCGAAGTCGAGCCCGCTGGTCATATTGAGCAGGTGCGTTAGAGAGATATCGCGTCGGTCGTCCTGCGCCCAAGCCGCAAACACAGGCTTGTCTGTGAGGTCCAATTCTTCCCGCAAAACGAGATTGCCGAGCATGATCGAGGTTAGACTCTTGCCCATCGACCAGCCGAGCAATGGGGTATCTGCGCCGGTGCCCGCGGCGTACGCCTCTGCGACCAGGACGCCATTGTGCGTCACGACAAGGGCTCGGGTGTCGAGACCGGCCGCGTTGTCGCGCTCGCGCCATTGTTCCAGGGCGGTCTGCACGTCGGGTCTGATCGCAGAGCTACCCTCACCCGCGGGCCAATCCGCGTTATTGGTTGCGAAGGATGGCGCTTCCACTTGATCCAGATGCGCAACGTCGCCGATATCCAGCGTACAGCCGAGGCCCGGCCGGTAGGTTGCGCGGGTCTGCCCGAAACCCAGGATGCTGGCGGTGACACGTCGCGCGGTATCGTCGAAGTGCAGGTCGATGAAGTCCGCTGCCGGGGTGTAGCTGGTGAGGTCCAGTTGGATGCGTGCGGGCTCAAAACCGGAAATGAAACGTGCCGAACATCCGAGCTTGGCCCCCATGCCGGTGCCGACTGCAACGTTGGCCGGCAGATCCGATGGTGAGAGTCCGAGCAGGCGCAGACCCACAACCACGACGATGATGATAGCGAGCAGGGAGATGAGTACTTTTTTCATGGGGCTTGTTACGACGCTGACACAAGGCGGCGTAATGTACTGGCTTTGGCCGGTCAGGGGTAGGGCCTGTGGTAACCGGGTGACGGGGCGTTATCCACAACAGCGCCGACGCTAGCGCCGAGCCCCTAATTGTCAGCGTTAAGCAAACTCGCGGCAGACCGTGGCTCGGGAGGTGCCCGATGGATCGTATTGTACTAGCGAATAGCAGCCCGACGTCGAGCTCTGAGCACGCCAACGACGAGCGCCAGGACCAATAAACCCGCAGTGCCAGCTTCAGGCACCGATATCTGGCCACGGATTTCGCCGGACGCATAGTCCAAGGTGTGCAGGTTCAGATAAAGGTGACCCGCGAGAAGGCTCGCCACAATCGATGGATCGATCGCAAGACCTTGCGCTTGTATGGCAAGTCCGCTCGCGGTGGCAGAAAAGAACCCTGCCTCACCGATCGCCGTCACGACTGGACCGTTGGCGCCCGCAGGCGCGTTGTGAATGTGAAATGGACCTATACCGGCAAAGCTAAACGGCCCGACCGGAAAGGTGACATCGGCCACAAAAATGCCATGAATGCTGGCAGAAACATCAAGTGTGTTATTGGCGGTGTCGAAGCGGAGCTTTGCAACACCGGTGGCGTTGCTGGGCGTACCATTACTCGGCATGACTTCCTGGGCGTAGTCCAGCTTGGCCGTGGCGTTGATCAGCGTGGCCTGTGTAGATGCCGAAACAAAGAGCAGTGCTGTCGCAACAGCAAGCGGCGTGGTAGCCGCAAGGATTGATCGTCGCATGATATTCCTCCCGAAGATGGTGGGACCATGCGCAATTACTCTCGGCCGATCAAGCCTGTTGTCGCGCTTGTCCAACAACTATGTATGCGGAAGTCATCCGGTGCACGTTATGTGTCGCCGAAGCGATCGGTGTACACCATCTGCGCCGCGCTCCGGCGATTGATCGGTCCGTGTCCACCCAGCACTGGATAACCGAGGGGTACGTGGGCGGCGGTGTGCCATTCCGCAGGAATGTCGAGCAGTGCTTTGACCTTCTCTTCTTCGATGCACAACAAGGTCGTCAAAACACACCCGACGCCTTCGTTACGGGCCGCTAGCAGCAGGTTCTGGACCGCGGGATAAATGCTACCACCGCCCACAACGCTAGGGCGCGGCAGTTCTGCGTCCGTGATGGTGATGTGGGACGGATTAAAACAGAACACGCAGATCACCGGCGCCTCGTGCATGTGCCGCGCAAGGTAAGTACCGGAGGCCAGCGCGCGGCGGGATTGCTCTGCCGCTTCGGCGGGCATGTGCTGCATGTGTTCTTCGTAACCCGGGATGTAGCCTTCCCAGTGCGGTCGATAGAGATCTTCGAGCCCTTGTTTCAGCTCGGCATCGCGCACCGCGATGATGCGCCAGGACTGATGATTACCGCCGGTGGGCGCCCAGGTTGCCGCATCGAGGATACGCTGCAAAACGTCTTCGGGGATCGGGTCGGGTTTCAGGCGACGGACCGCCCGCAAAGTGGACATGGCCTCGTACAGTTCCATGTTGGGCTCCTTGTTAGTATCCGGTTGTGTGGATTTTTTTGTTAGGCGAATCTCGTCGGCTTGTCAGCGCGGGATTGCTGTTACTGCGAAAGATGGCTTCAGCTGTAGCTCACACCCATACCCGCGCGCACGTCGTTGTTGACCCCGTACTGCGGGATCGGATAACGCAGACCGTTGCGCGACAGCGTCTCGAGCCCCTGAATCACCTTGGGCAGGAAACCGGGCGGGATCGCCATCAACAATTCGTCTTCCATCACCCCGCCATAGCGACGTTCGGCAAAGCAGGGGATCGACAGACTGGGTTCGCCGGTGGCCAGGGCGCGCCCCCAGGAATCGGCGCAGGCGGATTCACCCACGCAACCCCACTCAAGTTTTTTGTAGCCAATGTATTGTAAGCCATTGATAAATATGATCATTTGCGCCGGTGTGGCGTAGATCAGACAAATGTCTGGCGGATTGAGACGACCGCTCGCTAGGGGGCTTACCGCCATCGCCTGGTACATGCCGAATGGGACCACATCCATCGCCTCTTGATGTGCTGCCGCGTCTTCGGCGGTGCCATACCACACCCCATTCATACGATCGCCGGAGAGCCAATCGTCGCTGCGCGGGTGCAGGCCGATGACCGTCGAACACTGCGCCCCCACCAGATCATTCGCGGTGATGCCCACGGTCCAACCGTTGCGGCTCGCCTGTCCCACGATCTGGTCCGTGGTGTGCACGTCTCGCGGTCGACGGATGCGCGGTATCGCCTCCATCTCGGCGACATCGTTGAACAGTTTCATGCCGATCGGCGTTGTCCGGAGACGCAGTAGACGGTTCAGGTCGTCCACCACCTGGGCGCCATCGAATTGTGTTAGATCGGTTGTTATGAGTTCTTCAGACATGGTATTGCTCCAGAAAAGCGGTGGTCACGTCCGCTAAACGGTCAGGTTCGTCGTAGTGCACCATGTGACCAGAGTGTTCGAACCAGTGATGCTCGTGGTGAGCGAAGTTCTTTGCGCGCTGCTCCATTTCGCCCTCGGCGAATCTACCGCTGAAGTCCGGGTCGGCCATCTCGCGCCCCCAATATTCGTAGGACAGAGTGCCGCTGATCAGACAGGTCGGACACTGCACCTGGCGCCAGAACTTGGCGTTTTCGGCTTGCGAACTGCCGATGAACACGCTGTTGGCGATGGGGTCAAAATTCCAGGTCAGGCCCTCCGGGGTTGTGCGGGTTAGATGCGGCGCTATGTGGGCTGCAAGCGCGGGCGACATGCGCGGATTGTTGTGTAGCAGGCGTTCGCTGACCTGTTGCAGATCTTGGTAGCTGCGCGCCTTCCCGCGTTGCGTGCGTGCCTGCAGCATGAATCGGTAGGCGGCGATCTCCGCTGCCTCGTCCCCCTCGTGGCGGCGCGTGGGTGGTCCGAGTCCCTCGATGATCATCGCGGCACGGATCTGCTCGGGAAACAAAGCGGCGTATTTGGACACGATGTGACCCCCGAGGCTATGGCCGAATAGCGCGACGGGAGCCTTGCACAGCGTGTCGTAGACCTGCGCCAGATCGAGGAGAAAACTGGGCATCGCGTAGTGATCGGCATGGCCGCTGCGTCCGTGCCCGCGCAGGTGGGGTAGCAGGACCCGATATCCCGCTGCGACGTAGCGTTGCGCGATGCTGCGCAGGGCTTCCGCCGTATCGCGAAGCCCATGCACCATCACTACGGTCGGCGCGTTGCTATGCGACCCAGGTGGGTTGAGTTCCGTGACCGCGACAACCACGCCATGCTGTTCAAGTTGGTGATGCTGCTCGTGATTGTGCATCCGACTCTTGTCTCCCCATTGCCCGCCAAGAGTACTCTGTAAATGCCGGGCGTGGTACTGGCAAACCGGGCGCGGCATTGCCTGCAGACCCGTCAACACGTTCGTCGAGAGGGGCTAGGCGAGCGATCCAGGCGTCGAGGTTGGCGGGCGGTTCTGCAAGAGATATACGCGGCGTAGACACCCGCCCGAGCAAATGTGCGATCATGTTCAGCGCTTTCAACTGGAGTTGACCATGGATGACCCCATCACCCGTTTCTTTGCCGCCTGGCAGGTCGAGTCCGCAGACGCTCGCTCTGACCTCATCACCGCGGCCGTGACCGCCGACGTCGAGTATGCAGACCCGAATGCCCCTGCACCCATTCATGGTGCGCACGCACTCGCAGAGTATGTGGGCATGTTCTCCGCCAGTGCGCCGGGCTGGTCCGCCCGGGTGCTGGTGTGCGACACCATCGCCGAGACCACCCGTGCCACCGTGGCGTTTGGTGGCCCCGGCCCAGATGGCTCCGATCAGCAACAGCTGGGTCAGTACTTCGTCGAGTTTCGAGGCGAGCAGATCTCCCGCATGATCGGTTTTGTCGGCATCGGTGCGCCGGCTTAGAACCGTTCTGGGGGTCTGCACTCGTGCGCTCACCCGCTCAAGGTTACACTGGAGAAGTGTTCAGAACTGAAGTAACGCGACGATGACAAAACGGGTCGTGTGGATGCTCGTGATCGCCGTAGTGCTCGGCTTTGCGGTGCTGCAGTGGCTGGGACCCCAGTGGCTCGCGCTCGCAGGGTACGAGGGTGAAGAGGGTAGAGATGTGGTGGTATTCGATTTTATCGCCGCACCCACCGCAGAATTTGGCGCGCGCTATGCGCAACTGCTCGCGGAGGAAGAGGGTGCCGAGGTCGGCTCTTTTGCCAAAGCGCATCTGTGGCGTGGCCCCCAGGCCAGCGAGTACAAACAGCTGCTGATCTCCCGCGTTCCCCATGGACGCAATCTGCTGCGGGTCGTGACCGCGCCCGAGTATCGCGGCATGACGGATTCCGGGGTGCAGCGCAGCATTCTGGTCGGCACAGCCCCGCTGCCGGAGCGGATCGACGATGCCGCGCTGGTGGTCTGGTCGTTTGCCTTGCGCGCCTCGGGCCGCGATCCGCTGTTGGATCTCTTGCCCGCGCTCGCGGCGAGCCCCGGCCGGGTGTTATGGCACCACGAAATACTGGCGGTCGAGAGCGACATGGGCGCGGATCTGTTGGTGCTGGCCGGTTTTGCGGATCAGGAAACCGCGTTGACATGGTTGCGGATGGATGATCAGCGCAACCTGCACGATCTCATCAATGCTCGAGTCGAGGAGATGGCAGTGCTGGTCGTGGCCCGTTAGCGCGGGCCAGGGCGATTGAACTTCAACCCTCCTGTGCGGTTGTGGCAACAACGCGTCCAGGCGTGGCCTTTCAAGTTGCCGTGGTCGGCGCCCGCCACTCAAAAAACTGCACCCTGCGAAACTCCTCAAATTCTCCGAGGTTCGGATAGGTTAGGGCCTCGATCTGATGGGTGGGCTCGAATTCCGGGTCCGGTGAAGTGCTGATGCGGGAATCCGCTACGATGATGTGCTTTGCACAGGATTTTGCCTGTTGCAACAATGGGTAGTTGCTCTTGTCGTACAGCACATCGGCAACAAAGAGGATGTCCAGATCTCGCAGCTCCTCAATGATGGGTGTTGTGCTCAGGTGCAGCCCATTGAGTTGCGCGTTCGCCACGGTCGCCGCCAGCGCGTGGGGATCGTTATCACAAGCGATCACCGATGCAGCTCCGCAGCGCTGCGCGGCGATGGCGACCACCCCGGAGCCGCTGCCCAGATCCCCGATGCGCTTGTCCGCCACAATCTCCGGGTGGGCGTGTAGCCACTGTGCGGTGGCCAGACCGCTCCCCCAGCAGAATGACCAGTACGCGGGTGCGGCGATCACCGCATGCATCACCTCCGGGTCGAGAGGGCCGGTCGGAAAGTCGGCATTGATCAATCCAAGGCGCAGACCCTCGGTGTCCGGCAGGACATGCGGGTCGATCCGGGCATTGGGCAGGGTGGTTTGCAGGTGCTGGCTAAGTGTCGCCAGGGCCTGGGAAATCTCGTCTTCGCTCATAGGACGATGTTAGCGAACAACTGCGGGTGTTGTGGAGAGTTAGGGAGCGGGTGTAGGCCTAGGGCAGGCGCTCAGGTCACTGCGATACGTACCAGGCGGCGTAACCACAACAAGCCGGTCACGCCGAGCAGGATGAGTGCTAGGTGGGGCAAGTTCCAGATCGCGACTGTGCCTGTATCCCCCTGCACAGCCGTGATCTGGACGGCTTCCGCGGACCCCAGGGTGGCGGCATATCCTCGCAGCTCACCCAACACGGTACTTGCTTGCACGCCGATCAGGTCCCCGTGGGTAAACGCAACCCAGCCGATAAACGCAAAAACAACAATGAGTAACGGAGTTTTCATGCGCTTTGGATCAGAAACCTTGATGGCGTGGGCATTATAATAGTGAACGGGTTCACGTTCGGCAGTGCGACCGATGTAAGCTGTGTAAGTCAGATGTAAGGGCGCGTCGCGGCGCGCCCCGGCGTAGACATCCCGCCCCGACTTTGGTTTGATTGCTGGTTTGAACAATACGTCCAAGAGTAACGGGGGGCTGGCTTCGATGCCGATGATTCTCAATGAAGAGCAGAACATGCTCAAAGATTCCGCCAAGGATTTCTGCACCAACAACGCGCCGATTGCGCAGCTGCGCGCCTTGCGCGATGACGACAATGCGGATGGTTTCGACCGCGCCACCTGGGGTTCCATGGTGGAACTGGGTTGGGCGGCGATCCCCTGGGCGGAAGAGCATGGTGGCCTGGCGTTCGGCTACAAAGGCCTGGGTGTGGTGACGGAAGAAACCGGTCGCACGCTGACCGCGAGCCCCTTGTACGGCTCCGTCTGGGTCGGGGGTACGATCGTCAACCGCGGCTCCGACGCGCAGAAAGCGGATCTGCTGCCCAAGGTCGCCACCGGCGAACTGCTCCTCGCGCTCGCCCTCGAGGAAGGCCACCGCCACAGCCCGTACGCCATTGCCACCACCGCGCAAGCGTCCGGCGATGGCTATACCCTGAACGGCAACAAGACGTTTGTCCTCGATGGCCACGTTGCAGACCAACTGATTGTGGTCGCGCGCAGTGGCGGCAACAGCGGGGATCGGGACGGGTTGAGTCTGTTCCTGGTCGATCGTGGCGCGGATGGCGTCTCCGTCACCCGCACCAAGATGGCGGATTCTCGCAATGCGGCGAACGTGGCTTTGAGCAACGTGAGCGTCGGTGCCGATGCGCTGATCGGCACGGCCGGTGGGGGCGCGGACATCCTCGACCCGGCCCTCGATATCGCGCGCATCGGCCTGTCCGCAGAGATGCTGGGCAGCCTGCAGGAGTGCTTCGAGCGTACGGTCGAATACCTGAAGGAGCGCAAGCAGTTCGGCGTGCCGATCGGCTCCTTCCAGGCGCTGAAGCACCGCGCGGCCAACATGTTCTGCGAGATCGAGCTGTCCAAGTCCTGTGTGTTGGAGGCATTGACCGCCCTCGACGAAGGCCGCGATGACAGCGAGGTGGCCAAACTGGCCAGCCTGACCAAGGCCAAGGTCGGCGAGACCTTCAACCTGGTCTCACGTGAGGGCATCCAGATGCACGGCGGTATCGGCATGACCGACGAGTTCGACATCGGCTTCTTTATCAAGCGTGCGGCGGTGACCGAGCAGACTTTTGGCGATGTGAACTACCATCGTAATCGCTACGGGGAACTGGAAGGCTACTAGGCCTGAAGGAACCGGCAAAAAGCGGCTCGCGGGCCGCTTTTTTTATGCCTGGGAATCGCGTGTCAGCGTCGCACAATCCCGATTTTATGACCCACCTCGGCCGGACGCTCAAGCGTGTTGTGAGTCGCAAGCATGGCGGTGAGTTTGTCCGTCACCGCGCCCGGGAACGGCGCGGAACGGCGGCTGTGCATATCGACATGCATACCCAGTTGCTCGGATGTGGCCGCGACATAGCCTTCCTTCTTATGCACCAGTTGTTCAAAAAAGTGTAGGCGCTTGGCGTCAAAATCGAGCAGCTGGAACTGCACTTCGACGTCGTCGTGCAGGGATAGTTCTTGTAGATAGTGCACGTGCACTTCCATGGTAAAGCAGGAGCCGATCCCGCTCTGGGCGTAGGCTTCGCCGATGCCCAGGTAGTCGTACACGTGATCGACCGCGCGGTCGAAGATGACGTGGTAGTAGGCCATGTTGAGATGGCCGTTATAGTCGATCCAGTCTTCGATCACGGTCTGGGTCGGGCACAGGATAGGGGCGGTCGTAAAAGAGCTGTTCATGAGTAAAAAGCGGCTGTGTCGAGCCCTTAGTTTAACCAAAATATTACGAGGGCTGGCGATACAATTCTGGTATAACTGCTCATGCCAAGAGCCATAAGTGGAGAACACGATGTTGACGATGTCTGTGAAATTGATGCGGCGGGCGGCGATGATCGCCGCGTTGTTGTATGGCGCTGCCGCCAGTGCCGCGGTCCAGGTGGGTGACATGGCACCGGACTGGGAATTGCAGGGCTCCGACGGTAACCTGCACCGTCTTTCCGACCTGCTGGGCCAGCACGTGGTGGTCGCCTTCTTCCCCAAAGCCTTTACCGGCGGCTGAACCATCGAATGTAAGGCGCTGCGTGACAGTGACCAGGAAATTCGAAACTTTGAGGTGGCCTACTTCATGGCCAGCGTAGACTCCATCGAAGACAACACCGGGTTTGCGACCAAGAACAACGCGTCGTTTCCCATCCTGTCCGATCCCTCCAAGGCGACCTCACAAGCCTACGGCGTGCTGGGTGGACACGGGTATGCCAATCGCTGGACCTTCTATATCGATGCCAACGGCGTCATCGCCATGATCGACAAAGACGTCAACCCGGCTACCGCGGGAGCGGACCTGGTGGCGAATCTGCAGGCTTTGCAGGTACCCGCCGCAACTCAGACGGACGGCACAACACCAAACCCGCCCGTGATTCTGGACAGCGGCTACTAGCCGCTCCCGTCCGCCAAGCGCCCGACGACGTTTCAGTCCTCGGGCGCTTCTCGCCGCTGCTCACACCCTTCAACAGGTGCCCCGCGCGCACCAACTCCGGTACTATCTCCCTTTCGTAAGCGTTACGTTTGCCGGCACGATATGGCGGCGGGGAGGATAAGAATATGAATGGAGCGGAGAGTCTGATCCGGGGTTTGTTGAGCGCCGGTGTAGATACCTGTTTCGCCAATCCGGGCACCTCAGAAATGCACATGGTGCAGGCGATCGACGGCCAGAAAAACATGCGTGCGATCCTCTGTTTGTTCGAGGGTGTCTGCAGCGGTGCCGCCGATGGCTACGCCCGCATGCGCGGGACGCCGGCGATCACCCTGCTGCACCTGGGTGCGGGCCTGGGCAACGGCATCGCCAACCTGCATAACGCGCGCCGCGCCGCCAGCCCGGTGGTCAACGTCATCGGCGATCACGCGGGTTACCATGGCCACTTCGATGCGCCCTTGACCTCAGATATCAAAGACATCGCCCGCGGCGTCTCCGCCTGGATCCGCTCCTCCAACACGTCGGAGGGCGTGGGGCACGACGCGCGGGACGCCGTCGCCGCCAGCCTCGCGGCCAACCCCGACAGCGTCGGCAACATCGCCACGCTGATCGTCCCGGCAGACAGCGCCTGGGGCAACGGCCACGCTGCGGTGGGTGACGCGCTCACCCGGCACTTCTCCCCGGTCAGCAGCGACGGCGTCCTCGAAGCGGTCGACGTGCTCGGCAAAGCCGGCCGTACCACGCTGCTCATGCTGGACGGCAACGCCCTGACCGAGGAAGGCATCCGCCAGGCCGGACGCATCGCCAAACAAACCGGCTGCAGCGTCTTCTCGACCACCTTCCCCGCCCGGATAGAATCCGGCCCCGGCGTCCACCCGGTGCAAAAACTGCCGTACTTCCCCGAGGATGTGATGGCCACCCTGCAGGGCTACACCCACCTCATCCTCGCGGGGGCGAAAGCGCCGGTCAGTTTCTTCGCCTATCAGACCACACCCAGCGATCTGGTCCCCGCAGACTGTGAGGTTGTCCGCCTGGCCCATCGCCATCAGGACGTCGCTGATGGTCTGCAGCGCGTCGCCGAAGCCCTCGGCGCCCCCAACGCACCCGACGTTGTGCAGGGCGACCGACCCAGCCTCCCGGAAGGCCTGCTCGACACAAACAATATCGCACAAACCCTGGCGGCACTCATCCCCGACAACTCTATCGTCTCCACAGACTCCGGCGGTGGCGGCGCTGCCTACCCGCATCTGCAAGGAGCGGTGCGCCACTCCTGGATGAACATCACCGGCGGCAGCATCGGCCAAGGCGGCCCGGTCGCGGTGGGTGCTGCGGTCGCCTGCCCTGACAGACCGGTGTTTGCCTTGTTAGGCGACGGCGGTGCGGGCTACACCCTGCAATACCTGTGGACCGCCGCACGCGAAAATCTCAACATCGTGACCGTCATCTACTCCAACCGCACGTATCACATCCTCGATACGGAATACCGCCGGCTGGGCGTCAACAACATCGGCGAGCGCGCCGCATCGCTGTTCGATCTCAGCAACCCGTCCATCGATTGGGTGTCGTTGGCCGGGGGCTATGGGGTACCCGGACGTCGGGTTCAGACCGCAGAAGACTTTGCCGTGGCATTGGATGATGGTATGCGAACGGAAGGCCCTTACCTCATCGAAGCCGTGGTCGAAGGACGCTGAGCATCGACGCAGAGAACTAACAAAAATACGCATACAACAAAACGAAGGCTCAAGAATGGGTCCACAAGAGGAGAGTAAACCATGCAGATAGGTATCATCGACACCGCACTCATCTATCCGGTGCTCGCACTGATCGGCTGGACATTTGTCATGTGGTTCTGGATGTA
>JBCCHL010000109.1:0-15882 GCA_039028775.1 Pseudomonadota bacterium | reverse complement strand
TCGCGGCCAGCGTCGCCGCATTGCGCGTGCGCAGCAGCAGTTGCGCGTGGGCGACCTTGGTCCCCGCGCTCGGCCATTGGCCACCCGCGACGATGAACCGCTGCAGCTCATCAGCTTCGACATGGGCGCTCAGGGCGATACGCTCGGCCAGGAGCCTACAAATTGTGGTTTTACCCACTCCCGGCGTACCGGTGATGGCAATCACGCAAGACATGGCCCTCACTCTAAACGATGTGGTTTGCGTGCGCTGGTTGGGTTTTTTATCGTTTTCGTTGTGCAAGAGATCAAGTTGTGGTCGATCAACGGGTCATAGCGTTTAGCCAGCGCAGTGAAATTCGATGTGCTTTCTGGCGCCTCCTACTGCTGATGCAAAATTTTCGAACGTGGCGGGCAGCAACACGTCACACCAAGGCCGGCTCGACCGCCCCAGGCATCCATTGCGCATAACTTTGTTGACTCATCGTCTTCCCCATCGCCACTTGACGCCGCGCACGTGAATCGTTAATTTTGAATGAGAATCATTCGCATTTGAGGGATTGATTCTCGACCCACCTAAATTATTCATAAACATTTTATTAAGGAGGATATTGTGAACAGGGGTTCCACAAAATTGATCGGCTTGCTGAGCCTGGTGGCAATGACTGTCTTGCCGGGTAGCGCCCTGGCGCGCAACAACTACTGCGCCATCGCCACGTACGACTTTCACTGGTCTGGCCAGATCGCCGGCTTTATTGTCAACGGCAGTTTCAGCTATAACAAAAACGAAGTTCCAGCCAATGGTATTGTGCGCGAAGAACAGCTGTATGGACTCGATGTGCGTTTCTACGATCCGCAGGGTAACCTGCTGCGCAAATACAGGGACAACCATCGTTATCCGGTGGATGACATGGGCCAACCGTACGTGAACTTTGCATTCGATACACTGGCTCGGCGGTTGCTGCAGGACGGCACCTGGTCCGTCGACGACGACAATCGGCGCTTTCGCAATGGCTTCATGATGGGTGAGGGCAACCCGGACCTGCGCAGTATGCCGGGTTCTCAATCCGGCCTCGCGTTCTGGTCGCGGCCCGCCGATGACAAAGTCCCGCACTTGCATGTCGACGATTGGAACGATGATCTGGGTTTCCCCATCGGCTTCAGTTCCCATGAAGACGTTGCGTTCCTCACCAAAACCACCCAGGATCGTATCGATACAGGCAAGGTCGGGAGCGCCTACTTTGACCCTGCCGCTGGCGTGAACCAGCTCGCGTCAGATCCCGGCGCCATGGGCGAGGGCGTGCGTGTTGTGCGCGCGAAGAAAGCCAGTTGGCGGGCTTACCGGCGCTGTCGAGCAAAATCCAAGGGCTGGTAGTCGCCGGGAACGGCCCTTCAACGACCGCGGCGCCGAGTGTTTGGCGCCGTGGACCGAATGGTTGCAAGCGCACGACAGCTCATCGTATGCGGCGTTCGTCGCCCTAGGACGCCCGCAAGTCTGATCTTGTGTCTCCTTTACTAGGACAGCACATGGGTGCTCGGCGCGGGCTGATGGCGACTTGTCAACTTGTCAGCGCGATGACGGCAGCCACAAAACCCATGCAGGCGACAATCGTGCGCACCTTATGCACTTTGTCCCATGCCGCGAGGGTGGTCGCCGCCTGTTGTGTATCTGTGGTGGACGCGAACAGCGCATTGGCCCGGCGAAAAAAGGCAAAGTAGAGCACGAGTAGGGTCAGTGCTGCCGCCGCGCTGATCAGCCATGCGGAGAACACCTCACCGCTGCTAAACGCGACCAGGACGTAGGCCACAATTGGCAGCAACGTCCCGGTTACGGTCAGCGGTGCAAAGAACCGGTACAGCGATGGGCCCAGGGTCGGGTGCAGGCGTAGAAACTCGGCCACCTCGAGCCGTTTCCAATACGGCACGAGGATAAACGCTTCGGTGAGCAACGCACCGGCCAGCATACCGCTGGCCACCGACGCACACAGTTCAAATACTTCGATCATCGGCTTCCGTACTCCTCACGCGTGTCGACAACCTGCATTTTAATTGTTTCCACACGCTTGTTTTCCACTGCGGCGTGCGGTGCCCGCAGACGTATCAGATTCTTGATCTGAGCCACCGGTGTGCCGCGTGTAAATGCCCGGCTGTGGAAGCACCCGCAGGGGCGTGGCGTTGTATGTTATCGAGTGTCGACTGCGCTGCAAAGGGCTTAGCCGAACGAGCGGTTTAGCCGATGCGATAGTCAGCGGTCCGCGCGCGGGTTCAGGGTTGAGTTGTGCGGCGTCCGGGCTGTGCGCTTACGGCGAGCGCTTAGCGGATTGGTCGATTCCCACGCGGTAGGGGTGATGCCGGCATTTGTCAGACAAAGCTTGAGCTCTCTCGGACGTGACTCTATATTCGCCCTATGGTGAGTGAGTATCGCGTCGCGAACACATTTTGTCTTCTGCTGCTGTGGCTGTGCAGCGGATGTGCTGTGCAGGCGGTGGACGAGTTCGCCCATGATGTAGCGTTGATCGACGGCACGGCTGCGTTCGGTCAGGAAGTGCCCCCGGTCGCTCGGGTGGATATCCTCGACACGACCCCGGCGATGCGAGCCTTTGCCACTCAGGCCACGCATGGCACCCATCTCGGATACTGGCGGGTCAAGCGTCTGCTGGCGGTGATGATGGAAGACGGTTTTTTCACCAACAGTTACCGTCAGGACGCAACCTACACCGCGAGCGGCACCTTTGATAACCAGATGGGCAACTGTCTCGCCTATACCAACCTGTTTATCGCGCTGGCGCGCAGCCTCGGCATAGAGGCCGAATATCAGATGATCGACAAGCAGCCGACCTTTGACGTCGATGGTGAGTTCATTGTGCGTAGCAATCACATCAACGTGGTCCTGCCCGGGATACGGTTGCCGGGTGAACTGCATCAGAAAATGACCGTCGACTTTAATGTCGCACGGCCCGATTTGTTTGCCAGCGCGCGCCGCATCACAGATGCCCAGGCTGAGGCGCTGTTTTATATCAATCTTGGAGTCACACATCTGTACGAGCGTGAGGACCGCGAGGCGTTTGCTTACCTGCGCCGGGCGATCATGATCGATCCGGTCAGCCAGGATGCCTGGAATAATCTCGCCGCTCTCTATTCCAAGCGCGGCCAGCATGCGGCGGCGGTCAAAGCTTATCGCAATGTCCTGGCGCTGGCGCCCAACACCCAGGGTGCGTTGGCGGGGATGGCGCGCTCGCTGAGGGTGATTGGTAAGAATGTTGAGGCGGATGCCTATGCGGTGCGCGTGCGTCGTTATGTCGAGCGCAATCCGTTCTACCACTTTGCGGAGGCGCTGAAGTCGATCAAGAGTGAAGCCTATACCGAGGCGCTCACCGCGATCGAGCGGGCAATAGATCTGGAGCGTAAGAATCCGCGCTTCTATCAGACCCGGGCGATCGCCGCGGCGGGGTTGGGTGATCAGCAGCTCGCGCGCCTAAGCCTCAAGAAAGCCGACTTGTACCAGGCGCGTCTGAAGCGCCTGGAAAGCGATCTTATCCACCACTACAACTAGAGTGGCGTATCAGAATGCCACACCTTGCCGGGTGAGGATGGTCCTGGCGTCGTCCAGGTGCTTGTCGTAGTGCTGCCAGCGCGCCAGCGCTGAACGGTAGAGCGGTTGACGCACTTGCATCGTGCTTGCGGTGGATACGGCGGATGTGTTCTCGTGGAATTTGAGGCAGGCCGGATCCCAATCCAGACCCATGTGCTCGAGCAGCCTGCGCGTCACCGGCTCCGCGTCGGCCACCAGATCTTCGTACACCACCTCATGATACTGCTCGGGAAACAGCGCTCGCCAATGCTGCATCAACTTATCGAACAACGCATAGTAGCCGGCGGTGTCGCCGATCTCGTAGCTGTAGTTGTAATAGGAGAAGTTGATCGCAAACAGCTGGCGGAAGTTGGAGAAGATGGTATCCAGGGGATGCCGGCGGACCACCACCACCCGCGCCGCCGGAAGCGTACGCAGGACCAGTCCCAGATAGAGAAAGTTCAGCGGCGTTTTGTCGACCAGGTATTGCCCTGGCATCAGGTCGTGTTGCAGACGTCCGTGCACATGGCGGGCTATGTGGTTGGCGCCGCGCGCACAAGCGGCTTGCAGGACGTCCTCATCCAGCACCAAGCGGGATGTGGTCCCCGACGCCGCCTTCACCGCGAGGCCAAAGTCCTGTCGCTCGCCTAGCGAGCGTACCTCGGGATGGCTGTCGAGGATGCGTTCTACGAGCGTGGTACCGGAACGTGGCATGCCCACGACAAACAAGCAGCCACCCCCAGCCGTCTGGTCGGGATTGGCATCGGGAAGTTGGTGTGCCACCGCATCGAACAGGCGCTCGTCTTGCGCTATGGCGTAACCGATCTGGCCGATCCGCTCGCGCTTGGCATACAACAAAGCATCAAACGCACGGTCGTATGCACCGGCTTGCTCGTACTGATAGTAGAGGGCGTGGCCCAGGTAGAGTTTGTCGTCGGCTTTGAGGTTGTCGTGCCCTTGTAGCCCTTCGAGATGCGCCAGGCGGTCAGCGTTCGGGGCCGTTTTTTCCAGCTCCGCCAGTGCCCAGTGCGCGCGATAGAAATCCGGTCTGGTCGCGAGCGCGGCTTCATAGTGTGTGCGCGCGGCCTCTGCCTTGCCGAGAAACTGCTGGCTCGACGCGAGATTAAAATGAAACTGTGCATTGTCGGGCCGCAGGGCGACGGCGTGTTGCAGCGCCGCGGCAGAGGGTCCGAAATCACCCAGCTTGCTGAACACAACCCCCAGCGTATCCCACCCCAGCGCATCTAAGCCGCCGATCGCTTGTGCGCGTTCGGCGGCTTGTCGCGCGGCCGCGTTGCGCTGGGTCATCGCCAGGAGCTTGGCTTGCTGGCACCAGTATTCCGCGTTGTTCGGATCGAGTTTGAGGGCGTTGTCGATCAGCTCCAGCGCCTTGGGAATGCGCAGATTGGCCGCCGCCACCATCGCCATCAGGAACCAGCCATCCGCAAAGTCTGGGTGGTTCTGTAGCAGGCTCTGGCACAGCTGTGCCGCTTCAGGATAAGCACCACGGTTCAGGGCGGCGAGGGCGTCGCGGTGCAGGCTGTCTCTTTCAGGCATAAAAAAAGGGTACTACCAAGTACCCTTTTTTCCTACCGCATTGGACTCTCGTCCGCGATAGATTTGACGTTTAGAACGAGTAGCTCACGCTCACGCCCATGTTGCGGGGCAGGCCGACAAACTGACCATAGCTACGTAAAGTAAAGCCATTGATGCTGTTGCCCGGACCAGCGCGTTCGTTTTGCAAGAAGCGACGCGAAGTACGCGTTCCCAGGATATAGTACTCGTCGAACACGTTGTCGATGTACGCCTGTACGCGCCAGTTGTCACGGGCGAACGTTGCCGACAGGTGATGCACATCCCAACTCGGGATGGCTTCGCCGCCGCGATCTCCGGGCGCGCCGGTGTCATCGATCAGGGTATCCTCATCACCGCCGGGGATGTTGAAGATGTCGCCCGTGTAAACGACACCGTAGTTCACGTCCAGGCTTATGTCATCGAAGACCACGGTGGAGTAGGTCACGTTCAGCGTGCCGGCATGCTCCGCGTGCCCGGGTAGACGGGTGCCGTCCAGGGCGGTCAGCGGACCGACCAAACCGGGTGCGTCAGCCACGAGCTCCGCGTTGGTGTACGCATAACTGAAGCTCACTTCCCAGTTTTCATCGATGATGAAGCGACCGGATGCTTCCAGGCCCTTTGACTCTGCTGAGCTGCCATTGCCGGTGATCGGCAGGTTGCCGTTCTCGGTGACATCGGCTACCTGCAGGTCTTCCCAGTCGATCTGGTAGTAGGCCAGATTCAGGGAGAGGCGATCATCCAGGTAAACACCCTTTAGGCCGACCTCGTAGTTTTCGATGGTATCCGGGTCGATCAGGATCTCGTCGGCCAGTGCACACAGCTGCTGCTGGGCGCTGGCGATCTGATCCGGGGTACACAGCGGTACGGAGTTCACTCCCCCGTTGCGATACCCTTCTGAGTAGGTGAAGTAGATCATGCTGTTGGCGGTGACATCCCATGCCACATTAAACTTCAACAGCTCACCATCGTCTTCGCCGCGGTTGGGATCACCCAGGTCGACATTAATGGCGTCCGCTGGTTCGCCCAGAAAAACGGTTTCGAACAGTGGCAGACCAAAGCCCGAGGTACTGTTGACCTTGAACTCGTAAGAGCGGTAGCCCACCGTGGTGGTGAGAGAGTCGTTGATGTCGAAGGACAACTCACCATATAAGGCGCGCTCCTCCTCGGACTGATCAGCGATGGAAAAGTACTCGAGACTATCCGGGCGCAGCGCCACACCGCCGAAGTTGTCGACGGCAAATTGGTCAAAGCCGGGTGTGAACTCTTCGCTGGTGGAGTAAGACTCGAGCGTGTTGCGGAAGTAACCCGCTACCCATTGCAAGGGACCTTGGTGTTGCGAGGTCAGCCGGATTTCGACGGTTTCGGTATCTTCGGTGGCGATCTCTCGTGTGAACGAGGAGAAAGTCGGGAAGAATTCGTAACCGTATTCGAAGTTCAACAACAGGTCGGTCTGGTCGCGCTGGCCGATCTCGTCGTACTCCGAATCGCCCCACACGAAGGTAGCCTCAGCAAACTCAAGGTCGGCTTTCACTTCCAGAGAAATCATCTCGTTCTTGTACTCGTTGGGCTCTTCGTAGCGCAAACCACTCTGGAAGTCGCCGGTGCCAAAGGACTGGCGGTTAACGATCTGGCGGCCTTCTGCTTCGTTCTTCTGGTAGTACCACCAGAGATTGGCATCGAAACGCTCATTGGGCGTCAGCCGCAGGTTGACGCGGGCGGTGCGCGCGTCCTCCCCGTTGGCATCTTCCACGCTGCGCAGGTTGGCGCGCACAGCAGCAGGATCGGTCAGATCCGGCTCTGGATTGGAGACGCCGGACTCGCGCACGACAAAGTCATAATCGATAAAGCCCTCGTCTTTCAACTCGTCGATATTGGCGCGCAGGGCCAGCACATCGGAGATGATCGGCACGTTGAAGGTGGCGCCGTAAGAGCGGCTCAGGCCATCGCTTTCGACGTTGGAGTACATGTCAGCGCGCAGGTCGACGGTGAATTCATCCGCTTGGGCGCGCTTGGGGATGTAACGGATTGCGCCGCCCATGGTGCCCTGTCCGTACAGGGTACCCTGGGGACCGATCAGCACTTCCACGCGCTCTAGGTCGATGGGCTTGAGGTCCACCGTGAGCGGTACTTCACCGAGATAGATGGCAACGGTGTCGGAGGTAAACCCCGGGCCTAAGCCGTCGGTGTTCAGACCACGTACCATGATGTCCGGTATTTCGTCGCGCGGACCACGATCGATGACCGTGAGGCCCGGCACGTAGCGGGCGATCTCCGCAATGCCGTCCAGGCGTAAATCGTCGATCATTGTGTCGCTGATCGCGGTGATGTTGATCGGAATATCCTGCACACTTTCTTCGCGGCGTGATGCGGTAACGATCACTTCCTCGATGGTGTTAGCGCTGGATTCATCGGCCTGGGCATGCACGGCTGGCAGAACCAGCGGCAGCGATGCCAGGGAAACGGCCGTGGCCAGAGGCCTGCGACCCAGGGGGATACCCCCAACTCCAGTTTTCATAAACGACCCCTTCATATTACTTTTGTGAATTTTCGATACCAACGCTTTACGTCACGTCTCAGGTGATCTGCGTTTTGTTATTCATCCGACGTTTGCGCCTTAGCGTCGTCGTTGTTTTTGTTAGTCCTTTTTGTTAGTCCTTTTTGTTAGCCGCTCAACCTCCGGCTGGCAGGTGGACACCTTGGCTTCCGGCTTTCTGCTTGTGCGGCTTGCGTCTGCTTCACTGCTGACGTCTCTTTTCTACTGCGCACTTTAGAGCGCGCGATTTTACACCAACCCAAAACCGCTATCACGCGCTTTGAATGCCCCAAAACGTTGCGTTTGCGCACCATTTTGGTTCATCTCATTGTGTTATCTCTGTGCCTTAAATCAGCTTCTCTAGAGGGAACACGATGTCACTCTTGTGTGTGGTCATGATCACGTGACTGCTCAGTTTAAATACCGCTTCTGTAGCGTTGAGCAGCGTGTCTGTAATCTCCACATAACGATCCATATCCGGCGCGATGATCTTGAGAAAAAAGTCGAAATCTCCGCTGATCGTGTAGCACTCCAGAATCTCATCACAACCCGCCACGTAACTCAGGAACTCGTCCAACCCATCTTTTGACTGCCAGTCGACCTGAACTGTAGCCAGACAGGTCACCACGCGAGCGACTTTCTTCATTTCGATTTGGGCGTGATAGCCGGCTAGGATACCGGCCTTCTCGAGCTTCTTTACCCGCCCCAGACAGGAGCTGGGGGACAGGTGAATCTGCTCTGCCAGATCCCGATTGGAGATGCGTGCCTGACGCTGCAGGATGGAGAGAATCTGCAGATCTTTTTTGTCGATATTGGCGCTCATTAACCCAGCTTCTACAGCACGTGCGAGGCGGCGGACTATACCGCATGCCCACCGGAGGTAGATACCCGTTGATCCCTCCCCAATCAGCGTGCATTTGGAATTCTGTTCTGCGTGGTTGTGCTGAGAGTCAACGATACCGCGATACTGACCGAATTTTGTGCGCTTTTCGGTAGTTTTTCTGCGCTTTCGTTCGTCAAGCCGTGACCCATTCCCAAGCTCATTCGAGGCCTCTTCGACTATTCTATGCAGTCTTAGAGAACCTGTTTGGAACCCCCATGAGCCAGCCCGCTGCAGACGCGCAGAATGATGCCACACGCGATCATCTGTTAGCCGTATACGCCCCACCGGAGCAGCATTTCGTGCGCGGTGAAGGGCCCTATCTCTTCACTGACAGCGACGAGCGCTACCTCGACTTTTTCGCCGGTATTGCGGTCTCCTGCCTGGGTCATGCCCATCCGGAGTTGGTCGCTACGCTGCAGGCGCAGGCAGGAAAGTTGTGGCATACCTCTAACGCCTTGCGCGTGCCCCAGGGTGAGGTCTTGGCCGCGCGCTTGGCCCAGTTGTCCGGCTTGTCGCGCACCTTTTTTACCAACTCCGGCAGCGAATCGGTCGAGTGTGGTTTGAAGCTCATGCGCCGCTATCAACACGAATGTGGTCAACCTCAGCGCCAGCGCATCATCGGGTTTCACGGCGCTTTCCACGGTCGCTCCCACGCGGCGGTGTGTGCCGCCGGCAACGCGGCGCACATGGCCGGTTTCACCGCGTCGGATGAGCGCTGCGACCACGCGCCGTTTAATGATCTTGATGCGGTGGCGGCGCTGATCAGCGACGAGACCGCCGGCATTATTGTCGAGCCGGTGCAGGGCGAGGGCGGCATCACCCCGGCTGGTCAGAAGTTCCTCCAAGGCCTGCGCGCGCTGTGTGACGAACATGGCCTGCTGCTGATGTTGGACGAAGTCCAGTGTGGCATCAGCCGCACCGGCACCTTGTTTGCGTTCGAACAATACGGCGTGCAACCGGATGTTATCGCCCTGGCGAAAGGCCTTGGCGCGGGTTTCCCCATGGGTGCGTGTGTGGCGTCCGAAGCGGCCGCTGCCGCCATGGTGGTGGGCACCCACGGCAGCACCTATGGTGGCAATCCCCTGGCGATGGCCGTGGCGAGCAAAGTGATCGACCTGGTCGCTGCGCCGGACTTCTTAGTGCAGGTGCGCACCAACGCGGCTTATCTCAACGACGGCCTGAACCGCTTGTGCGACGCGTTCCCCGACTTGTTTAAAGGCGTGCGCGGCCTGGGCTTCATGACCGGTCTGGTGCTCGCTGATGAATTCGAGAACGCGGCGTTTGTGGCCGCGGTGCGCGAAGAAAAACTACTGGTCACCAAAGCCGGCGGTAACGTCGTGCGACTGCTGCCGCCCCTCAACGTCACCCAGGCACACATCGATGAGGCGCTCGGCAAGTTGAAGGAGGCCGCGCAGAAGTTTGGTCCCACCGGCTGAGCGCATAAGATGAATTTCGCTTACCTAGACAGCCTCAAACCCCGGCAACAAGCGCTGCTCGATACGCTGTGCGCCTGGAGCGAGATCAACTCCGGCTCGACCAATGTCGCCGGGGTGGCGCAGATGGCCAGGGTGATCGGTGACTACGCCGAGTCCCGCTTGCAGCTACCTTATACCCTGCACGAGGTGGCGCCGCTGCGCGTCATCGACGATGAAGGTGGTTGGCAGGACCAGCCGGTGGGGCCGGTGCTGCGCATGCACAAACAAACCGGTGCACCAAGAAAAGTCGTGCTGGTTGGACATCTCGATACCGTGTTTGCCGCTGACGACAGCTTCCAGACCATCACCCAGCTTGAGGCTGACAAGCTCGGCGGTCCCGGCGTGGCGGATATGAAAGGCGGCATTCTGGTGATGCTGAGCGCGCTGGAGCTGTTCGCTGCCAGCCCCCACGCGGCCGCCCTCGATTGGGAACTGGTGCTGAACCCCGACGAAGAGATCGGTTCGCAAAGCTCCATGCCCCTGGTGCTCGACGCAGCGCGAGGAGCTTACGCTGGCATGGTCTACGAGCCGGCGATGCCTGATGGCAGCCTGGCGGGCGCGCGTAAAGGCAGCGGCAACTTCACCCTGATCGTTCACGGACGTGCCGCACACGCCGGACGCGAGTTTCTAAGGGGTCGCAACGCGATCGTGAAATTGGCCGAGGTGATCGCCCAGCTCACGAGCATCAACGGTGGTGAGGACATCACCCTGAACCTCGGGCGGATACAGGGTGGTGGGGCGCTCAACATTGTCCCCGATCTGGCCATCGGCCGTTTCAACGTGCGGGTGGCAGACGCGGGCGCTCAGGCCCGGGTCGAGACGTTCCTGGCAGATGTGCTGAAGTCGCTGGACAACGAAAGCGACTATCGCTTTGAGCTGCACGGTGGTTTTGGCCGGCCGGCCAAGCCGGTCACCGACGCCCAGCAGAAGTTATTCGATGTCGTAGCGCGGTGCGGCTCCCAGCTGGGTCTGGACCTTACGTTTCACGCCACCGGCGGCTGCTGCGATGGCAACAACCTTCTCGCGGCCGGTGTCCCCAACGTCGATACGCTGGGCGTGCAAGGTGGGGCGATTCACTCCCACGCCGAATACATGTTGCCCAGCAGCATTCTACCTCGAGCGCAGTTGAGTACCCTGATCCTCGAATCTCTTGCGCAGGAGGCGAAGTGAGCAAGGCATTATCCCTGATCATCCGCTCTGTAGCGCTCGACGACCTGGATGCGTTGATGGATTTGTCGCGCATGACCGGTGCGGGCATGACCAACATGCCGGTGGACGAAGACTATTGGCGTGGCCGGATCAAGCAAGCCGTGGCCAGCGCCCATCGCTGCTCACCCGATCCGGATGGCGATCTGTATTACCTGGTACTCGAAGATGCTGACACCGAAGCGATTGTCGGTTCCTGCGCCATTTTCACGCGCGTGGGGGTTAACAAGCCGTTCTACAACTACAAGCTCAGCACGCTGACCAGCTCTTCGGCGCGCCTGGGTGTCACGAAGACCGCGCCGATCCTGAGCCTGGTCAATGACTTCACCGGCAAGACCGAGCTGGGTTCGCTGTTTGTGCACCCCGACTATCGCCGTGACGGTATAGGTCGCGCACTGTCTCGAAGTCGCTTTCTTTTTATCGCGGACTTTCGCGATCGCATTGACGACGAGATCTTTGCCGAGCTGCGTGGCTGGATCGATGAGAATGGCGAGTCGCCGTTCTGGAAGCACATGGTGAGCAAGTTCATCGATGTAGATTTCGCCGAGGCCGATCGCATCAGTGGCATCGAAGGCTCGCAGTTCATCTCCGACATGATGCCCAAGTACCCGGTGTATGTAGATTTGTTACACCCAGCGGCGGTAGAGGTTATCGGCAAGCTTCACGACAACACCCACGGCGCACGGCGCATCCTGGAAAAAGAAGGCCTCACTTACAATGGTTACGTCGACATCTTCGACGCCGGCCCGGCGGTGTCCGCGCCGACCGATCGCATCGAGACGGTAAGCTCGAGCGAATTGCGCCAGGTTGTGACGCTCGACCTGACCGCTGTCACCGAGCGCCTGTTGATCAGCAACGTGCAGCTACCGGAGTACCGTGTGCTTGTTTGTGATGCCCAGCGTATCGGCGACGATGAGGTGGCGATCTGTGCCGCTGACCAGCAGACCCTCGGTATTTCGGCCGGCAGCGCAGTGCGCATCGCCCAGTTTTAACCATCACTCACGAGATTAAAGAAGCCCATGTCCAGCCCCGAAACCATCGATCAGATCAATGAGTTGGTCTCTACCAACCCCGCGGATGGATCGGTGTTGTGGCGGGGTCCGATAGCCACCGCCGGGGACGTTGACGAGGCCGTGCGCCGCGCTCGTGCTGCGTTCGCGCCATGGTCTGCAACCTCGCTCACCGAGCGCATCGAACACCTGCGCCGATACGCGGAACTCGCCAAAGACAAGGTCGACATCATGGCTAAGGCGATCAGCGATGAAGTGGGCAAGCCGCTGTGGGAAGCTCGTACCGAAGCGGCGGCTTTGGTCGGCAAGGTGGACGCCTCGATCACGGCCTACCACGGCCGTACGCCTAGCATTGATACGCCTGGAGAAACCTTCAGCACCGCCTTGACCCATCGTCCGATCGGTGTGATGTCCGTGCTCGGGCCCTATAACTTCCCCGCCCACCTCCCCAATGGTCATATCGTCCCCGCGCTGTTGGCGGGCAATACGGTGGTGTTCAAGCCCAGCGAGCACACCCCGCACGTCGGCGCGCTGCTGGTGGATACGATGCTGGAGGCGGGCATTCCCGAAGGTGTGGTTAATCTCATCCAAGGTGCGCGCGATACCGGCGCGGCATTGATCGGCCACCCGGATCGCAATGGGGTATTGTTCACGGGCAGTTCCGCCACTGGTCGGGCTATCCACCAGCAGTTGGGCGGCAGACCGGAAGTCATGCTGGCGCTGGAGATGGGCGGTAACAACGGCTTGGTCTATGCCGGCTGTGAGGATGTAGACGCGGCGGTGACCCATGCGCTCATGTCTGCGTTCATCACCTCGGGGCAACGCTGTACCTGTGCGCGTCGCCTGATCGTGGTGGACGATGCATCGGGGCAAGCGTTTCTGCAGCGCTTTATCGAGCGCGTGCAGCGTATTGTTGTGGGTAATCCGGCGTCGTCCCCCGAACCGTTCATGGGGCCGCTGATCCACGCCCACGCGGCGGAACAGCTG
This sequence comes from Pseudomonadota bacterium, assembly GCA_039028775.1. Taxonomy (GTDB): domain Bacteria; phylum Pseudomonadota; class Gammaproteobacteria; order Pseudomonadales; family Azotimanducaceae; genus UBA4421. The sequence continues at coordinate 2,666 of JBCCHL010000109.1, read as the reverse complement.
ATGAACGCGCAGTCGGATGCGCTGAAGAAGGGCGGCGAGGCGCGCGTGCTGATGACCCGCGTAGATACCTCCGGGGCCCTGGTCACACCGGGGGTGATCGACATGACCGGCGTCGAAGACGACGATCATGAGCACTTCGGTCCGTTGCTGAAGATCTACCGTGTCGCGAATCTCGCCGACGCCATCGAACAAGCCAACGCTACGGCATACGGCTTGTCGGCTGGTTTGTTAAGCGATGATGACGCCCATTGGCACCAGTTTCAGAAACAGATCCGCGCTGGGATTGTAAACCGCAACCGTCCCACCACCGGGGCGGCCGCCAGCGCGCCGTTCGGCGGGGTGGGTGCGAGCGGAAACTATCGTCCCGGTGCGTTCTATGCGGCCGATTATTGCGCCTATCCCATGGCCATGACCAGCGAAGACAAAGCCACCTCGGCTGCGACGCCACCCGGCCTGGGAGCGTAGAAGATGCGCGAGTTCAACTTCGACGGCATCGTCGGCCCTACCCATCACTACGCGGGCTTGTCGCACGGCAATATGGCCTCTCAGGCCAACGCCATGAGTCCCGCCAATCCGCAACTTGCGGCCCTGCAGGGTATCGAGAAGATGCGCGTGTTGGCCGGTCGCGGTTTTGCGCAGGGTGTGCTGTTGCCGCACTTCCGTCCGAATCTGACCCTGCTGCGGGAGTTGGGTTTCAACGGCCCGGACGCAGTGATGCTGGGCAAAGCCTGGCAGGCAGCCCCTGAGATTGTGGCCAAGTGCTACTCCGCCTCCTCTATGTGGACCGCCAATGCCGCCACGGTGACGCCCAGCCCGGACAGTGCCGATGGTCGGGTGCATTTTACGCCGGCCAATCTACAGGCAATGTTTCATCGCTCGATGGAGCATCCGTTCACAGAGCGTCTGCTGCGCCACATATTTGCTGACGAACAACACTTTGCGGTACATGCCGCGCTGCCCAGCGTCGATTACTTCGGTGACGAGGGTGCGGCCAACCACACTCGGCTGGCCGTCGAAGAAGAAGCGGAGGGCGTGCAGGTATTTGTTTATGGCCGCAGCGCGTTGCAGAGTGGGCCAGCACCACAGAATTACCCTGCGCGTCAGACTTTAGAAGCTTCCCAGGCCATAGCGCGCCGCCACGGGGTTGCCGCGGATCGCAGCCTCTTTGTGCAACAGAACCCGGGTGTGATCGACGCCGGTGTCTTCCACAACGATGTGATTGCCGTCGGATCGAATAACGTCCTGTTCTATCATCAGGATGCGTTTGTGGGCGGCGATGCGGCGATTGAGGAGATGCGCGCGGCGTTTGGTGATCAGGACTTTTACCCCATCAAAGTCCCCCGCGAGATCATCGATGTGCAGCGTGCGGTAAACACCTACCTCTTCAACTCACAGCTTATCGCACGCGAAACCGTGGGACGCCCGTCTTTGCTGCTGGTGGCCCCGGGTGAATGTGAGCGCGATACGGTGGTTGCAGATTACCTGAATATGCTGGTCGAATCCGAAGCACCCATCGACGAAGTGCTATATTTCGACCTGCGCGAGAGCATGCGCAACGGCGGGGGCCCCGCCTGCCTGAGGCTGCGTGTGTCTCTCACCGATGAACAAGCCGGTGCGATCACCGCACCGGTCCTGGGCGACAGATTGGGTTTTGAAGCCTTGGAAAACTGGGTGAAAACCCACTATCGAGACCGCCTCACTTTCGACGACCTGCGCGATCCGCAGTTGCTCGAAGAGTGTCGCCGAGCTTACAGTGAACTTGAACAACTCTTTGAATTACCTCGGTTGTACCCCCTATGAACGCCCCATCGATGCTAAAAGACCCGCTTTACGTGTCTGTCAGCCAACGCCTGGAACGCGTGGCGGACATTCTGAATCTCGACCCGTCCGTACGCGAACGCTTGCGTTACGCCCAGAATGAGGTGCGCGTGCACTTCCCTGTCAACATGGACGACGGTTCTACCCAAATGATCGTCGGCTACCGCGTGCAGCACAACAACCTGCTTGGCCCCTACAAAGGCGGCATCCGCTTTCACCCGGACGTGAACGCGGAAGAGGTTCGGGCGCTGGCCATGCTGATGACGCTCAAGTGCGCGTTGGTCGAGATTCCCTTCGGCGGTGCCAAGGGCGGAGTGGAAGTAGACAGCCACGACTTGAGCGCGCGCGAGTTGGAGCGCCTCAGCCGCGAGATGGTGGCAGCGCTAGGTGAGAACATCGGCCCCGAACACGACATTCCCGCACCTGACATGGGCACCAATGCCCAGGTCATGGTATGGATGATGGATAGTTACTTGAAGCTCGCAGGTCCCGGCGGCAAACATAACGGCATCGCTGTGGTTACCGGTAAAACCGTCGACTGTTGGGGAACCGTCGGCCGCGAGGCCGCCACCGGTAGCGGCGTGGTGATGTGTATCGAAGCCTGGGCGGCCAACAAAGGCGAAGATCTCAAAGGCAGGACCTTTACCGTGCAGGGATTTGGTAACGTGGGTTCCTGGGCCGCGCGACGTCTCCACGACCTGGGCGCTCGCCTGGTGGCCGTGAATGATCAGACCGGCACGCTGGCCGACAAGGAAGGCATCGATCCGCACAACCTCGCAGAACATGTCGCAGAACATGGTGGTGTTGCCGGGTATGCCGGGCGCGAGGTGCTCGACCGTGAGGCCTTC
>JBCCHL010000108.1:0-15891 GCA_039028775.1 Pseudomonadota bacterium | reverse complement strand
GCGCGCACCCTTCCCGCCGCGATTCACGGAAAAACTGTGCGTTTATCTATCGCGCTATTGCGTGGAACCCTATTGTGTCCTGCGCCATGCAGCCTTTTTGTGCGGATCGGGATATGTGGCCGGCGATCCGGATGTGCCCCCCCTGCAGGTGTCCGCCGTCGTAGCCTTGTTGAATCGACCCAGGCGGACCGACGCTGAGTTGTCTGATCGCCTGGAGCGTCTCGCCGGCATGATCTATGAGCCGGACGGCTGGCCGATCGAGGGTGGGCAGCAGGAACAGGACTTGTTCGAGGCCGCGGCGGCGCTGGGGCTGCGAGATCGGCGGCGTGCGCAATTGATGAACAGCCTGGTAGCGGTACTGGGCCAGACCCGCTTCGATGCTCTGGTGGCCTTGCTGGATTATGTCAACGCGTGTCATCTGTGGAGCGAAACCCACCCGCTGTCACTCGATGCGGATGTGCGCGAGCTGCTCTCTCGTGAGCCTGATCTGCGCTTCTGGTTCGAATCCCACTACGGTGAAGAAGTCCTCGAACCGGACGCATCGAGCGCACAGGGCCGCCACCTGCCGGAACTGGAGCGCGTTCGCACCTTGCGCTCTTATCGGGTGCTCGATACGACGACTGAACGCGAGTTTGATGAGCAGGCGTCGCTGGCCCGGGAAATGTGCAAGACTCCGATGGCATGTGTGACCTTTGTGGATGATACGCGCCTTTGGTTCAAGGCCTGCGTGGGTACGGATATGGCGGCCGTACCCCGGGAAGATACTTTCTGTGAGTCTATTGTCGTCGGTCAGGAGGCCTTGATGGTGGAGGATCTGCGCCGTCACCCGCGTTTCAGCAACCATCCGTGGGTGACTGCTGAGCCTTGGCTGCGCTTCTATGCGGGTGCGCCCATCATGGTTAACAATGGGGCGTGTGTTGGAACGGTTTGTGTCATGAGTTGTGAGCCCCATACGCTAGCGCCGGCGCAAATGACCGGGTTGCGGACCATCGCTGACAACGTCGGGCGGCTGATCGAGTTGCGTCGCGCTAGCGCGTTGGTCGATCGCATCGATGGTCTGCTCGCTCGCTGCGCCTGGTGTGGTGATGTCAATGTGCGGGCTGGCAGCGGCACCGATCTATGGCTGTCGGCGGACGAGTACTTTGGTGGCTACGACGCAGTGACCCACGGAATCTGCCCGAAGTGCAGTAAACACGCAGTGTTTTAACACACCGGATTCTGCGCGCTCAGCCGGCCTGCGCTTTACGCACCTCAACCGGAATGCCGGTCATGTGGGACTGGCTGGAAAGGGGTTCGAAACTGTCCGGGCCGCTGGGGAGGAGCACGTTGCAATTCACACCGGGTCGTTCCTGGGCAATGCGCATACCCCGGCTGCGCTGATGGCCCCAGCCGTGGGTCATCGCGACCACGCCGGGCAACAGGTCTGCGCTGTATTTCACTTGGGTAACAAGCTCACCAAAGCTGTTGCTCACCTGCACCTCATCCCCGTCGGCAAGCTGGCGTGACTCGGCGTCCCCCGGGTGCATGAACAGATAGTTGGTGGCGCGCTTGCCCCGCTTGAGCTTGTCGACGTTGGCGTACCAACTGTTGATCATGTAGTCGTCGCGCTTGCTGATCAGCTTCAATTGGCTGGCTGGTTCAGCGGCCAATTCCTTGAAAAGGTTTGCCATGCGCTCCAGCGCCGGAGCAAAGATCTCTGGGCAACAGTCGATCAACTGATCCTCGTGTGCGACCTGATCGAACAGATGGTCAGGGCGAGCGCGTTCCAGGGCGATGATCCCAGCCTCACGCAGTTCCGTCATGCTGTGACCGCGGGAGCGCAGCATGGCGTCGATGCGCCCCCACATGTCTGGCTCGGTGGGTGTGTCCATCGCGCTGTCGTAACCCATATGTCGGGCGAGTTGTTCCCAGATCCACCAGTCTTCCCGGCGTTCATATTTGGGCGCAACCACCGCGTCGGTGAACTGGATGCTCGGCTGATACTGCATGCCGAGGCCGACCAGGTTGATATCCGCCCGTTCGAAGGCGCCTGCCGCAGGGAGCACGTAATCCGCGTATTCGGCGGTTGCGTTGCGGTAGATGTCGATGCAGACCAACAACTCGAGGCTTTCGAGCGCGTCGCGCAGGTCCGCTTCGCCGGCGATAGACAACACCGGGTTGCCGCTGCTGACAAACATCGCCTTGATCGGCTCGTCGGGATGGGTGATGTACTGGGCCATCAGGTTGCCCGGCAGGGTCAACCCCGCCCCCGGCTGACGCACGGTGCCAAATTCCGTCTGCATGAAAGCATTGGGAAACTTACGCCCCGATGCGGCGGCACGCTCGTAGAAGCCGAGGGAATAGAAGTTGCCGCCGCGCCGGCCGAGGTTGCCCGTCGCCAGCGATACCATGTGCAGCAGCCAATAGGCGAGCGTGCCCTGGCGCCCCATGTTGACCCCGGTTGACATGTGGATACACGCAGCGTCGGCCGCGGCGAAGTCTGCCGCCAGTCGACGGATATCGCCCGGGTCGATGCCGGTGATATCGGCCACGCGTTCGGCCGGGTACTGCCGTACAAAGTCGGCCAGTGCCTCGACGTTGTTGCCGTGCCGGTAAATGTCATCGTGCCAGCCTTGCGCGAGCAATGCTTCGAGCATCGCGGCCAGTAGATAGACATCGGTATCGGGTTTGATCTTGATGACCGAGCCCGCGATGGAGGCGGATTCGATCTCCCGCGGATTGACGTAGCGCACCTTCGCGCCGCGCTGTTCGGCCTGCTGCAGATGTTGCATGGCGTGCGGAATGGAGACGAATGACATGTGGCTGACCGCCGGATTCTCGCCGAGGATCAGAATCATGTCCGCGTGCTCGATGTCGGGTATCGGGTGCAGGGTGCGGGTGCCGAACACGGCGGCACCGCCCGCAAACTTGTTCGCACAGTCCTGGGTGCCCGAGCCAAAAAACTTGCGCACGCCCAACTGGCCCAGAAAACTGCCCTGGCTCGGTCCGGTGAGCGTGTTGTAGACCCCCGGATTGCCGGTATACGAACCCAGCGCAGTATCGCCATAACGATTTTTGATCGCTAGAAGGCGAGCGCTGATCTCGCTCAGCGCGGTATCCCAATCGATCTGCTCGAAGGTGCCGTCCGCACATCTGCGCAACGGGTGGGTAAGACGATCCGGGTCGTTGTGAATGTCCGCACCGTAAATGCCTTTGTTACAGACGAAGCCTTTGGAGATGGGGTGGTCTTTATCCGCCTGGAGTTTCACCAACTCGCCGTCGTCGACGGTGGCGATCAGGCCACACGCGGGCTCGCAGACGCGGCAGAACGTTCTTTTCTGTTCGATAGCCATGGTATTGCTTGTTGTTCAGGTCCGACGATCATCTTAGCTCGCCCTGCGGGGTGCGGGTAGAGGGTGGGTGGAGATATTGAATTGATCGCCGGAGCGGGCGTGCATGAATTAACGTACGAGATCCACGTTAGATGCATCGCCATCGGGCAAGCCTGGCAAGTTACTCTAGACCGGCGCCCAACCAATCACCTAGGCGCAAGATTACCTTTGCACTGTAGTCGCGCCGCCGGCGGGCGACCTCCCGCCCAGTTTTTTTGCGCATCGCCTTGTTATTCGGTGTCGTTTGCCGCCGTCCTGTGCGGGATCCCGAACTCCTCCAGCACCGTGTTGGTATGTTCCCCCAATAGCGGGGGACGATGGTAAAGCCCATCCAGCCCGCCCAGAAACTTGATGGGACACGCCGCCAGCTGGGCCTCCGGGTTGCCGCTGCCGGGTATCTGATAGCTCTCCAGCATGCCCCGCGCGGCGACGTGGGGGTCTGCAAAAATCTCGGTCAGGGTGTTCGCCGGTCCGACCGGGACGTGTCCGCCGAGCTGGTCGACGATCTCCTGTTTGGAGAGTTGGATGCTCCACTTCGACACTTCGCTTTCGGTGAAGTCCTGGTTTTGTGCGCGGCGTTTGTTGCTGCTGGTGCGTTCGTCGGTGATCAGGTCTTCGCGGCCCATCGCTTTGCACAGGAATTCCCAGTGGCGCTCCACCGGGGCAGCGATGGCGATGCGCCCGTCGTTGGTCGGGAACAGGCCGAAGGGCACCAGCGAGCGGCGGCCCAGGACGGGTAATTTGCCGGTGAGACTGTAGGCCGAGATGTTGCTGCGCAGCAGCGTTAACATAGCGTCGTACATGCCGACGTCGAAAAACTCGCCGACGCCTGTATTGCGTGCTTTGTGAACCGCCGAAACCAGGCCCAGGGCCATGAGCGTGCCGGGGTAGATGTCGGAGATGGCGACGGGGAACAGATCGCCGGTGGCTTCGACCAACCCGCCGGCGCTCTGCCCGGCGACGTCCAGACACGGCCATTGGGCGTAGGGGCTCTCGCCAGTGCGCGGGTCGCCGTAGCCGCGGATGGTGCCGTAGACGATCTTCGGGTTGCGCGCCTTGATGACGTCGTAGCCGACCCCCAGTTCGTCCATCACACCCGCCCGCATGTTCTCGACCACCGCGTCCGCCTGTTGGCAGAGCTGCAGCAGGATTTCGCGATCCTTAGGCTGTTTGAGGTCGAGTTGAATGCTGCGCTTGTTGCGGTTCACCCCCGCAAACGACATGCCGAAGTCGGCGCCGTCGTCCGCCGCTTGAAAGGGGTGGTGGTGATTGGGCGGGTAGGGGGGCAGGGATCTGAAGGTGTCGCCGGTGGGCGGCTCGACCTTGATGACGTTGGCGCCCAGATCGGCCAGCAAGGCGGTCCCGAAGGGGCCGGCAAAGGCCATGGTGCAATCGATGATGGTGATGTCGTTCAGAGGGCCTACGCGATCGGTGTCCGTCATGGTGCTTATACCTCCTTAGCGGTGGGGCGTACTGCGCGGGATGATGCGGGTGTTCCGGCTCATGCGAGTTCCCGCCGCAGATGGTCGTGGATGACCTGCAGGCGTTCCAGCAGCGCCTCGCTGGTGCGATAACCCAGTTGGAACAACGGAACGCAGTCGATACTGGTGTGGGTGAAGCCCATGCTGTGCAACTCCAGCGCGCGCTCGGTCAGTAGATCCACGTCGTCATAGAAGCGTTTGCGCTTTTCTTTGTCCAGCGGGCCGGGTGACAGCGAGTTCTGCAACGCGATGCTCTGCGGGTCGCGCCCGGCCTGAGCGGCGAACTCGTGCAGCGTATCCAGACGCTCCTGTAGCGGTGGATCGCCCGGGGCGCTCATCGCCATCCAGCCGTGGCCGAGTTCGACCACGCGTCGCAGGGCAGCATCCGCAGTGCCGCCGATCCAGATGGGGATGTCGCGCCCTTGGGGTGGTTTGGGCTCCATCGCGATCTCATCGATCTGGTAGAACGCGCCATCGAAATTGACGTGCTCGTCACCCCAGTAGGCGCGCATGAGTTGGATGGCCTCGTCCATGCGCTTGCCGCGGGTTCGAAAGTCCTCGTCGAGGGCGTCGTACTCGGCCTCCTGCCAACCGATGCCCACACCGAGCCGCACGCGACCGCCCGAGAGCGTGTCCAGCGTGGCGACCTGCTTGGCCACCAAAGTCGGCTGTCGTTGGGGCAGCACCAGCACGCCGGTGCCCAACGCGACCCGGTTGGTCACCGCCGCTGCGTAGGACAGCATCATGAAGGCTTCCATGATCGGCATCTGCGGTGAATAGAACGGTTTCCCGCGGGTTTCGGTGGGATACCCCATGACGACGTGATCGAACACATCCAATTCGTCGTAGCCGATCTGCTCGATCCCCTGCATCAGGGCGGTCACACCGGCGCCGCCCTCGCGGTACATCACACTGGGAAAAACGACGGAGATGCGCATGTTTAGGTCCTTTGGCGGGGCGGAACGGGCGCTTGGGCCGGCCTTTCGCGGGCTGGCATTCAGCAGCAGTAGACTGTACATGCTTGCTTGGTGTCAAGTAAGATGAGGCGCTGGACCGACCATAGATCTCTTTGTGAGCGCGATGCCTAATCTCTGGGTATTGCCGCGCGAAGGGTGCACACAACATTTCTGGTCACAGGAAGCAATACATCATGATCGAATTCGAATTGAACGGCGAGCGCGTGCGTACCGACGATGCACCGGATACTCCATTGCTGTGGGTGATCCGCGATTCCTTTAAGTTGAAGGGTTCCAAATACGGCTGCGGTGCGGGTTTGTGCGGGGCTTGTACCATGCACGTCGACGGCCAGGCTGCACGCACCTGCGTGCTGCCAGTAGGTGCGGTGGTGGGCAAGTCCATCACCACCATCGAAGGCCTGGGAACACCCGACGACCTGCATCCGGTGCAGAAGTCCTGGGTCGAGAATAGCGTGCCCCAGTGCGGTTACTGTCAGTCCGGGCAGATCATGTCCGCCGCGGCGCTGCTGGCGACCAATGCCAACCCCAGCGAATCGGAAGTGGACGCGGCCATGGCCGGTAACATCTGTCGCTGTGGTTGTTATCCGCGCATCAAAGAAGCCATCCTGGCGGTTGCGGGCGAGGTCCAGCAATTCGATCCGGCGAGTACGCAGGAGGTGACCTCATGAGCACCCTGAACTATTCACGGCGCGGATTCCTCCGCGCTGCGGGCGTAACCGGCGGTGGTCTGGTCGTCGGCTTCTCGTTGTCCGGCTGCAGCGCTCCGGGCGCGGCGTTTGATCCCAAGGCCGGGGCGCTGGTCCCGAACTCTTTTGTGCAGATCACGCCGGATAACCAGATCCTCTTCTACTGTCCTCGCGATGAGATGGGGCAGGGGGTTACGACCGGCCTGACCACGCTGGTGGCGGAAGATCTGGATGTGGATCCGGCGGCGTTTACGGTGGAGTTGGCGGGCGCTCATCCGGACTACGTCAATCCGGACTTTGGCGCCCAAGGTACCGGTGGTAGCACGTCGATCAAGGCCCACTACTGGCAACTGCGTCAGGTGGGTGCCGACACCCGAGCCCTGATTCTCGACGCGGCGGCCCAGGACCTCGGCGTGGCGCGCAACAGCCTGTCCACCGACAACGGGCATGTGATCTCCGGCGGCGAGCGGCACCCATATGGCAAGTTTGTCGCGACGGCGGCGAGCTTGGAAGTGCCGGTCGAAACCCCGCTCAAAGCGGCGAGCGAGTTCAACTACATCGGCACGGATTTTACCCGACTCGATGGGGTGTCGAAGTCTACCGGCACCGCGATCTACGGCATCGATGTCGACGTTCCAGGTATGCTGCACGGCGTGATCCAGCGTTCTCCGGTGGCGGGTGCCATGGTGGAGTCGTTTGATGCCAGTGCCGCGCGGAACATGCCCGGCGTGATCGATGTCGTGCAGGTCGCCACCGGGGTGGCGGCGGTCGCCGAGAAATACTGGCAGGCAAAACAAGCTGCCGCACAGATCAAGATCCAGTGGTCGACGCCGCCGCTGGCAAGCGTGTCCCATGCACAGATGCTGGAAGACTACAAAGCTGGTCTGGCCGAGGAAGGCGAATCCGCCGCCTCCCAAGGTGATGTCGCTACGGCGCTCGCGAGCGCCACCAAGACCATCGACACCCAGTACTTTGCGCCGTATCTCGCGCACGCGCCGATGGAGCCGATGAACGCTGTGGTGCATGTGCGCGACGGTGAGGCGGACGTCTGGACCGGCAGCCAGGGACCGGGTGCGGTGCAGGGTCTGGTAGCGCGCTTTGCCGATCTGGAAATGGAAAACGTGCGCAGCCATCAGACCTATCTCGGCGGTGCCTTCGGGCGTCGCGCGACGCTGCACCACGTGATCGAAGCCACGCAGCTGTCTATGGCGACGAACAAGCCAGTGCAAGTGCTGTGGTCGCGCGAAGACGATACTAAGAGCGGCGTGTTCCGACCGGCTTCGCTGATGAACATCAAAGCGGGCATCGACGACAACGGCAAGGTCAGCGCGTGGCAGGTGAAACGGGTGGGCGGCAACATCACGCCGGAAACCCTCAAGAACGCACTACCCGGCTTCTTCCCCGGGTTACCCAATGGAGTGATCGATTGGGTGGTGGGTATGTCCAACAGCGCGTTTGATGGCTGGGTCGTCGACTATTCCAGTATCGAAGGGTTCAGCGAAGACTACGATCTGCCCAATCACGATATCCTGCATGTCACCAAGGATCATGGCCTGCCGCTGACCTTCTGGCGTTCGGTCGGGCATTCCTATACCGCGTTTGCCAAAGAGACCGCGATGGATGAACTCGCGGCGCTGGCAGAGCAAGATCCGGTGCAATTTCGCATCGACAACCTCGAGAACAACCCGCGTTTGCGTAACGTGGTGAAGGTGGCCGGCGAACACATGCAGAAGATGCAGCCCGCGCCGGGTAGGGCGCTCGGGCTTGCGGCCCACGGGTCGTTTAACTCCTACGTGGCGGAAGTTGCCGAGGTCTCCATCGAGAAAGGCCAGATCAAGGTGCACAGCGTGCTATGTGTGGTCGACTGTGGCGTGGCGATAAACCCCGACATTGTCAAAGCCCAGATGGAGGGCTCTGTGATGTACGGCCTGACCGCCGCGTTGCATGGTCACATGGAACTCGATAACGGTGAGATCAAGCAGAGCAACTTCCACGACTATCCGATCCTGCGCATGAATGAGGCGCCGCGGGTGGATGTGGTAATTATTGAGAGTCAGGAAGATCCCACCGGTGTGGGCGAGCCAGGTTTACCCCCGATCGCACCCGCGGTGGCCAACGCCGTCTACCATGCGACGGGGCAGCGCCTGCGCGACCTGCCGCTGAAGCTGGCCTGAGTGGCGCGCGCAACAACGTGAGGGGTCGGGTGTGGGTCCGATCCCACGAGGAATCGAAAAACCAGAGGCGAAAAGCAGGCGCTTCGAAAATAATTAAGATGTGCTATGAACGCAGGCGTAGGCCGCAAGCGCAAGACCCAGACCGAACGTAAACATGAAGCGGAAGAAGCGCTCATGGATGCCGCCTGCAAGCTCATCTGCGAGCGTGGTGCGGTGCGGTTTTCGCTGGCGGAGGTCGGGGCTCTGGCGGGCTATTCCCGGGGCCTGGTCAACCACCACTTCGGTACCAAGGAAGCCCTGATCCAGCGTTTGTCGGAGAGACTGTTTCGCGATGCCGTACGCCGTCCGCGACCTGACACTCAAGCCAATGCGCTGGAGAACATACTCGCGATCTTCGACGATATGCTCACGCGCGCCCGACCCGATAACGAGCGCCTCAAAGCCCGACTGGTCATCTGGACCGCCGCGATGAGTTCGCCCGAGGTGCAGGCGATCGCCGCGGATGCCGATCGACAAATCCGAGCCGTGTTCGAGCGGCGTTTGCGGGAAGGTCAGGCGGATCGCTCGATTCGGCACGATGTCGATCCGACTGCGCAGGCCGTGCAGATGCTGGGACTATATCGCGGTGTGTGTATGCAGATGTTTATCGCGCCGGAGATACTTACCGCGGCCGTGCGGGCGGAGATCGCCCAGACGCTTCGATCCAGCATTTCCGCCTGAGCCGCGGCGCGGCAGGGAGGATCTACCGCATGGGTATCAAACGATGAATGACAACAAGACAATTTGTATTGCCGGCGCCTCGGGTCTGGTCGGTGCCAACCTGATCCGCGAAGCGCTGGCACGCGGCTATACCGTCCATGGCACGCTGCGCGACACTGGGAATGCGCGCAAAGCACCACATCTGCGAGCTTTGCCTGGCGCCGAGCGACTTACCTTGTTCGATGCGGACATGGCACAGTCCGGTGCGTTCGACGCCGCGCTCGATGGCGTGGATGCGGTCTTCATCGCCTGCCTCATCCCGACCTACGCGGGTCCCGATGGGACGCCCGCTCGGGAAATGGATGACGAGCGTGGGGAGCGCGAAATTGTCATGCCCACGGTCGATGGTGCTCTGAACATTCTGCGTAGCGCCGCCGCCGCAGGCGTTAAGAATGCGCTGATCTGCAGCAGTACCAGTTCCACCAATCCGACCCCGCCCGTGGCCTTGAAGAACGAAGTTGACCACTGGTCTGATAAGTCGGTTCAGTACGCCGCCAAGAAATACACCTCTGCCGCCAAAACCGTGATGGAGCGCGCGGTGCTGGAGTTCGCGGCCGAGCACGACATGCGAGCCTGTATCTTCCTGCCCACGCTGATGCTCGGGCCGGCGGTTCTGCCGCTGCACAACACCGAAGGCTTCCAGGCTGTTCTCCACAAGATGGTCAACGGTGAGCCGCCGCGCCACACGCGGATTCCCAACGACTCCAATTCCATCATTCATGTGCAGGATCTTGCCCGCTTGTTTTTTGCCGCCTACGAAAATCCTTCGGCGCAAGGTCGTTACTTTGGGGTTTATGACAGCTGGCATTGGGCGGACATCTATGCGGAGCTGGCGAAGTTGATCCCGGACCTGCAGATGCCGGAACCGTTGAGCGAGCGTGCGCTCCCCGCTACCGGCTTCGACTTCACCCGCCGCGACTCGCTGGGGGTCACGTTGCGGGACATACCGACTATTCTCGCCGAGACCGTGGCTTATCTGCGCACGGTCTGAGTCTATCTTCCTCGCCGGTCGCATGGCGGGGCCATAATTTGCGCTTCGCCCACGCCGGCGAGACACTAGCAGTCTGTCATTTAAGACAACCGGGGGACATGTGAGCGACGATCTGATTCTCAGCGGCATGCGGGTGCTGGATGTGAGCACCTGGATAGCAGCACCATCCTGTGCGGCGATGCTGGCCGACCGGGGTGCGGACGTGATCAAGGTGGAACCGCCGCAGGTGGGTGATGCTTATCGTGGCTACTACCAACTGCCGCCGGGGCCCAATGCGGAGATCAATTACACCTGGGCGCTGGACAATCGCAACAAACGCTCGATTTGCCTGAATCTGAAAAGCGCCGCCGGCATGGCGGTGTTGCACAAGCTTATTGCGGACTGCGACATCTACATCACCAATCAGCCGCTGCCCTTCCGGCGCGAACAGCATCTGCTGTATGAAGACTTGAAGGCGCTGAACCCGAGCTTGATCTATGCGTCGATCACCGCCTACGGTGAGGAGGGGCCGGAGCGTGATCGGGAAGGCTTCGACCTCGTCGGCTACTGGTCGCGCTCCGGGTTGATGCATCAGATGCGTCATCAGGGTACGGAGCCCTTTCAGGCGATGGCCGGGATGGGAGATCATCCCACGGCGGTGGCGCTTTATGGCAGCATCATGACCGCCTTGTTACAGCGCGAGCGCACCGGCGAGGGTGCCAAAGTGCATACCTCGCTGCTGGCGAACGGCCTGTGGTCGTCGTCTTGTTTTGCTCAGGCGGCCTGGGCCGACGCAGACTTCTCTCAGATCCCCGGACAGCGCCTGACCACGGCCCTGTATCTCACGTCGGACCAGCGCTGGATTCAATTCTCCATGGTGCGCAGCGAAGAACTCTTCGATCGCATGGTCCTTGCCATGGATCGCGCCGAGTGGCTGGCCGATCCGCGCTTCGATACGTTGGAGAAGCGCCTGGAACACCATGTCGAATTGACGGCGATGATACGCGTGGTGATGGCAGGCAAGACCGCGGCCGAGTGGATGGCGATCTTTGTGGCGGCAGATGTGCCCGCAGCGCTGGTCGCGGAGTTTGAAGACCTGCCCTCCGATCCGCAGGTGCTGGCGAATGACATGGCGATGCCCGCAGTGGATGACATAGGCATGACCCACGTGGTGCGCGACCCTGTTAACGTTGATGGTCTGGGTCGCGTCGGCGCCACGAAGGCCCCGGAGATGGGTGAACACTCGGCGCAGATTCTCGCCGAGCTTGGCTACAGCGCAGATGAGATCGCGGATATGGCGGGGCAGGGCATTATCTGAGCCGAGGGGTGGCACGGCGAGCTTTCGCCCGGGTGGCCTGCTCATCACAAGATCGACTTGCTGGAGCTATGCGGCAGACGATCGATTGCCGCTCAAGACTCAACGCGCTTTGACTTAAACACCCAAGTCAAAATATTGGCGTTCGGCCTGCGCATCCCAGCGCACGTCCCCGTGTTTGCCGACCGGCTCCATGTCGAGCAAGCGTGCGGCCGCGGCTTCCGGGGCGCTGCTGTTGGCGATCGTCCGGCCGTTGTCGGTATCTAGCAGATAGATCACGTTGCTCGCCTTGCCTGCTCGATCGTACTCGATGGTGTAACTGACGATGCGCGCCGGTCCTGCGACCTCCTGGGCGACCGGTCTGGCGACCTCGCCGGTCTCCAGTCGATAGCGGGTTTGCCCGCTCGCCCCGGCGGGGATGTGCCCCGCATGAGAGAGCACGGTCCCCGCGTGTTTGGTGTTGGCCATCCCGACCCCGGTGACCAGCAGATATTGCTGGGGCGCGGCCCGCAGGCGCTCCACGGCGGTGGCGATGGAATGCATGACGTAGTTGTTGCCCGGACCACCGGCATAGGCGAGGCCCCCGGTGAGGGAAAATGGCCGCGGGTCGTCCAGGGGGATGTTCAGCGCATCCAACGCCATCTGGATGGGGCTTGGAAAACAGCTGTAGAAATCGAACGCATCGATATCTTCGGCCCCAAGGCCTGCCTGTTCCAGGGCATAGCCAAATGCCAACTTCATGGCGAGGCTGCGCGCCAGATCCGGGCGTTCGATCGGGTTCCAGATCTCTTCCGTACCGGCACCGCCGAGGACCGCGACGGCGTTGTCAGCCCCGGATTTGCGCAGGTAGCGCTCGGAGACCACGATGATCGCCGCCGCCTGATCGACATCCATGATGGCGTTCATGCGCTTGGTATAGGGGTAGGCGATCATCCGGTTGTCGGCGTTCACGCCGCTGATGGTCTCGACGGAAGGCGCGTCCTGGAACCAGGCGTGGGGATTGTCGGCTGCCACCAACGCGTTCTTGTGCAACAGACTGGCGGCGATGTGGATCTGTTCGTCAGCGCTGCGTCCATGGGCTGCGCGCAGGGCGTTCTCGTTGATCGGAAAAGACTGAATCGGCAGGCGCAGGCCGTGTTGGGCCTCCCAGGCTGACGAGAATGGCTGCTGGCCCCGGGTCGGCTTCACGCTCTTGTCGCGCGGTGGCCAGGGCAGTTCCTCACCCGCGCGCGTGGCCTTACGCCGGGTGCGCATGGCTTCTGCGCCGACCAGCAGGGCGATGTCCACCTCGCCCACTGCCATGGCGATGGCGATGTCGTGCAGCAGGTCTTGCGGTGTGGTGCCACCCGCCGGGCGCCAGAACTCCCGTATGTTCTGCGCCATGCCGATACGGCCAGCCAGCGTGGACGCGAGGTCGGCGTAGGTCCAGGAAAATGGATCGACACAGCCGATCGCATCGATCGCCGCCACCTCGATGCCCGCATCGGCGATTGCCGCTTGCGCAATCTCCTCCATCAAAACCAGTGGATGGTCGACCGCACTGTCGGCATGAAAACTGCGCTGTGCCTGGCCGAGGATGTAGGCGGGTACGTCTGCCATGCTGGGTCTCCGTTGCGATGCGTGCGCATCACTATAGGTGATTTGGGAGCACGGCTGCCAGCCTCGCTATGCCCCGGCGCAGCGGCGCCGGGACGTGTGGTGTGGTGCGATCGATGCGCTGGTGCCGTAACGCAGGACTGCGTTTTGCAGGCGATTGCGGCGCTACTTCATTTTGTACCGGATCGGCAGGCTCTTTAAACCCCCGACAAAGGACGAGTGGATGTAGCGTGGTTCGCCGGTGAGTTCCAGGTCCTTCACGCGGCTGAACAGTTCGCGATATAGGGCGGAGATTTCCATCCGGGCGAGGTGTTGGCCGAGGCACACGTGTGCGCCGAACCCGAACGACAGCTGTTTGGCCTCTTTGCGATCGATGCGGAATTCGAAGGGGTCGGTGTACACATCTTCGTCGCGGTTGGCGGAGGGGTACCAGAGGATGGCGGACTCGCCCGTTTTGATGGTCTTGCCGCGGATCTCAAAATCTTCGTTCGCGGTGCGCATGAAGTGCCTTACCGGGGTCACCCAGCGGATCACCTCGTCGATCAGGGTAGGCATGTAAGCGTCCATGTCACCCAGAAACTTCTGCAACTGGTCTGGGTGCTGCATGAGGGCCAACACGCCGCCGGCCGTGCAGGCGCTGGTGGTGTCATGGCCGGCGGTTGCGATGATGATGTAGTAGCCGTTGGCGTCCACTTCCGGCATGTGTTCGCCGTCGAATTGCGCGTTCGCGATCAAGCTGGCCACATCCTCGGTCGGCTCCGCTCGCCTGGATGCGGTGATCTTGGCGAAATAGCTCTCGAAGTCTTCGACCACCGAGAAGAACTCCTCGGGGGCAAACGACCTTGCGTTGTCCGGGTCTGCGGGACCGAACAGCTCGCGGGTCAACTTGAGCATCAGCGCCTCGTCTTCTTCTGGCACGCCGAGAATCTCCATGATGACCCGCAGCGGATACCAGATCGCGACGTCCTTCACAAAGTCACACTCGCCACCCATGTCCGCCAAACGGTCGACGTACATCTTGGCCAGTTCGTCCACGCGCGCCTGTAGCTTGCGCAGATTGGCGCCCATGAACCAGCCCTGGGTCAGAGTGCGGTACTTGCGGTGGTCGGGATCGTCCATGGAGATCAGCGAACGTATCAGGTGCTTGCGGCCCGTGATCGCCTGGACCATTGCGTCTCGACCTTTCTCGCTCAGGACGGGGCGAGGGTCGTTGAGAAACACCTTGCGGTTGCCTTCGATCGCTTTGATGTCCTCGTACTTGGTGACGTTCCAGAACGGTTCGAAGTTATCGGGGGTGATCTTGCGCAGAGGATCGTGCTTGCGCAGCCACGCGAGTTGCTCGTGAATGCCCTGCTCGTCCGCCCAACAGTCGGCGCGCACGATGGCGTTGTCGATTTCGGGGGAGGTTTTATACAGCTCCATCGCAGCGTCTCCTCAAAAACAGAATCCGAATTCGGATATTGTATTGGATCGGCCTGCATGGGTCCATCGCCCGGAGCACTGGAGATCAGCATTGCATGGGTGCTTGCGGGTGGGTGAGAATGCAGCCAGAAATTTGATGCCCCACCAAACGGGGGCGCAATGGATCAACAGGGGAGAACTATGGATATAGGCGTCGGCGGCAAAGTAGCCATCATCACGGGGGGCAGCGAAGGTATCGGCAGGGCGGCGGCGGAGCGACTGTCTGCGGAAGGTGCCTTGGTTGCGATCGCGTCCCGCACCCAGGCCGATCTCGATCGAGTCGCCGCCGAGATCAGCGCCAGTAGCGGCAACGAAGTGATCGGGATCGCAACCGACGTGCGTGACGAGGCGGCCGTGGAGGCGCTCATCAAACACGTGGTCGAACGCTGGGGTCGTATCGATATACTGGTAAACAACGCTGGCACCTCTTCCGCGGCACGCTTCGAAAAAATGACCGATGAGCAGCTCGATGACGACTTCAGCCTGAAGGTGAAGGGCGCCATCTACTGCACGCGCCATGCTCTGCCGTATCTGAAGGAATCCGGCGGCGCGATTTGCAACACCACAACGCCGGGTGGTAAAGCGCCGGGTGCGGCATCGCAGCCCACTGCGCTGTCACGCGCTTCGGGGATTTCGCTGACCAAGACCTGGGCGACAGAGTTTGCGCCTGCCGGAGTGCGGGTTAACACAGTGTGCGTGGGCTTTCTGCGGAGCCGCCAACACAAATTGCGTTGGGAGGCGGCCGCCAAAGACGATCCGGATCTCAGTTTGGACGCGCACTACGATCGCTTCAACGGCCTCATCCCGATGGGCCGGGTGGGTCAGCCGGAAGAGGCTGGCGATGTCATCGCTTTCTTGTGCAGTCCTGCCGCCAGTTATGTCACCGGCACCGCGGTCAACGTGGACGGTGGGATGTCGCCGGTAGTTTGACTTTGCAGGTGAGAAACACTGGCTTGAGGTATTACGGTTCGGGCGGGGGGAACTGAGGATGAGTACCGTAGCAGCGGACGCGGTGGAGCAAGACGATTACCCAGGATTGGCACCCATTTTTGAGCAAAGAGAGAAATGCTCCACAAGCTGAGTGTCAGAAGAAGCAAGTGT
>JBCCHL010000107.1:0-15961 GCA_039028775.1 Pseudomonadota bacterium | reverse complement strand
CGCAAGACAGCTTGCCGCAGATGCGGGGCCAAAAAGCCAGCGCGAACTCGCCAAGAACGTCCTCACCTTCCACCGACTGACCAAGACACGGGGCTTTACCGTGCGGGATCTAGAAGGTCTAACAGCTCAAATGACTCAAGAACAGTTCACCCGCTTGATGGGAACGGTGCTCAGGCGCAAAGCTGTTGCCTTAAACTGAACAGACCTTGGTTCTCTCTGCGTGAGCCTGCCCAACCCCCCCCGAATGCAATCGCGAGGCTCCGTGTGACGAAGCCTTGCGCTGGGGCTTGGGCACTAAAGGGCCGTCGGCTGTACATTTCGAACCGAGGCTATGGACCGAATCGGTAGCGCACTTCAACCCGGAAGGTGAAGGGCTTGCCGGGTCGTGCCCCGAACGGTCGCCGGGACACCACGTCAACTTCGTCGGTCGCGTTGTCGATGCGGCCAGTGATCGACCAGTTGTTGCGGAAATTGTAGTAGGTAGCAAAGTCGACGATGGTGCTCGCGTCGGCCCCGTCCTCGAAGCGACCGACCCCGGCCTCGTCGCGCATTTCATCTACATAGGTCACCGAGACCTGCACCCCCCAGCGTTCGCCGGCAAGCCCAATGCTGGCGTTGCCGCGATGGGGTGGTACGTAGGGCAACTCGTAGCCGGGGAAGACTTCGCCGAATTGCGGGTTCGAGGAGGAGAAACGCTCACCGAACTCGGCATCGGTGTAGGTGTAAGACAAGCGCAGCGGAATCTGCAGGCCATTGTCCAGGTCGAAGGTGTGCTGCCAACCCGCTTCGATACCTTGGGTCTCGACTTCGCCGGCGTTGGTCTGGGTATCCAGGCCGGAGGCGGTGCAGCCGGAGGAGAGGGTGCAGATGGCGGTCAGGTTGTCGTAGTCGCTGTAGTAACCGATCAGTTCGAACTGTCCGAGCTCGGTCTGCCAGCGCGCGCCGATCTCGTAGTTGATCGCTTCTTCGGGTTCCAGGTCGCCGGTCAGGGAGGGCACCGCGGGCGAAAAGCCTTTGTGCACGCCGGCGATAAGGCGCAGGCCGGGGGTCACTTCAAACGTGGTGCCGATGTCGGGCAGGACCACCACATAGTCGTTTTCGATCGTGCTGCCGACCAGCCGGTTTGCAAAACTGTTGGAGATGGACTCGACGCGCAGACCCGGCACGATGGTCCAGCGTCCCACGTACATCTCATCACGGATCCACAAGGCCACCGCATCGGTTTCGCCGGTGTTGTTGGCGGTGATGGCGCGGCCCTGGTTGTTGACGGTCAGGACGCTGTTGGTCTGCTCGAACCCAAATTCGTCGTGCAGGCGCTTGATCCGATCGTAGTGATAGCGCATGCCGATCTCAAAGTCATGCTGGATGCGATCGCCGAAGCTCCAGTTGATCGCCCCCTGTATGCCGGATGCGATGAACTCTCGATCATTGGTGCCGATGCGGATGTCGTCAACGGTGCCACCCAGACCGTCGGTATCCGCACCCTGGAGAATATTTACCAACACCTGATTGAACGGTCCGTCGGGGTTGGCGAGTACGTCACGGATCGCGGCACCGCGGAAGTTATTAAACTTGCGCCAGGCGCGTTCGAAGGTCTGCACATAGGCGGTGGCGCGCAGTGAGGCGTTACCCAGCGGCTGGGTCCAGGTGGCGCGCGCGCTCTGCCAATCCCAATCCATGCGGTCTAGGGCGCTGGCCGCGTAGCGGCGATCAGAATCTGCTTCAAGGTCGTCTTCGGTCAGGCCGAGGTAAGTTTCATCGGACACCTCGTCGGCGTAGCCGAGACGAATCTCCAGATTGCCCGGGCCGATGTCGCGATCCGCTTTGAACATGAACTCGTTTTTCTCGAAACCGGTATCGCCACCACCGTCGAGGTCTTTAAAACCGTCGCTGGCCACGTGGATGTATTCGGCCAGCACGCCGATCTCACCGAATTGTGTACCGCCGCGCAGATGCCCAAATAGATACCCGTCGCTGCCCGTTCCTAATGCCGCTTCCATCTCGGTGTCATTGGGTATCGGCGCTGACACCAGGTTGATCGCCCCACCGATGGTCTGGGGGCCAAACTCTATCGACGACGGACCTTTGAAAACTTCCACGCCGACCATGCGTGCGGTCAGAGGGAAGAAGTAGGCGGCAGGTGCGGAATAGGGTGCGGGTGAAAACAGCACACCGTCCTCCATCAGCGCGACCTTCTGGCTGCGGTCGGAACTGCCCCCGCGCAGGCCGATATTGGGGCGTAGACCGAAACCGTCTTCTTCGCGGGTGTACACACCGGGGATGAAATTCAGTACGCGACCGACGTCATCGTGCCGAAAGACCTCCAGCAGTTCTTCGTCGACCCGATGGGCCGAGCCTGTCACCCGGTCCGGCTCCTCGAAAATGCCGACCACCACAATTTCTTCTGTGATCTGATCGGTTGAGGCGGTTGATTCGGCTGCCACCTGGGCCCAGGGAGCGACCAGAATGAGTGCCAGGGTCAATCTGGCGGTGAGGCTGCTCGGTGCAGCCGTGAATCTGTTTTTATTCATTTGTGAACTACCAGTTTCAAAGGAGATTGTAGGGGCGGTGGGTCTTGCGGGGCCGGTGTAATCCATGTTGCCCTGCCCAGCCCGTCTTCGATCCCGGCCAGGTC
Organism: Pseudomonadota bacterium; assembly: GCA_039028775.1. GTDB lineage: Bacteria > Pseudomonadota > Gammaproteobacteria > Pseudomonadales > Azotimanducaceae > UBA4421. The sequence goes on along the minus strand of JBCCHL010000107.1, from coordinate 13,326 downwards.
CACGCTAGCGTCGATCAGCGGGCGCGAGCGGCGTCCGTTCAATGACACCAGGGTGGTTGCATAGACTTCTGTTGGGCCGTAGCCGCGCGCATTAAACTCGTCGCGTATGTGATGGGCAAGTTGCAGAATCATGTCGGGTTGTCCTGCCATTTCCCGATATTGGTCTTCGGTGAGGTAACGATGGGCCGGGATGAAGGTCTGCTTGCCGTCGTTGGTTACCACTCGATACTCCACGCTGCCGGACTTTTCGCGCAACATCACCCGCCAGGAAAAGCGCATCCCTTGCTCGTGCCATAGCACAGAACCCGGATAAGCCCAGTGGCGTAGCGGGGTGACAAACTGTAGCAGGCAGAAAGCTAGGGCAACGGTGGCACAGGTGGCGGTAAGCCCCGTCCAGCGCTGAGTGACAGGTGCCGGGAGGATCGGTGGCAGTGATCGCCCGGATGGTAGCAAGCGGCGCGGCCAATCGGCATCGAAAAACACCAACACTGCAAACACCATGATGAACGGGAACAGGCCGATGTTGAAAAACAAGTGGGTCAGAACATGGAAGACCAGAATCACCACAAACGCATAGGGGCGGGTCAAGCGCCACAGCATGAACGCTATGATGGTGGTGTCGAAAAGGAACGCAAACCAGGAGAACAGGAAGTGAATTTCTGTCATCTCCAGCAACGGTCCGATCAGGGGCATGCCGCTCAACGGCGGCAGCCAGATGTTCAGCGGCTGCGCGTGGAGCAGCCAGTCGGTTTCAAACTTGGCCAGGCCGGCATAGAAATACAACAGTCCGACCTGAAAGCGCAGCCAGTAGGTCTGCCATGCCGGTAGACTGTTCGCCCGCAGGTGGGGTCGCAGCCAGGCGTCCACGGACCAGGCTCGATGGGGCGAGAGAAAGCACATGATCAGCGTCAACATGCTGATGAAGTAGTAGTGGTTTAGATAACTGGTGACATCCATCAACTCCGCGTAGGTAAACAGGCACCAGAAGGTGATGATGGCGATGCGATAGGCCGCGCCGATGGCCACCAGAAAGGCGCTGATGGCAATGCCCGCGTACAGCAGGTACATGCCGGTCTCACCGGGTACGGTGACCCACTCGAAACCCCAGTATTTGAAGTGAAAGCTCGGTTCCAGATAGAGGCGTTCTATCCAGCCGTTGTGCATGAAGCGCAGGGCGCCAAAACACATCAGGCCACCGATGAGGATGCGCAATACCGCCAGCGCCGCAATATCGCGGGGCTGGTTCAACCAAGCCAGCACCCGACGGGAAGGCAGGGTGCCGCTTGCCGGAGTGCCAGCTTGTTGAGTCACGCGTGCGATCTAGTCGTTATCACCTGCCGCGGAGTCGGGAATGGCCAGACTCAGCGCGGTGACGATGTCGACCCGGAACGTATCCAGTGCCGATTTCATTTCGCCCAGTAACGCGCAAGGGGGCAGACCGCTGGAGCTGGAAAACGCGTTTACACACTCGTTGGCATCGGTGATGCCTTCGACCGCCGCGTCAAAGCCACCGTTATTGGCGATGGTGTCCAGACGCGCCAGTACCACATCGAGCTGGGAAACAATCTGGGTGGCCAGGTCTTCGCGATCAACACCGCTGAGCAGGTCATTCAAGCCCATGCCGTTGTTGAGTCCCGTGAAGACATCACGAAAGGTCTGAATGTTGGCACGCAGGTTAGCGCCACTGCGCCCCGACAGGCGCGATTCCAGAAATTCCGGGCAGTTGACCGCATTGCCACAGGTCAACTGAGTAGAGCCAATGCCGGTGGTCAGACCGACCTTGCGATCCTTGGTCTCCTGCTCAACGTAGAACAAACCCACGGACAGGGAATCCAAAGCATCCTGTGGCGTGCCGTAGGTCACGCTGCCATCACCCGCGGTGCTCCATTGCGCCAGAAAGTCGTCTTGTGCCGGATCCCAGCGGGTGACCAGTCCGGTGGCAAGCGCAGCAATACGATCAGCCAAGCGTTCAGCATGGGCCGCGCGGGCGCTGGCATCGGGTTGTGCCGTGCAGGCAGCGTCTGCGGTGGCGGTATAGAGCATGTGCTCCAGCGCCCCTAGACCGGTGATGTCTATCGATGTGCTGGTGTTGACCGCGTCCGCATCCAGGGCTGCTTGCTCCAGGCTGCAGACGTTCAGGGTCAGAGGCCAGGAGTAGATTAAATTGCGCAGATCTTGACCGCCGCGGACGGCATCGGGATTGCTTGATTTTCCGGCCGGACCGACCTGCAGCGGCTCATTGCGCTGCCAGGCATCCATGGCGCTGTCCCAAGCCGCCTGAGCGGCACTCAATGCGCTAGCATCGGTAGGAGCGGCTGCGTGGGCCGCCACCGCGGTCTGCAGATCGCCAGCTTCGGTTGCAAAGGCCTGCAGCGCCGGGAGGATGATCTGGGTCCCAATATCCGCCAATACCGCACGACGGGCATCGTCACCGGACGGCGCAGGGGGTGGTGGTGGCGGTGGCGGTGGCGTGGCCGTTGGCGGCGGGCTGCTGCTGCCTCCACCGCCGCCGCCACATGCAGCGAGCGCCAGACTGGCTGTCAGCAGGATCGCCCACCGTATGAGCTTATTTGAATGCGGATGTTTTAGTCCGTTCATTGGTCCTTACCTCTTGCGTGAGATATGCGCTCACGTGATTGTATGTTCGGAGCACCTATGCGCAGTTGTCGTCTTGCGATTCGCGTCTGTGCCAGCTTGTAGGCTCCGGCTTTTTGTTCCTTTCGTTTTGTTCTTTTTCGTTTTGTTCTTTTTCTTTTTGTACTTGTTTACGTTCTGTACTTTTGAACCGTCTGTAGTTGGTTTCTTATTGGGTTTGGGTTGCCGTGGCGACTTTAGCGATGTTCGTACGCCAGCTGTTAGTCTCTAACCCGTCTCTCTCTTATGCCGTCTCAATGTGTCGATTTTACAGCCTCGGTCATTGGCTGCACCGCCATTATAAAGGGGGTTTTCACCCCCTTTAAACAGCACACGGCGAGCACCCTGTAAGGGGCTCGCCGCGCTGATCGCTTAAGCGATGCTCAAGCGTTTGCCCGTGCAGCAAGGCTGCACGGGAGCTTGGTGACTAGCTGGAAGCTTTCACCACGACCACTCGGGCGCCATTGTCGTTGCTGTTACTGGTCAGCACAACGCGGGTGCCGTCGGGTGACAGGGCGATACCGAAGAACTGCGAGGTAACCGTTGCATTCGGTAGTTCGATCACACCGTCGCCGAATACGCGGGTATCCGGCACACCCATATCCGTGAGCACAAACGCGGCGGCATTGCCACCGAAACGACCGGCGATCAAAATGCGATCATCGGGCAGAACCACCATGTGACGGCCACGATCTTCGGCGGTCGGGAAGCCTTTGCCTTCACTCTGAATGGCAAGCTCGCCGCCGTTACCGAAGCTGAGGTCTTCTTCTGCCGAAGCGCCTGCAACCACGCGGAACGCAACCACGTCCTGTCGTACGGTTACTTCATAGCCGAGGCTGGAGCCGGTGGCGGTGGTTGCGGTGGCACCACCGTAGCCCACGGTCACAATCGAACCGGTGCTCTGCATGCCCACAGCATAACTTTCCGCAAAGCCGCCATCGTCGAAGTACGGGTTGAATACCGCAATACCCGGAGTAGCAGCGCCGATATCTGCAGAGCCGCTGAAACCGCCAAAGTCGGGATCGAGGGCACCAGCAGCCGTCAGTTTGATGAGTACGACCCACTCGTTGCCATCACCCGGATCGGTGTAGCCTGCGCTCACGATAGAGCCGTCAGCAGCGACCATCCCGCGGCGGGCATTGTCCCTGAGGCCGGCTCCGCCAGCGAAGGCGTAAGTTGCGCCACCGTTGAAGCTGGCATCCGCAGTGGCGCCGGTTGCGCTGATGTCGTAACGGGCAATGTAGCGGTCCTGGTCGGTACGTGTACCGTCACCGGCGGAACCGATACCGAAGATCACTACGCGATCACCGGTTGCACTCGGGTCGGTGCGGATGTCCCAGGCCTTGTCTTCGGGACGTGCGCCCGTGGCAAATCCGGGGAAGGTGGCGTTGTCCGCATTGGCGGTACCGAAGACCACTTCGACTTTACCGTCGGCATCACCCCAGCCGGCTACCTGCGTGCCATCGGGGGCAATCCGGAGCAGATAAACGGAGATTTCCGGGTTGACCGCGTCGGTCAGACCTTGGGCAATCACCATCAGGTCGCCACCAGGCAGCTCGGTAATACCCAGAGAGGTTTCGTCGTCGGAGTCGCCGGACGCTGCCGTCACCGTCAGCTCGAGGAAGCCGTCGGTGGCGAAACTGGGGTCCGGAGTACCGTCAGCAAACAGTCGTCCAACCACTACCTGGCGGGTAGCGTCGGTGATACCGACGTGGCCGGAAACATAGATTTTGTTGGCGTTTGCGCCGACAGTGGAGTAAGTCACGCCACGCAGGTCGTTGGCCTGGGTGGTAATGACATCCACAGCAACGTTCACGGCGGAATTGCCGCCGTCAGCACCGTCCGCGCCATCAGCGCCATCTGCGCCTGCGGCGCCCGCAGCCCCGGCAGCGCCAGCTGCACCGTCGTCGCCGTCGTCACCCTCACAACCGCCGAGAACCAGCAGCAAGCTCACCATGAGCATAGATGCCCATTTTTTCGTCAGTAAGATATCCAAAGGAATGTCCCTCAATTTTTGTTCGTAAGTCGAACCGGTCTAACCACCAGTCCAACACAACCGCCACCGGGCGGACCGTGGATTGTAATGAAAGTGATTCTCATTTGTAAACGAGAACTTGCTTGATCTAGGCGGAAAGTTAGGTGCGAACAATCGTCAAGACATGACCGTGCATACGGAGGTTTGCTCAGTCGAGGAAGCGCGCCGCGGTTGAGGCCAGAGGGACCAGACACTCGTCGCGCCTGCCGAACCATCGATAGCGATTGCGGGCGATGAGGTTGTACAGCGTATCCCGCAGAACTTTGGGTATCCAGGTGAGATGAGACAGCCAACGCCAGGGACGCCGCAGGTGTGCCAGCAGTGCGAGCGCGGCGTCCGATCGATCGAGGAATACCCCGTCTTCGAACCACAGAAAGGTCAAGTGGGGGGCGTCTGGATTACCCGACGCGCGAGCCAACTCCTGACCTGTGATGCTGGTGGCGGCGGCGAACTGGATGGTGGGTGTGCGTTCGCGCTCCAGCACAAACCGCACCAAGCCGTTGCACAGGTTGCAATGGCCATCAAAGATCAGGATCGGGGCAGACATGGGGGCATTGTATATCATGTCGCGCTGCACGCGATCGGTTCCGCGGCGCCAAGCAGCGCCACGTTGCGCAGCGGGGTTAGGACTGCACCCGGAAGCGCTGGATGGTGGCCTCGATCGCGGCGTTTGCCTGGCTTTCGTCGAAGTCTTCGCTATGCTGCCGGGCGAGACCGAACATCTGCATGAACAGGGATTGGCCGTCGACTTGCTCGTGCAGCTCGATGCCCGCCTCCGCGCGCATGGCACGGGTCCAGGCGTCGCGCACCAAGGCCCAGAACGCGCCGGTTTTCTCCCAGTAAGCATCGCCCGCGCTCCAGTCATGATCGCTAATGCGCTCATAGCGGTTCAAGCCCGCCTCGATGGCAACGATGGGCAGGTCATCGACCCAGGCGCCATCGGCGGTCAAGGCTACCTTCTTGTTGTCCTCGGTGTGTACCCAGCCGCTCGGCGTGATCGTGTGCTGGTTGTACCCCACGAGCACATGGTAATCGTTGCGGATGGAGAACTCGCGCCGTGGCAATGGACGCCAGGTCTCGGCGCTGCGCCAGGTGGAGTAGCCGGGATGGTGTTCCCAGGTGCCGTAAGACTGATAGCGCGGCGAATCATCCACCTGATACACCGCCTGGGACCAGGTGCCTTTCGCTGTGCGCCGGGAGAGCCGTTGGTGCGACCAGGTGCGATGACCGGTGAAGGCATAAAGATCACGGTCTTCGTAACGCCAATCCTGACGCCAGTGCTTCACCACGATCGGATCTGACATGGCGCCGTCTTCCATCACGATAAACATCACCAGCACATGTTGGAGACTCACAAACTCGGGTTCGTCAGCCACGACATAGACGTACTCGGTGCCCCAGGACTGATACGGCGCCTTGGGTTCATAGTCGGGTGCAAAGCCCATGGTTTCGATGAAGTCGAAGGACGCCCGATAGGGGCCTGCCATGGCGAGGATCGCGCGCCGGTCGCGCTCTTTCTTGCTCAACCCCGGTGCCTGCAAGGCCTGCCATGCGGCGGCGGGTTCGGTTTGCAGCGTGATGGGTGCACCCCGGCTGGTGCCGCCACGTGGCTGCATCTGATCTTGCGCGGCAAATTTCCAGGCGAAGGTGTACTGGCGGGGGGTGTCCTGCGCTTCGGCCGCCGCGGCGGGTCCGGCTAGGAGTGCCGCGACGAGCAGCGTGAGCAGCGCTAGAGGATTGGTTTTCATGGCGATCTCGTGGTTGGGTGGGCGCGTTGTGTGTTACGCAGAGCTGCGGTTTACTAAAACATCACCCACAGCGGGCTTGGCGCGCCATATCGACCATGGCGTGATGCGCATCTTCCGCACATGTTAACGGCTCCTTGAACGTAATCCGCACGGTATCCTCGCCGTTCGGCGTATCGATGTTCAGCTCCATGTAGCCCGGAGTAACATCAATCAGCATCGCCTGGGTGGCGTCTTTGCGCTCGGCAAAGTGGTGTACATAGTCGAGGCAGGCGTCTGCATGGTCGTCGTTCATGTGCTCGATGATGCGGGATTTGGCGGCGGTGCTCAGCGTCTCTTCCGTATCCATAGGCGGTCCGTTTTTCTCGTTTACAGCATAACTCGTTTGCAGTGTAACCCATTCAAATGAGATTGAAACTCATTTGCGATTGGTCGTCGGGTCATATGGCTATATGACATTAACCTGACACCAGTTTTTTTATGGTGCCAGCGGTGATTGTACGTGTGGAACGGGCGCATGAAAAAGCTGGGGATGGTGTGGGTGGCCTGGTCGATCATGGCGGGTTCGACATGGGCGGATGAGGCGGATGAGGCGGGCGAAACGCGTGTCGGTCTCAGTGTCTTGTCCGATTATGTATATCGAGGCTTCAGCTACAGCAACGATCGACCCACGGTGGCGCTGGCGCTGGCGCACGAATGGCGGCAACACAGCGTCTTTGTGCGCATGACGCCAGTGATGCTCGGCGAGAAGCGCCGTCTGCAGGTTCAAGCGGGCTTCGCCCACGTTTGGCGGGATACGCCGCAACTGCAGATCTGGAGCGGGCTCACCAGCACACGTTCGGGTCTGCTGCCCTCCTTGCATGAGGTCGTCAACGGCTTCGTCTGGCGAGTTGGCGAGCACTACGTCAGGACCGAGAGTTTTGTGGCGCTGGGCGGACAGATGGGCAGCCGCCATGTCGACGTGGAGTTGGGCTGGAATCTGTCGGACGAGCTGACGCTGGCCGCTGCTTGGGGTAACACCCGCCAGTTCGGCTATCTTGCGGACGCGGACCATGATTACTACCGCGTGCAGCTGTCGAGCGCAGGACAACGGGCGGATTGGTCGCTGGCCTTCGAGCGTGCCTACGATGTGGGCGTGCCTGGGGAATTGGACGATGCCCCGCGGGTCACCGCGTTCCTGCAATGGTGGTTGTAGGCCCCTGCGACGCCGGGGAGTGGCCGATGGCGCGATTGTCCAGCGCTTCGGCGGCCGCGGCCATTATAGGTAGGCGCTATCAGGTATAGGCGATAGGTAGGCGCTGCGGTGGAGATGATATGCAGGCGATCAGGTCGTTTCCCTTTGATCGCATGTCTGCAGGTGGCCGCAAACGGTGCGTTCCCACCCCGGTTCTGGATGCCAGCCCGCGAAGTCTTATTGTTCAATAACTTGATAATTGAATTGATAATCGTTTTCATTTAGATTCGCGGGTCCATTGCACCCCAGAGACCATTCGTACGTGGGTGCAGACGTTAAGAATAATTATCTTGGGAGTCTTACTCATGAAATTTGTGTTGGTCAAATTGTTAGGGGCGATCCTGCTGGTCGGTTCCCTCGCCGCGTGTGAGGGCGATGATGGCGATCGAGGCGCAACCGGTCCCGCAGGTGCGGCGGGTGCTGACGGTGCCCAGGGTCCGGCCGGTGTACCGAATTCTGTCACGCGCGACGATGTCGTGCGTACCAACGCAAACATTGCGTATGCCGCCTATTCCGATTCGCTGCTCACCGCAATTTCTCTGCGCGCCGCTCTGGAGAACTTTGTCGCGGCGCCGACCCAGGCGACTTTTGATATCGCCAAGCAGGCGTGGTTGGATTCGCGCGAGCCGTATGGTCAGACCGAGGTTTACCGTTTCCGTGTCGGCCCGATCGACGCGCTGCGCGATGATGGCTCTATCGGCGACGAAGGTGATGGCCCCGAAGGCGTGATCAACGCCTGGCCGCTAGCAGAAGCGCTGATCGATTATGTATCTGGCGACGTGGATGGTGATTCCCAGCCGGAGTCCCCAACCTCTATATCGGGCAACATCATCGCCGACACCACCTCGTTCCCGATGATCACCGAGCAGGTGATCCGCGACAATTTCGAACTCGGCAATGACGAGCGCAACGTGTCCAGCGGTTATCACGCGGTCGAGTTTCTGCTCTGGGGACAGGATTTGAACGCTGACCTGACCGGTCCGGGGCCGCGTGATGCTTCCGCCGGGCAACGGCCGTTCACCGACTACGACAGCACCGGTGCAACTTGCACCAGCGGTGTCGGCAATATGGCAATCGCGGATATCTGCACCCGACGTGGCGAATATCTGCTGGCCGCTGCCAATCTCTTGATCGACGACCTGACCGCCGTGACCGAAGCGTGGAACCCGAATGGTGTGGGGAATCACTACCAGGCGTTTGTGGCGGGCGGGGATACTTCGCTCGCTATTATTCTCGAGGGCATGGGTCGCCTCGGTTTCGGTGAGTTGGCCGGCGAACGTATGAACATCGCGCTCTTGACCAACAGTCAGGAAGACGAACATTCCTGCTTTTCGGACAACACCCACCGCGACATTTTCCTGAACGCCAAGGGTATCCAGAACTCGTTCCAGGGTGACTACACGCGACCGGATGGCAGCGTGATCTCAGGTGCCGGCATCGATGATCTGCTGGTCTCCGAAGGTATGGCTGATCTGGCGAATGACTATCGCGTCGCGCTGGAAGATACGATGCTCAAAGTTGGTGTGATCGACACGGAGGCCAAGAAAGGCGTGCCGTTCGATAACCAGATTCAGATCGGTATCACCGAGCCCAACGTCACCGCGGCTATCCGTGCGCTGTCCAGCCAGACCGATGTGTTGGAAACTGTGATCGCAGGCCTGGGTGTGACCACCGGTGATCTGCGTCAGGACACCGAAGAAGACATCTGATTCATCGATAAAGTGAATTAGTGTCGATACGAGCCTTGAGCGCAGGTGGACGTGCGCTCCTGGTCAGTGTACTGACCGGCCTGTTGTTGGGCGCGTGTGGCGGCGGAGGCGGCGGGAGTTCCGCGCCTCCGGTTATGCAACCGCCGCCGCCCCAGCCGCCACCTCCACCCCCGCCGCCGCCCGTGGACGTAGCGCCGCCGTTGGTTGATGGTGAGCACAGGTCCGGGGGGGACGCCAGTACTAATGTGTTCAATGAAGATGCGTTCGGCCAGAGCCCGAGGGCCATTCAGGTGGACTTTGCCGCCGATGCGAATCACAAGGGTGGCAACGCAATTTTTCGCAATGACCATGAAGGAGAGGGACCGCTGCTCAACGCGCGTACCTGTCAGGGCTGCCACCTTCGCGACGGTCGGGGCACGACGCCGGCTGACGCGCAAACACCTATGGACTCGATGTCCTTGCGCTTGAGTGTGGGCGTAGATGCTGATGGCAGCCTCCTGCCGGATCCCACCTACGGCACCCTATTGCAGGTGTTCGGTCTGCAGAGTTTTGTCGGCAATATCGAAGATGGCCTGGCGCAATTCGAGGGCGGCGCAGGGGCGGCGATCGGCGAGGGATTTGCCTCCATTGTTTACGAGACCGTGCCCGGGCAGTTCACCGACGGCACCGCATTCGAGCTACGCAAACCGACCTATCGGGTGCGCGATCTTTCCTATGGTAATTTTGCCGCTGGCATCTCTTTTTCGCCGCGGGTGGCGCCGGGGGTATTCGGCATGGGACTGCTCGAAGCCATCCCGGCTGAACAAATTCGCGCCTTGGCGGATCCAGCTGACAGCGATGGCGACGGCATCAGCGGTCGTACCGCCGATGTCTTCGATCCGACCACCGACGATGTGCGCCTGGGACGTTTCGGCATGAAAGCCTCCGTGGCCTCTCTGCTGCACCAGACGAGCCTGGCCTACGCCAACGATCAGGGGGTCACAGGCAGGTTCGCCACCGAAGAGCCCTGTACGGACAATCAGCCGAGTTGTCTGGCGGCCGCTGCGATCGAACCGAATCCGCATCCGGGCGGTGTCGATATCCCGGATATCGAGCTCGCCCTGGTCGAGTTTTATGTCCGCACCCTGGCCGTGCCCGAACGTCGTGGTTTCGATGCGGACACCGAAACGTGGGACGCAGATGTGCTGGCCGGCCGCGAACTCTTCTTTGCCAGCGGTTGCGCCGACTGCCATAACCAGACTTTTGAGACCGGCACCGCCAACGGCAGCGTGCTCGGCGAGATCGACATCAACATCCTGGTGCCGGACCCGGAACCGATCACCGTTCTGTCAGAGCAGCGCATCTTTCCGTACACCGACATGTTGCTCCACGATATGGGGGGCCAATGTGATTCGATCAGCCGTGAGCGTGAGGACGGCAGCGCCTGCGGCGACGGCGAAAACTGCTTCTGGGTGCAGCGCTGTGACGGCCTCGCTGACGGTCGCGCAGAAGGTGATGCCAGCGGTGTGGAGTGGCGCACACCGCCACTCTGGGGGTTGGGTTTGGTAGAAGTGGTCAACGAACGTGCGACCTATCTGCACGATGGACGAGCGCGGACCGTATCGGAGGCGATTCTCTGGCATGGCGGAGAAGGCCAGGCGAGCCGCGACGCCTACGTAGACATGCCGATTGCAGAGCGCACCCAACTGCACGCCTTCCTGGACTCCCTTTGAAGGCGGTATGCGCATGCGTTTTTATCTATTCATCGTCGCGGCCCTTTTCGCCATGGTGGTGTGGCTGTGGAACGACGCCGACGGTCTCCCCAGTCAGACGGCCGATGGGGAATATCCGCAATTGCCGAAACCCGGGGCCAGTTGGGAACGCATCATGGATCCCGCCGGCAGCCTGATCGCCCCGGCCGCGCACCTCGACGCTCAGGGGCGCCTTGACTTCTATTCCGGTCTTTCGTTTTTCAAGCAGCCATGGATCCGTGCCCCGGCCTCCACCACGGCCCGCGACGGGCTGGGACCGCTGTTCAATTCCAACTCTTGTTTTGCTTGTCATGTGAACGGGGGTCGCAGCTCCTCGCCGATCCAGGATCCGGGTAGTAACACATCGGTGTTGCGCGTCAGCGTGCTGGATGCTCAGGGCCGGGTGGTTCCTCATCCGGTGTATGGTGATCAGATACAGACCCGCTCGATCTTTGACCGCGCGGGAGAAGCCCAGGTAGCGGTGGCCGTCACCGAAACCACCGTGTCCGTGGGCGCGCGTGATTATGTGCTGCGCGAGCCTCAAATCGAAGTGCACGACGCGCGCGGTGTGCCGCTCGAAGAACCCGTGCTCACCTCCCTGCGGGTGGCGCCCAGCCTGATTGGGATGGGGCTGTTGGAAGCGATACCCGTAGCCCGCCTCGAGGCCCTGGAAGATGCGGCGGATGCGGACAACGATGGCATCTCCGGCAGAATTCACTGGTTGCAGGAAGCGGGCCAGAGATCGCCGGGGCGTTTCGGCTGGAAAGCCACCCACACCTCGGTCGCCGCCCAGACCGGCAGCGCCTTCCGCAATGATATGGGTATAACCAATCGCCTCTTCCCCAACCAGCCCTGCTCACCCGCCCAGGCGACCTGCCTCGCGCAGTTGAACGGTAATGATGCCGAGGAAGGCGTGGAGATTGTTGATCAGTTGTTCGACCTGACGGTTTTCTTCACCAGCAATATCCCGCCGCCGCATGCCGGCGAAGTCACACCGGCGGTTGCCCAAGGGCGCGATCTTTTTCATGCGGTTGGCTGTCAGAGCTGTCATACGCCGAGTCACAAGACTGTCCACGGGGAAGTCTGGCCATACACGGATTTGTTACTCCACGATCTTGGGCCTGGGCTGGCGGACGGTCGCCCGGACGGCGACGCCCAAGGCCGAGAGTGGCGCACCGCGCCGTTGTGGGGGTTAGGCACGCAAAAGCGCGTCTCTGGCCACACCCAATTGTTACACGACGGCCGGGCGCGCAACCTGGTGGAAGCGGTGCTGTGGCACGGCGGCGAAGCCGCCGCCGTGCGGGAGAAATTTCTTGAGCTGAGCGACGCCGAGATTGACGCCCTGCGAGCGTTCATCCGGGCGATCTAGCTCGTTTACGACTGTGAAGGTGAATTATGTATAAACACGCGATGATCCATAGACTCCGCACGATAACGCTGGCGCTGATCTGCGCCTTGGTGGCCGCCTGTGGAGGCGGTGGTGGTGGCAGTTCATCTCCACCTGCCACGACCACGCCACCCCCTCCGCCACCCCCTCCGCCGGCGGGTGATCCGCTGGGTGAGGTGCAGGACAAAGACACGGAAGCCCGGCGTTTATTTGCCGCCCTGGCGGACGAAGTCATCGCTCCTGGGCATGAAGCGTTTGCCGGGTCCCTGCAGAGTCTGGAGGCTGATCTGACCGATGTCTGTGGCTCGGCTCCAACCCTGGCGCTAGCGGATGTGCAGCAGTCCTGGCGCGATGCGATGCTCGCCTGGCAGGCCATCCAGATCGTGCGCTTCGGTCCGGTGACGCTCAACAACGTGAATTTCCGCATTCAGTTTTTCCCAGACCCGAACAATGCCGCGGAAAACAACTCCAATCAGGTGCTCGGCAATGGCGCACCCATCTCCGAGGCGGTGATCGCGGGCAGCGCGGTGGGGGCTCAAGGTCTGCCCGCACTCGAATACCTCTTGTTCACGCTGGGTGGCTTGGATGATGTCACCGAAGGTCCGCGCCGCTGCGAGTTTGGCCTGGCGGTGGCCGCCAATCTGCGCACGATGGTGGCTGACCTGCTGGCCGCCTGGACCGGCGACTATCGCGACGACTTTGCCGGCGCCACCGGGGCGTTTGCGGATGTCGACGCGGTGTTGACCGAGATTCTGGAAACCATGGCGGTGCAGGGTGAGAACATCGGCGATCGCAAGCTCGGTGATGGGCTCAACAGCGGCAGCATCACGGTACTGGAGTCGTTCCGCGCGG
>JBCCHL010000106.1:0-16450 GCA_039028775.1 Pseudomonadota bacterium | reverse complement strand
GCCTGGTGACAAGTCTCAAGAAAGACGCTTCAGGTACCGTTGTTCCTGGCGGCGCAGTCTCCCCCTCACGCGTTCGGTTAGCAACGGCCTGTCCGACCAAATTACTTGGCTTTTACAAACTCTCTGCTGACAAGTCACGCCACCGAAGAGCCGTGCGCGACGATATAGTCCGCGACGAGGCGTGGCGCCTGCATGGGGATGAAATGCGTCAGGTCCTCCAGATAGACGTCCTCGCCGTTGGCAAACTCGTCGACCAGTTCCGGCGGCGTGGGAGAGGCAGAAAAGTCCACCTCAGGGTTATCCTGATCCTTGCCCGGAGCGCGCAGAATCACGGTCGGCTGATCAATCCCGGACAAGAGAGGATAGATGTCCGTACTGAAGTTATTCATGTAGATCTGCGCTTCCACGGTGCCCGGACATGCCAGGTCAACGCCGCCGTCCGGATTGTCCACCACACCATAACGGCAATAATCCTCAAAGACTTCAGGCGCCCATAACGAGTAAGGGTGGCGGGAAGCATACCGGCTGTGCATTTCCTGCCAATCCGCAAAGTGGCTGCGCCGCCTGGCGACCGGATGATCTTCGATCCGCCCATAGGATGGCGGGTCGGCCGCCTCGTAGCGTGCTTTCGGGAAAATGACCGGGTCGATCAGGAGCAGGCGGGTGAACACCTCGGGATAGCGCGCGCATAGATGCGCAACACAGTGCCCACCCATGCTATGCCCCACGCCGATCGCGGCGCTGATGTCGAGTTGACGCACTATCTCCGCCAGATCGTCGGCGAAACGTCCCCAGACGTACGGCGGCGCGTTATCAGAGCGGCCGTGGCCGCGCATGTCGATGGCGAATGTCTGCCACGTTGCGGGCAGATTATCGATCACCCGATCCCAGCAGCGGGCATGGAATCCGGTCGCATGCACCAGCAGGGCCTGTTGCCCTCCTGGCCGGCCTCGTTCGAAGACGTGCAGGTTCGCACCGTCCACCGTTATCACGTGCTCTTGCATATGGCTCTCACACACAAAAGTTGCGCAGTATAGGCCAGTTGCGACCACGTAACATGTCCAGAAGGCCACGGCCTGAGCGATCGCCCATGACGAACAACCCGCTGACGCGTACAATAGGAAGCCCTATCGCAAGCGCACGTTCATGGCAGTTATTCATCAACCCTCCATCGCTGACGCCCGTATCGTCTCGGACGCATCGGAGCCCCTGATCCTGGTCGATGGCCAGGATGCGGTGGTGGGCACCCTGGACAAAGACGCCTGCCATAACGGCGATGGGGTGCTACACCGGGCCTTCTCCGCGTTTGTGTTCAACAGCGCTGGCGAACTGTTGATGCAACAGCGCGCCGACGACAAACGCTTGTGGCCGGGCTACTGGTCAAACTCCTGCTGCTCTCACCCACGCTCCGGCGAATCCATGGACGAGGCCGTGGTGCGCCGACTGGAGCAGGAGCTGGGCTTCAGGGCCGATCTCGAGTTCGTCTACAAGTTCGAATACCAAGCGCCGTTCTACAACAGCGAGGGGTTAGAAGGCAGCGAACACGAACTCTGCTCTGTCTATGTGGGCCGCTTCGACGGCCAGGTCAATGCCAACCCCAACGAGGTTAAACAGTGGCAATGGATAGCCCCGGGGGAACTCGGGAGCCAACTGGAGCATCAGGCGGAGCGATTCACTCCCTGGTTTCAAATGGAGTGGCGAACCCTGACGCAGTCCTACGCGCAACACTTGGCCCGAACGGTTTCTCCCGCGCAGCCCTAGCTGGTTCGCAAGTACGCCTACTTCATCGCCCGGGGTTTGGCTCCGGTGGACGTTGCCACAAAGCGATCGAACCAGGCATCCGCGCCCACTTCCAGGCGCGCGCGCAAACCGGCTTTGATGCCAGCCAGACCCGCCCCGGGAAAGTCGGCCAGCCGCTGCGCAAGGTCGTGGCTGTGCGCTAATACCACCTCATCCGCCACGCAGGCGTGGGCGATACCGAGATCGACCATCGCGGGGCCGTGGATGCGATCCCCCACCAGCGCAATCTGCGCCATCAGGTGTTCCGGATGGCGCAGGCTCATCCAGGCCATGTTGTAGGGCGCCCCCATGCCGATCTGCACTTCGCCGACCTGTAGGAAACTCTCTTCGCCCACGACCAACAGATCACACGCCAGCGCTAACGCTGCGCCGCCATTGATCGCGTAGCGTTCCAGTGCACCGATGATCGGCTTGGGGCACTCGAACAACGCCTTGTGCGCACCGCGCCAGATGCCTTGGAAATCGGCCAGCCAGGACGGCGCCGGTTCAGCGTTGAACTCCTTGAGATCGAGCCCGGAACAGAACGCCCCGCCGGCTCCGCGCAGCACGACCAGCCGAATATTGTCACTGCTGGCGGCCTGCGCCATACACTCCGCCAGCGCGGCACCGAACGGCCCGGTGATGGCATTCTTGCGCTCCGGCCGATTCATCACCACTTCGGCCCAACCGTCGTGTTCCTGCAAGATCACCGGCGCCTGCGTATCGCTCATGCTCACTCTCCCCTCTTGCACCAAAATTTTAAACGTTCAACCCCGATCTTATATCAGCAACCAGATACCCAGTACCACCAAAGCCATGCCCGCAAGCTCACGGCGCGTGATTTTCTCCCCCAGCAGCCACACCGAGGTCAGCACCGTGAACAGCAGTTCGATCTGCCCGACGGCGCGCACCACGCCAGCACTTTGCAACGTCATCGCAGAAAACCAGCCCGCCGACGCAACCATGCCAATCGCACCCACCCAGGCAGCCACGCGCCAGGCCTGCAGGGCACGGGTGATCTGCCCAGGCTCGCGCCAGCGTAGATAGCCCCCCATCAGCACACTCTGCAGGGTCACCGCAACCATCACTGTCAGCGCCGCCCGCTGATAAAAGGTCCCCTCGTCCAGCGCGAGGCTGGCGCCGCGAAAGCCGATCGCCGATATGGCAAATCCAGCGCCGGCGATGAGACCAAAACCCATCGCCCGGTTGGGACGCAGCAAGTCCCGCCAGCTCACATTGCCGGACAATAACAACACACCCACAAAACTCACCGCAATGCCGACCACCACCCAATCGGTCACGGCATCGCCGAGCACGACCAGGCCAAACAGCGCCGCCTGCGCGGCTTCAGTTTTGGAATAGGCGGTGCCCAGCGCAAATTGTTCGTCTGCAAACGACGCCAGCAGACAAGCGGTGGCCACAATTTGGGCGATCCCGCCGAGGGTGACGTAGGCAAAAAAGGCGGGATTGAAGCCGTACAGCTGGCCATCCCACAGCAACAGCGCATACAGCCAGGCCCAGGGTACGGCATAGACAAAGCGCACATAGGCCGCGCCGTTGACGGACAAACGTCCGGTGAGGCGTTTCTGCAACAAAGATCGTACGTTCTGCAGAAACGCCGCAACAACGGTAATCCCCAACCACAATTCCATAATTCTCGGCATCGGTGTGTGACCTGGGGAATTGTAAAGTAAACCGATGAGCGGCGAAGAACTGAACCTCGCAAGCAGTGCAGCCGAACATCGCTCGCGGCGCAGACCGAACACCGCTCGCAAGGAATGATTCGCATTCGCATTTAATAGATATTGTCACTTGTTAATAGTTTTATCATAGTCTGTGTCTATTTTCATTATTCACACTTTCAAATGGTTTTGCCGCGCGAGCCCCCCCTATACTCTTTGATGACCCTGGGGTGACCCAACGGCCTTAAACCCCTAACCGCACTTATCAATGGGAGCTCATGACCTCATGCATCTAAAGGACAGCCAGACTTTGCAGCACCTCAAAGACGCGTTTGCAGGTGAATCACAAGCCAACCGCCGCTATCTCTATTTCGCAGCAAAGGCAGACGTTGAAGGCGAGAACGATGTCGCCGCCGTGTTCCGCTCCACCGCGGAAGGTGAGACGGGGCACGCCCATGGGCATCTGGAGTACATGGAAACGGTCGGCGACCCGGCGACCGGCCTGCCGATCGGCAACACTTCCGACAACCTGAAAGCGGCCATTGCCGGTGAGACCCACGAGTACACCGATATGTACCCAGGTATGGCGAAGACGGCCCGCGACGAAGGATTTGATGAGATTTCAGATTGGTTCGAGACCCTAGCCAAGGCCGAGCGCTCACATGCCAACCGCTTCCAGAAAGCACTGGATGGCATGGAGTAAGCGCTATTGTGCGCGGGTGCACAAGGGGCTCTTTACGAGCCCCTTTTTTTTGCCTTGTCGCCGGAGATCGATCTCTGCCCCCAGCGCATCACTGCGGAACTCCAACCGTAAGAAGTAGACCCGTAAACACCAGAGAAGGCATACCCCATGAATGTACGTGAAGGCAGTCTGGAAGCCCCGGAGCGCGACCCCATCGACTGGCAGAATCCGCAGTTCTACGACAAGGACGATCTGTATGACGAGTTGGAACGCGTGTTCGATATCTGTCACGGCTGTCGGCGTTGTGTAAGCCTGTGCGATGCGTTCCCCAGTTTGTTCGACCTGGTCGACGAGTCGGAAACCTTCGAGGTGGACGGCGTCGACAAGGACGACTATATGCAGGTTGTCGACCAGTGCTTTCTATGCGACCTGTGCGCCGAAACCAAGTGTCCGTACCTTTCCCCGCACGAATGGGGGTTGGACTTCCCCCACCTGATGCTCCGGGCCAAGGCCTACAAGTTTCAACAGCAGGACACGAAATGGCGTGATCGCCTGATCACATCCACCGACCCGATTTTCGACGCGATCTCGCACCCGGTGATCGCCAGCGCTGCCAACGCACTCGCCAACTCCCCGACGATGCGCAAGCTGGGCGACAAGATGGTTGGGCTGCATCCCGCGGCGCCTTTGCCGAACTTCGAAACCAAACCCCTTACCCGGCGTATCGATCTCGATCACCCGGCCCAGGCGCAGACGCAGCCGGGCAACGGCACCTCCGGCAAGGTTGCGATCTACGTCACCTGCTATGGCGATCACAACGAGCCTCAGGTGGTGGAAGATCTGATCGCGGTGCTCAAGCACAACAACGTCGAGGTGAAAGTCCTGGCGGATGCCAAGTGCTGTGGCATGCCCAAACTCGAACTCGGCGATCTCAACAAGGTCGCAAACCTCAAGGACGCAAACCTGCCAACCTTCCTCGACGCCATCGAGGAAGGCTACGACATCATCGCGCCGATTCCTTCCTGCGTGCTGATGTACAAGCAAGAGTTGCCCCTGATGTTTCCGTCTGACACGGATGTAAGTAAGGTCCAGGCGGCCTTCTTCGACCCGTTTGAATATCTGATGCTGCGCCACAAAGCCGCTCTCATCGACACCAATTTCGCCGCACCACTGGGCAAAGTGGCGTATCATGTTGCCTGCCACCAGCGCGTGCAGAGTTTTGGCATGAAAACCCGCGATTTCCTCAACCTGATCCCTGACACCGAGGTCAGCGCCATCGAACGCTGCTCCGGTCATGACGGCACCTACGCGGTTAAATCCGAAACCTATGACAAGGCGATGAAAATCGCCCGCCCAGTGGTGCGGCGGGTCAAAGAAGCCGAAGCTGACACGTTCGGCTCGGACTGTCCGATGGCCGGCCGGCTGATCGCACATGGCCTGGAAGGGGAAGAACACGCGCAACACCCGATCTCGATGGTTCGCCAGGCTTACGGAATTTAGAATGAAGTTATCCCGTCAGGATTTATGGAGTCTGGAAGAATACGCGGAAGCCCGTCCCGAATTTCGCGCCCGGGTGATCGCCCATAAGAAGAACCGTCAGGTCCATCTGACCGACCACGCGACCCTGTATTTCGAAGATCGCCTGACCATGCAGTACCAGATTCAAGAGATGCTGCGCATCGAGAAGATATTTGTCGGGGCGCAGATCAAGGAAGAGTTGGAAGCGTACAACCCGCTGATCCCCGACGGCCGCAACTGGAAAGCCACGTTCATGATCGAGTATCCGGATGTGGAGGAACGCACCCGCGAACTGGCGGTGATGGGCGGTATCGAACACACCGTGTGGGTGCAGGTCGGGGATGGGGCCAAGAGCTTCGCCATCGCCAACGAAGACATGGAGCGCAGCGATGAGCGCAAGGCCGCAGCGGTACACTTTATGCGCTTCGAACTCAGCGCGGAACAGATAGCCGACGTTAAAGCGGGGGCCAACGTGCGCATAGGCATCGACCACGAGCGCCAGATCTCCGCCATCACGCTGCCACAGGACACCCGATCCAGCCTGGCCGCCGACCTCGAGTGAAACTGCCCGAGCAAGCCGTTCACCCCTACTGGTTTGTGGCGCTCCAAGCACGCCTGGGTATGCCCCACTGGCTGTACGGTCTCTTGCTCACGGCCGTCTTACTGCTGATTTTCTTGCCGTTGAGCGGCGCCTTTGCGCCGCTGGAAGATAGGGCGCAATACCTCACCAACGTGGGCACGGGGCTCTTCTTCGCCCTGGTTCTGGGCTACAGCCTCGCAACCGGTACCTATACCGTGGCACGCACGCGCCAAGCGCTCACGGAACTGCGCCCGCGCCTGGACCTCGACGATGCAAACTTCACGATCGTGCAGGCGACGATCGGCGGTGGTACGCGCCGCCAACTCGGCGTCCTGGCCGCCATATCCCTCGGCCTGGGCTTGACGCATGCCTGGTTGCTCGCGGACATGAACTTGGCCGCGTTCCGCTTCATGTTTGCGGACGGCCCCGCATTTGTGGTGATCTTCGGCACCCTGCTCACCTGGTTCTGCGTCACCCATATCGTGTCCGCTTTTGTGAGCAACGCGATCAAAACCGCCACCCTGTGCCGCGAGCACTTGAGTGTGGACCTGCTGCAACCGGCCAGCCTGACCCCGATCGGTACCATCGCTCTGTTGCCGGCTCTGGTGTTGATGGGCGCACAGGTCTTCTATCCCCTCATCACCCTGGGCGGCCAGTTCAACGTCGTCGCGATCGCACCGGGATTCATCGCCACCCTCGGCTCGTTGGTATTCTTGTTCGCGACCACCTCGTGGAGCGCGCATCGACAGATACACGCCGCCAAAACCAGCGCTCTGCAAGATATCAACGTGCGCATCGTCGCGCACACGCCCGCCGATCAGGCGCCATTGTCGAACGAAACGCTCGCGGCCTTGCAACCGCTACTCAGCCATCGTAACTACCTGCAGGGTCTGTCCAGCTGGCCGTTCAGCGAGTCGGTGCTGCCGCGCCTGCTGTTCTACCTGGTGCTCCCGCCACTCACCTGGGCGGGCGCCGCCCTGATGGAAAACGGCATCCAACAGCTGTTGGGCGGTTGATCAGGCGTCCGAACGGAAGGTCCGGATCGGCCGCCACAGCACCCCGATCCCGAGCGTCGCCACCACCGCGAGGACCGCGCCTAACAACATGGAATTGGTCGCTCCGATCCAACCGGCCCAAAATCCGACCCAGATGGTGCCCAGGTTGTTCGCGGTATAAGCAGCGAGAAACATGAGCGAGAACGCGCGCCCGCGCATATGATCCGGTGTGGTCAACATGACCGTGGTGTTGCGCACCGCAACCGTCACAGCATCCGCGGCCCCGAGCAACGCGATCATCGCGATCCCGAACCACAACGACGGGGCCAGGCCAAAGCCGAACAAGAACACGCCGTAGGCCAATGACGCATAGAGCACCAACATACCTTTGGCGCGGTAAGCGACGAATAACATGGCGGCAAACGCGCCGACCACCGCGCCAATCGAGTTGGCCGCCCCCAGATAGCCGGATACGGCGGCCCCACCCGCAAACAGCCCGAGGGCCAGAACCGGCAATATGTCGCGGTAGAACGACACCACCGTGATGCCGATGTCGAGGAGGAACAGGCCCGGCAGGATCGGATGGCGCGCGACGTAACGAATGCCCTCCCCGGTCTGCTGCAGGGTTGAGCGATCATTCTCGGCCGCATCCACATCTTGTTCCGCCCGACCAGGCACCTGCAGAAACAGCGGCACCAAAGCGGCCAACACAAACAGGGCACCGCCTAGAAACAACACCGCATCGAGGCCCACACTGGTGGCCACCGCGGCGAAAATCAGCGGGCCCAGAATGGCCCCGGTGTTGAGCGAGGCGGTGTCTATAGAGGTGGCCGGCAACAGCAGCCGCTCCGGCATGACCACCGGTATCAAAGCGGAACGCGCAGGAGAGGCGAACACGTGGGACATGGCGGTGAGCGCGATACCGGCATACACCCAGGCGGGGGTGAGCTGATCGGTCACGTGCAGAAGGGCCAGCAGGAACAGCACCCCCGCTGTGATGCTATGACTGAACAACATCAGACGCTTGCGGTCGACCTTGTCCGCCAGCGTGCCGCCAAACAATAGTGCCGGGGTCTGGACCACCAGTTGCACCAGGCCGATCACACCGACCAACCAGGCAGAATTGGTGTGATCCAGCAGCCACTGGGCCGTCCCGAGGATCCGCAACCAGGAGCCTATCCCGGAGGTGATCAGAATCACCCACAAGAGGGTAAAGTCTCGATAACGGAACACTTGGATCGCGTTGGACCGCGAGAGGCGCGTTGTTTGAGGCAAATCGTTCACAACCCAATGTACCACTACCCGCAGCTCAAAGAACCAGCGTCTCATCATGGCGCACCCCGTATGCCTGAAAGCGGCCCACGGGGGCGCGGGCTTTATCATCCTCGATTTCATGAACGTGGGAAAACCGCACTGCTCAGACCTGGCAAATCAACGATCAGCGCGTCGCTGATTCATCCATGAGCTGAAAGGCGTCATGTCGCAACAAATTCACGCTCCCCCCTGGTACTTTCATCTCACCGACTAAACCGCTTTAATTGTTACTATTCCGTTAGATCTAAATGAGAATCATTTACTCTCTTTATACTAGCGTGCGCGAACCCCACGATAGCGGTGCGGGTAGGTCAAGGACACGGTCTTTAGGGCAAACATGTCGGAACTACATCTACGCGCGAGTGCTCGCCTATACAAGCGTTTCCTCCCTGATGGCGGGATGCGAAGACTCATCATGGTCTCCGTGTTGTTCGCTTGCGCGCTTGTCTTTGATGAAGCACGGCAGATTGTTTTTGCGGCACTCGCAGATGCCTACCTTGCGGTAGGGGTTTTTGTCGCGGCCACGTTTGCGATTTTCTTTTTTCTAGAATCCAGACTGGGCACCAACGTCGGGGATTGGCTGCAACGTTATCAACGCTTCGAGGTGCCAGTCGCCGCTTTATTAGGCGCCATCCCGGGTTGTGGTGGTGCGGTTATGGTGATCACCCAATTTGCTATGGGGCGCGCGAGTTTTGGCGCCATTGTGGCGGTACTGACGTCCACCATGGGGGACGCGGCATTCTTTTTGTTGGCGCAACAATTCGGTACTGGATTGCTGCTGATCAGCGTAAGTTTGGTTCTTGGCACGATCAGTGGCTGGTTGGTGAACTTGATCCATAGCGATGGATACTTGCGTGTGCAGAGACCGTTGGTGTATCCACGCGAACAGCAAGCCGTGCGAGTCCCCGCCATGGTTTGGACGCTATGGTCGGCCATTACTGCACCTGCACTGTTGCTCGGCATCGCCGGGTTGTTTCAAGTTGAGATCCCACCCCTGCTGTATTGGACTTTGGGGGTTGGTGGCGGATTGTTGTCGATCGTGCTTTGGGCTTTAAGCCCGAGTCAAGCCGTGCACCTGGCGGCTAGTGAGGTAACACGGCCAGTTCCTTATCGAGTTGCGCTGAACACCAACTTCGTGACCGTCTGGGTGGTTACTGCATTCCTAGTTTTTGAGTTCGCCGGTGGCGCAGAGAGCCTGACGCCGGTGTTCAACGCAGCCACACCCCTTCTGCCGCTGATCGGCATTGTCGTTGGTTTCTTGCCGGGTTGTGGCCCTCAAATACTCGTCACGATGCTCTATCTGTCAGGCGTTTTGCCAATGTCGGCACAGTTGGGCAACGCGATTTCAAACGATGGTGATGCTCTGTTTCCAGCAATCGCGGTCGCTCCAAGAGCGGCGGTTATTGCCACGGTGTATACAGCGATCCCTGCGTTGCTCGTGGCTTATGGCTACTACGTCCTCTTCGAATCAGGCGGTTAGCGGAAGCATCCGCAGGATGGCGCTCTCTCTGCTCCAACTGCAAGCAATCGACTATATCTGTATGCCTTGCAAGAAGGTTGCGGTCGCGGACCACGCCATAGCAGCTCACAGTGCTCTATCTCGTTGTACCCCCCTTGCCAACTCGCAGTGCCCGTTTTTGGGCGCGCGTGCACCACTTACAATACCTGCCTGCTATCCACGATCGGCGGGTACACAGAAGGTTTTTGATTCCATGCTGGAGCACCCCAACCCAATCCTAGTATGAACCGTCCGGCGCGAACGTTCGGCAATGTGTTGTGGCTCGTTGTAGCCACGGCGCGATTTGCGAAACAACACCCCGTTTCCACAATCAGGCCGATCTACGCTTCATCTGACTGTTGCCTAAATGAGTCTTGGGGCTGAGGAGCTCTTTGGACGTTATTTCGAATTGTGGGTCATGGTGTCTTTCAACATCGCACCGAGTTTTTCGAATAGGGGTACGCGGGTAGAGGTGGTGCGCCAGCACAGACCGACATCGCGATAGGGCGCCTTGGTCTTGAAAGGCAAGTAGACCACGCTGTCCGCGCGCTTTGGCACCGCCAGTTCGGGCATCAGCGTGGTGCCAATGTTCGCCGCCACCATCTGCCGCAGGGTTTCAATACTCGTCGCGCGGAAGTTGGTGTTCTCAACCGCGCGGTGGGTGTGACAGACCTCCAAAGCCTGGTCGCGCAGACAGTGGCCGTCCTCCAACAACAGCACCTCCTCCTCCTCCAGGTCCTGCAGACGCACGCTGGTCTGGCCTGCCTTGGGGTGCGCTTTGGAAGCCGCGAACAGAAAGGCCTCCCGATACAACGACATTTCGCGGATGTTCTCCTCGTTTACCGGCAACGCGAGCAGGATCGCATCAAGGTCCCCTTGCTTAAGCATCCGCACAATCTGCGCCGTTTGCGCTTCGGTCAGTTGCAGGCGCAGATTGGGGAAGGACTTGCGCATCGGCACGAGAATCTTGGGCAACAGATAAGGCGCTACCGTGGGGATCACCCCCAGCCGAAAATCTCCCCCCAGCGGGTCACGGAATTGCTCGGCCATGGCGGTGAGCGAGTTGACCTCCCGCAACACCCGCTGGGCCTGCTCGACAATCGTCTCACCGGCGGGCGACAACATTACCTTGCGATTGGTACGTTCGATGAGCACGACGCCGAGGGTATCCTCCAACTTCTTCAACTGGGTGGAGAGCGTGGGCTGACTGACAAAGCAAGCTTCTGCCGCACGCCCGAAGTGTTTATGTTCCGCAACGGCGACGAGGTAACGTAGGTCTCTGAGGTTCATGGCCATCCAAATTTGGTGAACAAGGCACGGGCTGCTAGTCTGGCAAGCCGATACGTTGATTTTAACCGGGCTACGCAGCCAAGACACGCGCCTGAGGTGACATGCCCGTGAGCGATACGACCCGCGGGCGTACACGGTTGCGCCGAGCAGGGGGAGACATGCTACTCGATCAGGTCAAGCTCGACATCGAAACCTGGGAGCGAGCCGGAACCCATCGCACCGCCACACAGGGTGACAAGGCCACCGACCGTTGGCTGCGCGAGGAGATCGCTCGCTGCGGTCAGGCACCTCTCACGATCAACTACGAATTCGAGCGCCTCGACATCGAGGCCTGCCGCGTGGAGATCGGCGAACTAGAGATCCCCGCAGTACCCATGTTCGATGCGGTCCCGGGGCGGGCGGAAGGTGTGCTCGGCGACCAGATCGAGCTTGTGCAATACCACGCGACCGACCAGCATCCTGCGACCCTCGCCTTCAAGAGGGCAAGGCATGCATCGACCTGCGCGGCGATGATCGCGGTCGGCGTCGAACCCTCACCCCGGTTTGCGCTGTTGAACGCCGAAGGCTATCGCGAGCGTTCTAATCCGCCCGTGGTGCAAGTCGCGGGCGAGCACTGGGCAGCGTTAAAACAAGCGCAAGCACAGGGCGCTAAGGCGAAGGTTGTCTGCGACGCACAATTCACACCGACCTTCGCCACCAACATCGAATGCCGTATCGACGGGCGCGACGCAGGCGCCGCACCCCTCATCGTCATGACGCCGAAGAGTTCCTGGTGGACTTCGACCGCCGAGCGCATCGGCGGTATCGCGATCTGGTTGCATTTGCTGCGTCTGTTCGCGGATCAAGCGCCACGGCGCGGTTTGATTTTCACCGCCAATAGCGGCCATGAACTCAGTCACCTGGGGCTCGACCATTTCCTCGCGGCTAATACAGATCGGCTGTCGGATGCCCATCTCTGGCTGCATCTCGGCGCCAACTTCGCAGCCCGCGACAGCGGCGTTCGCATCCAAGCATCGACACCCCATTTGATGGAACGACTATCCGGCGCGCTGGCCGACCAGGCGCTCAAATTTTCGGCCACGCCCGTGGCAGAACGCCCGGCGGGTGAGGCCCGAAACATCTATGACCTGCAGGGCGACTTTATCTCGCTGCTCGGCAGCAATCCCTGGTTTCACCAGGATGACGATCATGGCGCGCGGGTGCTCGATCTCGCTAAACTGCAGTCGATCTGCCATGGGATCACCGAGCTGATTCAAAGCGTCGCCGATGCCTGAAGCATCGGGCAGCACCGCGGAGCCGAACGCCGCACCCTGCGTATACGAAAGCCCGAATCTGTTCGTTTTTAACAAACCGTCCAACGTCTCTCTATTGCAAGACCGCGAGGGCGGCACGAGCCTGTGGGACACGATCAAAGGCGCGCACGCGCCCACTTACCTGGTGCATCGCCTGGACAAAGGTACCAGTGGCGCGCTGTTGGTGGCGCGGACCCAGAGCATGCGCAAGTTGCTGAACCGCGCCTTCAACGCACGCGAGGTGACTAAGTTCTATATCGCCTGGGTGGTAGGGCACCCGCCCTCGGGGGCGAGCCATACAATCGATCTACCGTTGTGCAAAGGCCGCAAGAGTCGTTATCGGGTGGCCGGCGAGCGAGCGCAGATCACGCTGCGAGACCGGCTCTACACGGTCGCCCAGGATCGCGACGGGGTGACGGCGAGCAGCCGCTTTCGGGTGCTTGCGCAATCCGCGCGACATAGCCTGTTGCTCCTGCGGCCCGGGACCGGGCGCACCCATCAATTGCGCGTCCATCTCAGTTGGATCGGTTATCCGATCGTCGGCGATCACCTCTACGGAACGCCTGATGATCCTCGACAAGCAGGGCCACGCCTATTGCTGCACTGTCACAAGATGACCACAAGCCAGCCGCAGCAAGAGGTATTCGCCCGGGTGTTACCCGGCGCGGACTTCGCCATCCGAGACGGTTAGGCTAAAAGTCAGGAGCGCTCACGCCCCTCGCGCAGACCCGCAAGCTTACGCCCCATCGCATAAGCGGCGGCACTGGCGAGCGGGTGTCGGGTCAGAGCAAAAGTGGCCGCCGCCAGACCGGCCCCGACCACCCAGGAGCGCAATTGCGGCGAGCGGGCACGACCGGAGGTCGCCCGGGACACGGTATGTTCGCAATTGTTGGTCAGCAAATTGTACCTGCGCCGCTCACCATCCAGAGCGCGCAGTGCCCGACGGCGCTCATCGAGGTCAACGCCGGTCACGTACATGCTCTTGCCGGCACGGAACTCATGCTCTGAACAGATGTGTTCGCCGCGAAACGGGGTGTTGTGCAACACCCGCCCATCACCTAGCGAGATGCCACGGTGCATCACCAGCCCCTTGCGGCGGGATACGATGTCTCCGGGGAGCGGTCTTCTGGCCATGTCTTTATCCCAAATACCAAATACGTTAAGTTTTTTGCTTAAGGGCGCACGAACGCCTACATACCCCAACAAGCAATTCTCAGGCCAAACTTAACCCATTGATTTATATACATTTTTAGCCGTTTATCAGCGGCAAATTTCGCCACTTTGTGGCCAAAGGCACGATCAGATCGCTACTGGCTCTCGACCACCATGTAATCCACCGCCGCGGCGAGTTGCTCGTCATCACACTCAAAGCAGATCCCGCGAGCCGGCATGGCCGGCGGGATGCCTTCGATGGTCGATTGCAGCAACAATTCCGAACCCTTGGCGATTCGCGGCGCCCAGGCTTCGACGTCCCCCAGGCGCGGTGCACCGCTCAAACCGGTTGTGTGACAGGAAAAGCAGTAGTTGTCGTAGATATCTTTGCCAGGATGCGCCGCGGGGGCGGCAGCCACGTCGGTGACCGCGGCCGCCGTGTCTTCACCCGCAGCGCTCGGCTCTGCGACGGCGTCAGTCCCCTGGGAAGATGGCTCGTCCGCCGAACATCCGAACAGAAATAGAGAGATCGATAACCACTTAACAACGTGTTGCACCCTAGCACCCCATTAACTTGGTTGAAGTTTGATTTTTGCGGCGCGCATTCTCGCCAACTCGCCGTCGAGATGCAAAACTCCAGCAAGCGCCACCCTCCTGTCCACATCAGAGGTTTATCTGAAAGGCGTCCGCGTCCATCCAGGCGGGAAAGTTCGCACGATGTTCCTGCAGCTGGGTCGCTGAGAGGCTGACTTCCAGAATGACAGCGTCGCCCACGTTCTCGACCAGGGTGCCGCCGTCCGGAGCATACGCGCCCGAGCCGCCGTCGTAGCGCACAGCGTTCCCGTCCTCGCCGAGGATGTTCACCGCTGCCACGTAGGCGAGATTCTCTATCGCCCGCGCCTTTAACAGGGTGGTCCACGCGTTGCGACGCACCGCCGGCCAGTTGGCCACCAGTAGCAGCAGATCGTAGTCGTTTGAATTGCGCAGCCACACCGGAAAGCGCAGGTCGTAACATACCGCTGGACAGATGCGCCAGCCTTGGTACTCGAGGATCGGGCGTGCCTGTCCCGGGGCGTAGTGTTCGTGCTCCCCCGCCATCCGGAAGCAGTGACGCTTGTCGTAGTGCGCCACCTCGCCGTCCGGCGTCACCCAGACGAAGCGATTGAAGTACTGCCCCGCGTCCGCTACCACCATGCTGCCGCACAGCACCTTGTCGAAGCGCCTCGTCTGTGCACGTAGCCACGCGAGCGTCGGACCATCCATCGTCTCCGCCACCTCGGCACTCGCCATCGTGAAGCCGGTCGCAAACATCTCCGGCAACACGACCACATCGGCCGCCGCGGAGACCTGTTCCAACAATCCTTCGAACATATCCCGATTGGCCGCCGGGTCGTGCCAGTGGGTTGCGCTCTGCAACAGCGCCAGATTCAGAGGCTGCATAGAATTTCCGCGGCGTGGCGCAGGGTGTTGTCGTCTTTGGCAAAACAGAAACGCAGGACTGGCGCGGGTACCTTCGTTTGGTCCTCGTAGAATATCGAGATCGGGATGGAAGCCACCTTGGCCTCCCGGGTCCAGCGCTTGGCCAGATCGGAGTCTTTTTCCTGGCTGATGTCGCCGTAGTTAAGCAGTTGAAAGAACGTCCCCTCGCTCGGAGTCAGGGAGAAGCGCGAGGGAGCCAGGAGTTCACAGAAGAGGTCGCGCTTCGCCTGGTAGAACATGGGCAGCACTTCGTGATGTTCGGGGTGCTGGGACAGAAAATCCGCCAACCCCAACTGCACCGGCGTGTTCACCGTGAAGTTGACAAACTGGTGGATGCGACGGAACTCCGCGGACAGCGCCGGGGGTGCTACGCAGTAGCCTACCTTCCAGCCGGTCACGTGATAGGTCTTGCCGAACGATGAAATGACAAAGCTGCGGGCATACAGATCGTCATAGCGCGCCATCGAGAGGTGTGACACCCCATCGAACACAATATGCTCGTAGACCTCATCCGCAACGATCAAGAACTCGTACTCCGCGGCCAGCGCCTGCAACTGGCGGATGTCCTCCGCCTGCCAAATGGCGCCGGTGGGATTGTGCGGCGTATTGATCATGATGAGCTTGACCCGCGACGTCATCGCATCGCGCACCGCCTGCCAATCGACGCGAAAGTCCGGACCTACCAGCGGCACGTGTCGGGTGATGCCACCCTGTAGGCGCACCACCGGCTCGTAACTGTCATAGCAGGGATCGAATACCAACACTTCATCGCCGGGATGCACCACCGCCGCGATGGCGCAGAACAGCGCTTCGGTCGCCCCGGCGGTCACCGTGACCTCGTCCACTTCGTCTACGGTGCGGCCATAACAGGCGGCAACCTTGTCCGCGATCGCCGCGCGCAGCGGCGCAACCCCAATCATGGGTGGATACTGGTTGTGCCCGCCACGCATATAAGACTGCACCGCGTCGAGCAGCGGTTGCGGGCCATCAAAATCCGGATAACCCTGGGACAGATTGATCGCTTCTTCTTCCGCCGCAAGCGCGCTCATGACGGTAAATATGGTTGTCCCGACATCGGGTAGCTTGCTCGGCAGTGTCACCTGTTTTTCATTCCGCGCTACATATACGTGCAGGTGCACCTTAGCAGAATTTGTATATAAAAATATTTTTATATATAGTTCACCAAATG
>JBCCHL010000105.1:0-16480 GCA_039028775.1 Pseudomonadota bacterium | reverse complement strand
CTACGACCGCGCCTTGTCCGCGGCAGAAGTGCAGCAGAATTACAGCGCCGGACCGGGTAACCAACCCCCGGTCAATCAGGCCCCGACCGTGGATGCGGGCGTCGATCAAACGATCACCCTGCCGGCTGCGGCGAGTCTGAATGGCAGCGCGGCGGACGACGGTCTGCCCGGCGGAAGTTTAACCACCACCTGGACTGCGGTGTCGGGGCCTGGCACCGTCACCTTTGCGGATGCAGCACAGGTGAACACCACCGCAAGCTTCTCGGTAGACGGCGTCTATGTCTTGCGCTTGACCGCTGACGACGGTGCGCTGACCAGCTTCGACGATATGACCGTCACGGTCGATCCCGCACCGATCAACCAACCGCCTACGGTGGACGCCGGTGCCGACCAGGCGATCACGCTGCCGGCGGCAGCGACCCTCGACGGGACCATCCTGGATGACGGCTTACCGAGCGGTACGCTGAGCTCGACCTGGTCTGCGATCAGCGGGCCCGGGAGCGTCACGTTTGGCGATGCCACCGCGGTGGATACCACCGCAACCTTCTCCGTGGATGGCGTGTACGTTTTACGCCTGACCGCTGATGACGGTGCGCTGACCGGTTTTGATGAACTGACCGTCACTGTCAGCCCGGCGCTGAGCAATCAACCCCCCGTGGTGGATGCCGGCCCGGATCAGACGGTGACGCTCCCCGCCGCTGCCAGTCTCAGCGGCACCATCGCCGATGACGGGCTCCCCGGCGGTGGCGTGACCGGCCTCTGGACCGCAATCTCGGGGCCGGGTAGCGTGACGTTCGCCGATGCGACCCAGGCGATAACCACCGCCAGCTTCTCTATCGACGGCGTCTATGTCTTGCGTCTCACCGCCGACGATGGAGCCCTCACCGCCTCTGACGAGCTGACGGTTACGGTGAACCCGGCCCCAGTCAATCAAGCGCCCACAGTGGACGCTGGCCCCGATCAGAGTATCAACCAGCCCGCGGCCGCGAGTTTGAACGGCACGGTCGTCGACGACGGCCTGCCGGCCGGCTCGACGCTCAGTGTGCTGTGGACCCAGATCAGCGGTCCAGGCACCACCACGTTCGCTAATGCGAACAACGCCATAACCAGCGCAACCTTCTCGGCGACCGGCGCCTACACCCTGCGCTTAACGGCCGACGACACCGCGCTGAGCGCGTTCGACGAAGTGGTGATCACCGTCAATGACAGTGCACGTGTGGTGAGCGACCTTGTCACGCTATACACCTTCGACCAGGGTGCAGGCAGCACTGTTTCGGATGTTTCCGGGGTCGGGGCGCCGCTGGATCTCACCATCGAGGATCTCGCCAATACCGCGCGCACCACGGATTCGGGTCTCGAACTTTCGGCTCCCACCCGAGTATCCAATGGCGTGGACAGCAGTAAGGTCTACACCACGCCTCAAGGTAACAACGCGATCAGCGTCGAAGCTTGGATGGTAGCAGCGCAACCGCAGGGCGGCCCGGCACGTATCGTGACGTCCTCGACGAGCGCCTCCCAGCGCAACTTCACCCTGGGCCAGGATAACGACCGTATCGAAATGCGGCTGCGTACCACCAGCAACGGCAACAACGGTTCGAACCAGACTCTGCGCTCCGCCGCCGGCTCGATCGTGCCAGGCACTCTGGTACACGTGATGTTCACCCGCGATGCGACCGGCGATGCGCGCTTGTATCTGGATGGGGTCGAAGCGGACGCGGCGAATATCGGCGGCGATTTCTCAAACTGGAATCCGCTCTACGACTTCGGTCTGGGCAATGAATTTGGTGCCAGCAGCACCAGCGCCACGCGCGATTGGCTCGGCGAACTCAGACTCGTCGCCATCTACGCGCGCGCGCTCAGCGCAGCCGAGGTGGCACAGAACTTCAACGCCGGCGATGGGGGCCAACCGCCGGTCAATCAGGCCCCGACCGCGGACGCAGGTCCGGATCTTACCGTCACCTTGCCGGCCGACGCCACGCTGAACGGCACGGTCAGCGACGATGGCCTACCCTTGGGGGTAACTTTGACGAGCGAGTGGAGCTTCGTCTCCGGCCCCGGCACGGTGACCTTTGCCAATGCCAACGCGGCGGTCACCACCGCCTCGTTCAGCACCGACGGTACCTACGTGCTGCGACTGACCGCCGATGACACGGAGTTCACGACCAGTGATGACGTCACCGTCACGGTCGATCCGATCCCACCCAACAGCGCACCACTGGTCGATGCCGGTCCGGACGCCGTGGTGAATCTACCGAGCGCAGCCGACCTTAATGGCACCGTGGTTGATGACGGTCTCCCGCTCGGCGGCAGCCTGGTCAGCACCTGGTCTATGGTATCCGGCCCCGGCAGCGTCACGTTCGCAGATGCCACGCAACCGATGACCACGGCAACGTTCTCCACCTCAGGCGTGTACACGCTGCGCCTCAGCGCCGACGACGGCGAATTTGTCAGCAGCGACGACGTCGTCATCACCGCGCAGATGAGTGCCAGGGTAACGGCTGATCTGTTGACGCTGTATACCTTCGAGCTCGGCAGCGGCGCGGACGTTTTCGATGCCTCCGGGGTGGGCAGCAACGTCGATTTGACCGTCGAAGATCCGGCCAATACCACGCGCACCGCAAGCGGTGGCCTCGACCTGACGTCCACCACTCGGGTAAGCGCCGCGGCAGGGCCGGGCAAGATCTATAGCGACCTGGTGGCTAGCAACGCGATGACCGTCGAGGCCTGGGTCGTCCCGGCGCAAATCCAAGGCGGTCCGGCGCGTGTGGTCACGCTGTCGGCCAATGCATCGAATCGTAACTTCACCCTCGGCCAGGCGGACAATCGCTACGAGGTGCGCATCCGCACCACCACCAACGGCAACAATGGGACCGCGCGTCGTTTGCTCAGCGCGGCCAATTCGGCGGTTCCTGGCAGCCTGGTCCATGTGGTCTTCACCCGCGACGCCGGAGGCGACGCTCGGCTTTATCTCGATGGTGTCGAGGTGGACAGCGAGACGATCGCGGGCGATTTCTCGAACTGGAACCCCGGTTACGACTTTGGACTGGGCAACGAGTTCAACAGCGCGAGCACCAATACATCCAGGGATTGGCTGGGTGAGTTTCGCCTCGTCGCGATCTTCGACCGAGCGCTGCGCGCTGCGGAGGTGGCGCAGAACTTCACCGCGGGCCCGTACGCCCGCACGCCGACGGAGCGGCACGGGAACTCGGGCTGAGCCTTTTGGGGTGCGGCCCAGGTTCGCGCCTCAACGCCCCTTGAACACCGGGTCGCGGCGCTCGACAAAGGAGGCGATGCCCTCCTGCGCGTCTTCCGAGCTCAAGGTACGCTCGCGCATGGCCGGAATTTCATCGAAGCCGGCAAGTTCACCCTCCTGCAGGTAGACAAACGCAGCGCGCTTGATTTCCTGGGTCGCCAGCGGCGCACAGGCACAGATTTCCTGCGCCAAAGCCTTGGCGCGCTCGACTTGCTCGCCCGCCGGAACAACCTCCTGCACAAAGCCGAGCTGTAATGCGCGCTGCGCATCGAACTCGTCCGCGCGCAGCAAGTGATACATCGCATTGCCCCAACCCGCACGCTGGATGTAGCGCACGTGTGCGCCACCGAAGACGGCAAGCCCCCGCTTGGGCTCGAGCTGGCAGAAACGACAATCTGCCGCGGCTACGACAATGTCCACCCCCAGCATCATCTCGATCCCGATGGTGTAGGTCACACCCTGCACCGCCATAATGACCGGCTTCGAACATCGACGCCGCAACGCAAACGGATCGATGCGTTCGGGATCTTGTGCGCGCCCTTGCGCGCCAGGACCGAAAAACTTGGGCATATCCAGACCGGCGGTGGAGTGTGCACCCGCAAAGCTGATGACTCCGACCCACAAATCCGGATCGTCCTCCAAAACATGCATGGCGTTGGACAACTCGTCAAACATGTGCGGGGTGAAGCCATTCATCTTGGCGGATCGATCCACTTCAATCACCAGGGTGTGATCTTCCCGAACCATACGTACGTCACCATCGTCACTCATCTGGCCTAGCTCCTGTCGGCTTGGAGCGCTGACGCGCACCGATTAGAATGAGCGTGAAGACTACGCGAAGGGAGGAAGAATGTCGCAGTCAACTATTGTGCGTTACGAAGTTCGGGACCAGGTCGCCACCATCACCTTGAATCGCCCGGAAACGCTGAACGCGATGACCGGGGAACTCATGGCGGGCATCACGGACGGCTGCACGCGGGTGCGTGCGGATGAGAGCATCCGGGCGCTGGTGATCACCGGCGAGGGTCGCGGCTTCTGCAGCGGCGCAGACCTCAACAACGCCTCGGCACCCAGCCCAAGCTCCGAAGCCACCGAACGCCGCGGCGAGGACACGTTCAATACCGCCATGCGGGCGCTCTACGATTGCCCCGTGCCCACCGTGGCGCGGGTCAACGGCGCCGCCGCCGGTGGCGGTTTTGGTCTGGCGCTGGCGTGCGACATAACGGTCGCATCCGAGAAAGCGTTCTTCGTAGCGACCTTCGGTCCCAATCTCGGGATCGTCCCCGATATGGGTGCTACCTGGAGCATCCCCTTGCGCGCCGGACGGGCCCGCGCGATGGGCATCACGCTGCTGGGCGAACGCATCAGCGCCGCCCAGGCCCAGGAATGGGGTCTGATCTGGCGCTGCGTGCCGCACGAGGAATTGGATGATGCGGTCACGCAGGTGGTCGCCACGCTGAAACGTTCATCGCCAAGCACCGTCACACGCATCCGCCAGTCCATCGATGCGGCCAAAGACAATACCTTCAGCGAACAACTCGACCTGGAAATGGTGCATCAGGCGGTGCTGATCCCCCGCAATATGCAGCGCGGCGCCGAGGCGTTCCTCGCCAAGCGCACACCCGAGTTCGGTGGCGAGCGAGATTGATCGCTCGCCGGTACGGCTTGAGATCAGGCCGAACCCTCGACGTGGTAGAGCTTGTTGTAGATCTGCCAGCGGTCGCCTTCGAGCACAAACGACAGCGTGTCGAGAAACATCATACCCAGATAGGCATCGCGCACCCGCGCCACAGCGGTGGCGCCCGCCACATCCAGTGACACGATCTCCAAGATGGCAGCCTCGCCCTTCTCCCTCGGAGAGGGGCTTTGTCGCGCGACAAACTTGGCGAACTGCTCTCGCGTCATTTCGCCGAGTTCGTCCGAGTTCATGTACCCGGTGATCTTCGCACTGGGATGGAAGGCTTCGATGACCTTGTCGGCGCTCGATTCGTACATGCTGTCAAAATAGACCTGCACCACCGCTTCCAACGCTGCGCGCGCTTCTGCGTGGTCGTTGTCGTTGATTTGTGCCGAAGATTCACTCATATCCCGCCCTCGCTGATAGGTTACCCGCCCAAGCATACGCCCCCGGCGCGAATGGAGCGAGCCTAAGCCTAGCCCTGTGGGTTGGCCTGAAAGGCATAGAGCGCCTCGACTTCCGGACCGCGCGCACGCTCGGCTAGAGAGACGCCGGTAATCTCCAGGACCCGCTGGCGGAACCACGCCGCAAACGGATCGTCCGAGGACTGCAGAAACGCAAAACCACGCTCGGGGTCTTCCACGCACACGGTGGAGACGACATAGTCCTTGCCTTCGATCTGCTGGTAAAACCAGTGCTCCGAGCCGTTGATCCCGAACTGCTCGAAAAACAGCGCTTTCTGCGCCTCGCTCCAGTCCCGGTCGATTTCATTGGCAAATTGTTTGATGTCTTCTTTGCTCTTTACCGGAAACGCACGTGCGATTGTCTTCATCGGGGTATTCCTCTTTGTGGTTCGATTGGTTTATCCAACCTTGTCCGTCAGGCGCTCGCGCCATCTCAAGCATGACCAACGCTTGGCTTGCGCGGCGCAATCGCTGTGGTACTGAGATTGCGCAGACAAACCGTTATGCTTGCATGATGTCAGGCACCATCACACAACAGGCCTGCGAGATCTGCGATTGCCTCAACGAGGTGCCATCGTTGACCTCCCTGCAAGAAGCATACTGTCGCCGGTGCGGGCATCGTCTCACCGACGGCAAACCGATAGCCCAGGCCATCAGTCGTGCCAGTGCGTGGGCGGTGACCGCGATTATCCTGATGGGGGTGACGCTGCAATACCCGCTGCTCGGGTTTTCCGCTCAAGGGCGCAGCGCACACATGAGTTTATGGGACACCGGCGGGGCGCTCATGAACAGCGGCCAATTCATACTCGGGATGGTAGTGCTCGGTTTCATCATCATCGTGCCACTCCTGTGGCTAACACTGCTGCTGGGCATAGGCCTGTTGTCGCAAAGCGCTCGCACGTCTGCTTGGTTACCTCGCCTGGCCCGCTGGCTCTACCACATCAAACACTGGAACATGGTGGAGGTGTACGTCGTCGGGATGCTCGTCAGCCTCACCAAAATTGCCTCTCTGGCACGCCTCGAACTGGGGATCGCCTTTTGGACCCTGCTGGCATTCGGCGTCGCATTGATCCTCTCGGAATACAGCGTGGGCCGTCTGGGGCTCTGGCAGATGGTGCGAGCCCGCGTCGAGCGACCGGCATGACCGCCTATCCAGCCGACTCCGCCGCCGCACAGGGTTGGTCGGTCTGTCAGACCTGCATGCGTATCGACAAAGAACACAACACAAGCTGCCCAATCTGCGGCAGTCGACTGCAATTGCGACCCGATCATGGCATCCAACAACCGGTAGCTCTGCTGCTGTGTGCGGTTGTGTTTTACCTGCCTGCGATGCTATGGCCGATCATGCACACCACCCAGCTTGGGCGTACCACCGGCAACACCATCACCCAGGGTGTACTCATCCTGTGGTCCTCAGGCTCCTATCCGATCGCCATCGTGATCTTCATCGCCAGCGTGGTCGTACCCCTGGGTAAAATGATCTCCCTGGGGTGGCTGTGCTGGCGGGTCTACAGTCCGCAGCCTTTCTCGCGTCGACAGGTCACACGCGTCTACTTTGTCGTGGAGATCATCGGTAAGTGGTCCATGGTCGACGTTTTTGTCGTGGCGCTGTTGGCCGGCCTGGTGCAGCTCGACAACCTCATGCGGATTGAACCGGGCAACGCCACCCTGCCGTTCACGGCGGTGGTGATTTTCACTATGCTGGCTGCCCAGACTTTTGATCCACGCCTGATCTGGGATAAGGAACACGCAGGGTGAGCGAAGCACAGGCCGACTACGAGGCCGATATCAAAGCCAAGAAGACACACGTGGCGCCGATCTGGATCGTTCCCGTGGTGGCCGTTCTGATCGGCATCTGGCTGCTGGTCAGCGATACCCTGGCCCAAGGACCGACGATCGAAATCCAGTTTGAGAACGCCGACGGTTTGACCGCCGGGCAGACCCGCGTGAAACGCCTGTCCGTCGACCTGGGCCTGGTCACGCAGGTCTATCTCAATGAAGACTTCGACAGCGTGACCGCGGTGGTAGAACTCGACCGCAACACCGAAGAGTTGCTGCGCAGCGATACTCTGTTCTGGATCGTACGCCCACGCATTGGCAGCCAGGGTATTTCGGGTTTGGGGACACTGCTATCCGGAGCCTACATCGAGATCTCGCCCGGGCAGCAGGACGATGAACGGTTCGAATTCGTGGGCCTGGAAGTGCCGCCGCTGACTCCCTCTGATCAACCCGGCGTGCACCTGCAACTCGCGTCCGCTGAGGCGGGCTCGATCTCCGTCGGCAGCCCGATCCTGTACAACGGCTACCGCGTGGGCAGGGTCGAGAGCGTGGAACTCTCTGTCACCACCCGCGAGGCCCGCTATGGCATCTTTATCGACGCGCCCTACAACGATCTGATCTCCACCAACACCCGCTTCTGGAATGCCAGCGGCATACGCCTGGATGCCAACAGCGAAGGTTTCGCCATGCAGGCGCAGAGTCTGGAGGCGATCGTCACCGGCGGTATCGCCTTTGGACTGCCACCGGATGCAGGCCCGGGCGACCCCGTCGAACCCGCTGCTCTGTTTCGATTGTTCGAGAATGAACGCGCATCCACGTTGCAACCCTACGCGTTCGGCGCCGTCTACCTGCTGCTGTTCGACAGTTCCATCCGCGGTCTGGTGGAAGGTGCGCCGGTGGACTATCGCGGCCAGCGCATGGGCACGGTCATCGATACCTCGCCCGATCTGCTGGCCGATCAGGCCGTGTGGACCTCGAACGGCCATGCCTTGATGCCGGTCCTGATACGGCTCGAACCCGGACGCTACAGCGAGGATTCGCTGGATGGCATCCAGGCCAGCCAAGTGATGCTGGAACAAGCGGTGCTCAACGGCCTGCGGGCGACGCTGGCCAGCGGCAATCTGCTCACCGGCAGTCTCTACATCGATCTCGACTTCTACGACAACGTGGCGGCGGCGACGATCACCGAGACTGAGGCTTGGCTGGCGATACCCACCACCACCGCCGGTATCGCCCAGATCGAGCGTCAGGTGAGTACCTTGCTCGACCAACTGGGCACTATGCCGGTCGACGATGCGCTGGTGGCGGCCACCAGCGCGCTGCAAAACGTGGGCACGGCGATGAAGAGCGCCGACAGCACACTGCAGGGACTCAATCGCATGCTGGACGATCCCTCGACCGCGGACATCCCGACGCGCCTGAACGAGGCGGTTACACGCCTGGACGAGGTCCTCGAAGGTCTGACACCGGGTTCTTCGATCTACCAGGATCTGGACCAGACCATCAACGAACTGCGCCAGACCACGGTCAAGGCCGGGGCGCTGGTCGACACGCTCCAGGCCCAACCCAATCTGCTGATCCTGCCCAAAGACAACGCGCCCGACCCCATGCCCGGAGACGACCGATGAAACATCCCGCTGCCTTGTTAATATTCGCGGCCCTGTGCGGGTGTGTGACCACCACGCCACAGACCGAAAGCTATGCGTTGGGATTCGATCTTCCCGCAAGCGGACAGCAACACCTGGTGGTGACCGTGTCCGACTACCTGCGCAGCGATCGTTTAGTGGTTCAAACCGCGAGTCACCAGATGCGCCGCGCCCAGTTCCACCGCTGGATCGAACCTTTGGAACAAGGCGTCGCACGAGTCATCGCGAGCGAGGTGGATGCGCCGGGAGAACAAACGCTGGTTCACATCGAGACCCTGCATGGGCATACCAACGGACAGGTCACGTTGATGGCCACCGCGACGCTTAAAACCTGCAGCGAGCTGCGACTGCGCGAAACCATGCAACAGGACGGCCGGGGCTACGCGCAGATGGTGGCGGCCCAGGAGGCGCTACTGTTGCGTCTTGCGGGCGCTATCGCCGACGGTTGGCAGAGTTGTGGTCGATCGTAGAAGACCTTCGCGGACCGCACCGCGAGCATCGCGCCGCTCTACTGACCACGCATGCGAGGCGTGTCCGTGTCGCGACCTGAGCGCAGCGCCACACCCGGCAAGGAGCCGGTGTGCTCACCCGCTGCGATGATCTGCGCACCGTTGACGAAGACATCGCGCACCCCATACGCATCCGCGTAGATACGCGGCTCATCGGCGGGCAGATCCTGACGCATGTGCACATCGCCCGCCCCGACGGTGTCCGGGTCGAAGAGGACCAGATCGGCAAAGCAGCCGGTTTCGAGGACCCCGCGCTTACGCAGTCCGAAGAGCTCGGCGGGAACCTGGGTGAGCTGATGCACGGCTTCCTCCAGGCCCATCACACCATAGCGACGCACGCCGTTGCCGAGCACCTGTGACGAGAACGCAAACGTGTCGATCATATCCAGGTGCGCACCCGCATCGGACGCGCCGATCACCGTGCGCTCATCCCGCCACAAGTCTGCACGCACCTGCCACAACGCCTCGTCGCGATCGCCACCCGTGGGCATAAACGACGTGCGCAGACCTTCTTCGATCGCCAGGTCGAGCATCGCATCGAAGGGGGTTTTACCCAGCGTTGCCGCAATGTCGCCCATGCGCTGGCCTTCGAGCGCTTTGTTCTTCTCCATGAACGCCGCGTGCACAGTCATATTCTCCCACCGCGCCAGCCCGCGGAACGGACCGCCTGAATTCGCTGCTCGGTCCAGTTCCGCGCGGCGCTGCGGATCTTTGAGCAGCTCGATCCGTTCGGCGATTGACAACTTGAAGATATCCGCCCACCCCTCGAGCGCGTCGAACACAAAACCGGAATAGAGATTGATACGAATCGTGATGGGTTGCGGAATCGTTAGGGCACGGATATCACCCCCCGCGGCCAACGCGGCATCCGACGCCGAGAGCTGGTTTTCCATGACCCTGGGGTTTCCCGCCGAGAGCGCGTTCCAATTCAGCGGGCGCTGAGCCGCGGTGGTCAGATCCACCATCAGCGCGATGATCTCGTCGGAAAACTCTCCCACCGCCGGCAGAAATTCGAGCGAGGTACCGGGATAGTCTCGGCACACCCGCGCCAACGCGACCAGTTCTTCCCTGCTCGCGTGGCGGGAGGGGACGGGCTGGCCGTCTGCGTCGTTGTGGGTGATCGCAACGGTAGAAGAGAAGCCCATCGCACCTTCGGCCAACGATTGCGCGAGCAGTTTGCGCATCGCTGCAAGTTCCTCAGCGGTGGCCTCGTTGCCCACCGCCCGCTCACCCATAACCACCCGCCGAATCGCGCTATGACCCGCCATAAATCCCGCATTGACCCCGAGGTTGCCATCGAGACGAGCCAGGTAGTCCGCAAAGCTCTCCCAGTCCCATGGCACGCCTGCCTCCAGGCTGGCCACCGGCATGCCCTCAACCCGCGCGAGCATATTGAGCAGGTAAGGTGCGGCGTCTGCGCTGAGCGGTGCGATAGAAAAACCACAGTGACCGCCAAAAATTGTGGTCACGCCGTGATAACACGAGGGGCTGACGGTCTTGTCCCAGAACACCTGCGCGTCGTAATGCGTGTGCACGTCCACGAATCCAGGGCTCAGCACCAACCCCTCAGCGTCTATCTCTCGATGCCCCCGCTTAGGCGCTGTCCCGACCGCGCTGATCGTGTTGCCATTGATCCCCAGATCGCCCTCGTAACTTGCACCCCCGCGGCCATCCACAATCCGCGCATTGATGATCTTAAGGTCGTACATAACTCGTCCCCCTACCTTTTTGTGCTCCCCGGCTCAACCATACGCTCATCCATCACCGGACGCCAAACACATCATATAACTTGGCTTGAACAACCGAGCACGCGATACTTACTCCGGCGCTCGCGGGAGGGAGGACGACAGTTGCACACCGAGATTGAACTACCGAAGGCGATTTATCCCGCGAAATCATACGGCGGCAGTTGCGCAGTCTTCGTTGCGTGACCATCGCTCGGGGCCAACCACGAACCCGGTAGCACAAACCGTAATATAACAAGAGCAGTAAGGGGAGAACACATGGCCCACGACATCGTGATACGCAACGGCACCATTGTCGACGGCGCGCTGACGCCCGCATACCGAGGGGATGTTGGCATCGACGGCGATACCATCACCACCCTGGGAACGGTCGACGGCCGGGGCCAACAAGAGATCGACGCCGAGGGCGCCGTGGTCACGCCCGGATTTATCGATCTGCACACCCATCTGGACGCCCAGATCGGCTGGGACCCACAGATGACGCCGGCTTCCTGGCACGGGATTACCACCGTCCTGATGGGCAACTGCGGGGTAACCTTCGCGCCCGTACAGCCCGGCGCCGAGGACACCCTCGCCGGCATGATGGAGTCCGTGGAGGACATACCCCGCCAGGCGATTCTCGAGGGCTTACCCTGGGACTGGAACAGCTACGGCGAGTATCTCGATTCGATTGAGCGGCTACGGCCAACCCTGAACGTGACCGGGCTTGTCGGACACGCTGCCACGCGTTTCTACGTCATGGGCGAGCGCGCGGTTGACGAAACGCCCAACGCGCAGGAGATAGCCGCCATCGCCGCCCTGGCAGGGCGCTCGGTGCGCGAAGGCGCCGTCGGCTTTTCGGTCAACCGCCTGCACGCCCACCGCCTCCCGGACGGCCGACCGATACCGGGCACCCTGGCCCCGGAAGAAGAACTGGTTGCCATCGCGCGCGAAGTGGGTGCCGCAGGTGGGTTCCTGCAAAGCGTCATCGAGGCGCATCCGCTGGACGAAGAGATGCGCCTCATGCGCGCCCAGGTGGAAGCGGCCGGGACACATATGCTGTTCAGCGCCCCGTGGCTACCGGGTGCGGGCAGCGACAGCGCTTACCAGCCCGCGATCGATGCGATGCGGCGGGACGGTCTGAAAGTGATCGGCACCACCCAACCGCGCGCGGCGGGCTTCCTGTCCGGCTTGAGCACCCACATTCTGTTCGGGCTGCGCTTCAAAGGCGAGGCCTGGCGCACCCTGCGCAATACCGACGTGGCGGAACGCCTGGCGTTGATCCAGGACAGCGCTTTCCGCGCGCGTCTAGTCGAAGAGGCCAAGGAAATGGAGCTCGCGGAGCATATCGGTCAGACCCTGTCCTCGTCTCGCTTCGGCCTGCCCTGCCGCAAGACGTTCTGGATGGGCAATGACGCCCGCCCGCACTACGCCCACGCCCAGAACGAGTCGTTGGCCGACCTCGCCGAACAAGCGGGTGAACACCCCGCCGAAACCTGGTTGCGCCTGCAACTCGAATCCGCCGGACAGGGTCTGTTTCATTTGCGTTTCGTCAACGAGGATCTGAGCGTGTTACCCAACTACATGGCCGCGGACTGGGTGGTGCCGGGCGTGGGTGACGCCGGCGCACATGTCAGCATGATCATGGACGCCGGCTGGACCAGTTTCTTCATCTCCCATTGGTATCGCGACACCGGCACCTATTCGCTGGAGGAGACCATCCACATGCTGACCGGCAAGCAGAACCTCGTGTTGAATCTCCAAGATCGCGGTCATCTGGCCGTGGGCAAGAAGGCGGACATCAACGTGCTCGACATCGAGCGGATCGAAGAACGCCAGCCGCGACGCGTGCTGGACTTCCCGGGCGGCGCGCCGCGGCTGATCCAACGCGGGGTTGGATATCGCAACACGCTGGTCAACGGCGAGATCATCCTGGCGAACGACGAGTTGACGGACGCACGCAGCGGTAAAGTGCTCCGCAACGGCGGTGGATAGGTCACCGCGCCACACACACCAAGAACGGCACCAAGAAAAACACAGAGGCAACATGACACAACCCACCCTGCAACAACTGATAGAGGGCGATCACCGACATCCCCGCAACAAGAGTCGCAACGCTGCTCGCCACCCCCTTGAGACCCTGACGTTCTTCGGCTTACAACCTAACATGCGGGTGTTGGAGATCCTGCCCGCCACCGGCTGGTATACGGAAATCCTGGCGCCGTACCTGGCATCAGCCGGACGCCTGTACGTTGCACACTTCTCGCCGGACGGTATCCTGCCGTACATGCCAAAGGTGCTGGAGATGTTCGAAGAGCGCATCATCGCCGAGCCAGAGTTGTTCGCCAAAGTCATCGTGCGCCATATCAACCCTCCGCACGAGGTATCCATCGCCCCAGCCGAGAGCATCGACTTGGCGCTCACCTTCCGCAACGTGCACAACTGGATCATGGCAGACGCAGAAGATGCATATTTCGCCGCCTATCATGCGGCCCTGAAACCGGGTGGGGTTTTGGGCATCGTCGAACACCGGGCAAAACCCGGCGCCAGCATGGAGAGCATGCGCACCACGGGCTACGTCACCGAAGAATATGTGAAACAGATCGCCGCCAAGGTGGGTTTCGAATTCGAAGCTGCCAGCGAGATCAACGCCAACCCGGCGGACACTACCGATCATCCCGACGGCGTCTGGTCGTTGCAACCATTCCTGCAGTCAGGCAAAGAGGAACCTTATCTCAGCATCGGGGAGAGCGATCGGATGACCCTGCGCTTCGTAAAGCCGGCGTAAGCGGAGGTCACTCCAGCGCGCGTCGCGCATCGAACGCATCGCGCACCGCTTCGCCGACGAAAATCAGCAGCGTGAGCGTCGTCCCGAGCACCACAAACACCGTTATGCCGATCCACGGCGCATGCAGATTGGCCTTGGCTTGGCTGAGCAGATGTCCGAGTGAGGGCGAGCCATAGGGCAAGCCAAAGTTAAGGAAGTCGAGCGCGGTCAGGGTGGTGATGGAACCGTTGAGCAGGAAGGGTATGAAAGTAATGGCCGCAACCGCAGCATTGGGCAGAACATGGCGGCGCATGATCACCCAGTTAGACGTACCGAGCGCGCGCGCCGCGCGGACGAACTCCAGATTGCGCGCGCGCAGACACTCCGCACGCACGACGCCGACCAGCGCCATCCAACTGAACAGGATCAGGATGCCCAGCAGCAGGATCACGCTGGGCTGAAACATGCTGGCGAGGATGATCAGCACGAACAAGATCGGCAGCCCGGACCAGATCTCCACCACCCGCTGACCGATGAGGTCGACCAGACCACCGAAGTAGCCCTGCATCAGACCCACAATCACGCCGATCAGCGAGGCCGCCACCGTCAAGGCGAGGCCGAACAGCACGGACAAGCGAAAACCATAGATTGACTTGGCCAGGATGTCCGAAGCCAATGCATCCGTGCCGAGCAGGTGCCGGTCATCGGGCGGCGCAGGCGCGGGCACACCCAGGTTCCAGTCGATCGTATCGTGGGCGAACGGGATCGGTGGCCATATCGCCCAGCCCGAGTCTTTGATCATCGCCTGGACCTGGGGGTCACGAAAGTCGATCTCCAGGGGCAGGTCGCCACCGATGTCTGTTTCCAGGTAGGTGAACCACACCGGTATGTACAGACGCTCGCCGTCGCTGAAAAGGATCGGCTTGTCGTTGGCGATAAACTCAGCAAACAGACTGGTGATCAGCAGCGCGAGAAAGATACACAGCGAGTAGAACCCGCGCCGATTGCGACGAAAGTTTTGCCAGCGCCGTCGTGCGAGGGAACCTGTGGGTTGCGCGTCAAGCATCGCGGGTCTC
The DNA here is from genome assembly GCA_039028775.1 of Pseudomonadota bacterium. Lineage (GTDB taxonomy): Bacteria > Pseudomonadota > Gammaproteobacteria > Pseudomonadales > Azotimanducaceae > UBA4421. Next base: position 1,584 of record JBCCHL010000105.1, on the reverse strand, counting down.
GAAATCTATGCGCGGATCCACCAGGACGTAAACCAGATCTCCCACCAGTTGCATGATCAGTCCGATCAGCGTGAACACAAACAAGGTGCCGAACAATATAGGATAGTCCCGTTTGACCACGGCGTCGTAGCCGAGCAGGCCGATGCCGTCCAGCGAGAAGATTACCTCGATCAAAAGCGAGCCGGTGAACAGGATACCCACAAACGCGGCGGGAAAACCGGCGATAACGATGAGCATCGCATTGCGGAAAACGTGGCCATACATCACCCGGCGCTCGCTCAACCCTTTGGACCGCGCGGTCAACACAAATTGCTTGTTGATCTCTTCTAAGAAAGAGTTTTTGGTCAGCATTGTCAGCGTCGCAAAGCCGCCGATGGTGAGCGACAGTACCGGCAAGGTGATGTGCCACAGGTAATCCTTGATCTGCCCCCACCAGGACAGCTCGGCAAAGTTGCTCGAGGTGAGGCCGCGCAGCGGAAACCAGTCGAAATACGACCCGCCAGCGAACAGAACCACCAGCAACACGGCGAACATGAAACCGGGGATCGCATAGGCGAGGAAGATCACGCCGCTGCTCCAGACATCGAAACGGGTACCGTTCTTGACCGCTTTGCGTATCCCTAAGGGAATGGAGATCAAATAGATGGCGAGCAACGACCACAGTCCGAGAGAGATCGAGACCGGCAGTCGCTCCAGCACCAGATCCAACACCGGCCGGTCCTGGAAGTAGGATACCCCGAAGTCCAGGCGCAGATAGTCCCATACCATCAGCAGGAAACGCTCGTGAGCTGGCTTGTCAAAACCGAACTGTTTCTCCAGCTCTTCGATCAGGCCAGGCTCGATGCCCTCAGAGCCGGTATAGCCGCTGCTACCGGCCATCTCACCACCGGAGACCGACGCGGTGGTACTCATGTTGGCACCGGCGGCCTGCGCCAGCACCTGCTCGACCGGACCCCCTGGGGCAAATTGAACGATCACAAAGTTGATCAGCAGAATGCCGAGCAGCGTGGGCAGGATCAGCAACACACGACGAAGCAGGTAGCGCCCCACTATTGTGCTCCCGTCACGGTACGCAGCCCCTGTTCTATGCGCCGGGCCTTATCCGCGTCCAACCACCAGGTGTCGATGTTCATGTTGCGTTTCATCGGCGGCTGTTCGACGCGCCCGAACTTGTCCCAGAACACCACCGCCCGCTTGGTCCTGGAGCGCCCCACCACGTAATAGAAGTTCCATAACATCACCCTATCCAGGGCCCGGGTGGCCGCATAGAAGTCGCGCTGATTTTTCGCCGTGAACACCTTTGTCACCAAGTGATCGACCACCGGGTCGCGGATATTGGCAAAGTTCTCCCCGTACTCCTGATCGGCAGACGCGGTCGTGAAGCGATTCATCAGCGCAAGCCCCGGTGTGGTATCGGCGATAAACCAATACAGCCCGCCGTCAAATTCTCCGGAGCGCATGCGAAACTGCCAGTTGGAGACTTCCAGGGTGCGCACCGTGCTGCCGATGCCGATGCGTTCCAGCACTTTGAGATAGGGCAGGATGTGATTGGTCAGATTGGGCGATAGCGTGATGATCTGCAGG
>JBCCHL010000104.1:0-16504 GCA_039028775.1 Pseudomonadota bacterium | reverse complement strand
GGGCTGCAGGGCGCACTGTTGCCGACAGTGACTTCAAACACGCCTACAGCGGTGCTGAGGCCAACGAGATCGTCACGGTTCTGCAGAAGCTGCAGGCCGTGCAGCGTGTGGTCCTGGCAGTGAACCAGGAGTACATTCGGTCCGCGGCGATGGATGAACTGTTTCGTACCGAACCGCCGTTCAAGCTGCAAGGCAGTTACCGCAATATGAACAAGCTGGCCGAGAAGATACTGCCGGTCATGAACGACGACGAGATCGACGCTCTCCTGGATGATCACTATGCCGGCGAGTCGCAGCTGCTGACGGGAGAAGCGGAGTTTAACGTCCTGCGCCTGGCGGAGATGCGTGACAAGCTTGGCCAAGCAGACGCCCAGCGCCTAGCGGATATACGACAAGAGTTTCGGCGCAGCCAATCGATGGGCGGACGTGACGCCGATGCCGGGCAAGCACTGGCCAATCAGCTGTCGCATATACACACCGCCTTGGAGAGCTTGTCGGACACCGGCAACAGCGCGTATGTCGCACAACTGGCCCGGCTCAATGAGACCATCGCCGCTATGGACTTGACGGTGGTCAACCAGCCGTCGCAGGTGGTAGAAGAAGCGATGCAGCGCCTGGCCGCGACGATCGAAACGACGTTTATGCCCGTGGTGGCGTCGATGGATAAGAAAATCGATCTGGATCTGGCGATCCTGCGGCGGGTGAACGACCTGCGCGAGGAGCTGGACGAGCATGTAGACCAGTCGCAAGATAGTTCTGGCGAATAGCGCCCAGCGATCTGCTGGTGTTGTTGGGTGTAGTGCTTAGCCTCTCTAGGTTGTGCACTTCACACGCTCACGCCTCAATGATGTTCGGCTATTCGCGAGCGGACAACACTCTGGCGGCATCGGGATAGGGCATTTCCAATCGGATGTGTGCACCCCGCCGTTCGGCTTCGAGGCTGACCCAACCCGTGAGTTCACAATCGTAGAGCAGACGGGCGGCGTGCGCCGCGTCTGCGGGATGTTCGTTGCTGATGCTCAACAGAAAATCGCCGGCTCGTAGCGGATGATCTCGATCATGGTGTGCCATGACCATGACGGTGGGCGCATCGCCCAGCAGGACCCTAAGCCCCACCAGGTTTGACATGAGGAGCAGTCCATCCCAGGCGGCGACATGATTCGATTCGAAATGTTCATAAGCCTCCAGCCGGAGACGTGTATCGATGCTTTCGCGGCGCTGGGCTTCGAGATCGACGCGCTCAGCTCTCTGTAGTCGAAGCAGCGCGAGCAGAGTCTGTTCATCGATTGTGGCTACGCTTGTTATGAACTCACGCTCATCACGCAGCACGCCAAACTCCACCTGCGTGTTCGGCTGCAGCAGTTGTTGCGCCATTTGCGTGGCGGCGCGACTTTGTGGATCCGATCCGGCTCTGATGCCGTTGATCTGCACGATCCGATCGCCGCGCACTAGGCCTGCCTGGGCTGCGGGACTGTTCGGTATGACGCTCTCCACCAGCCCCTCATCGTTGATGCGCGCTCCGGTCTTGGCGTTCGGCTGGTGATACAGCAAGCTGCGCACGGTATTGGAGAGTTCTTGCGCGTCCCGGTCGATGGCCTGCCATGCGTCGTTCAACTCAATTTGGCGCGCGAGCAGCGATTGCAACAAGCGGCGTTCACCATCGTCGATCTGAACCGGTGACACTTCAGGCGGGGCGCTGGGAGTGGGTGAGCTGGCGTGCCCGTCGGATACCGTGGTCGACCACACCAAAACGAGCACTGCGATTCTCTTAGACACTGAACACCTCCAGATGTACTCAGAAGTGCGGCCTGTGGCTTGAGTCGTCTTTGATCTTTTTGAATGCTAAAAAAATAGCACTTTTGCAGTAACTATACGTGCGCTACGGGCCACCTTGCCAGTCCTCAATGTATGCACTGCTCACTAGCATCCGCATTTGATATCGGCGCCTGTTGTCTGTGTGTGATGATTTGTCAGCAATGGTCGGACAATTGACGCCGCCTTCACAAAATGTCGACGCCCGCTTCACAGCCGACTTGCGATAGTGGCTGAGCCATAAGGCAATCACTCAAACGGAGATTTCAATGATTCCTGCACTTAGAATTGGTTCGATCGTGTCCGTGTTTCTGCTGGCCGCGAACGCTTTTGCCGGCGGCTCTGTCAAATCCAACACCATTGTCGATGTTGCGAGTAGTACCGACGGTTTCGGCACGCTTGTTACCGCCATCAAGGCGGCTGGCCTTGTCGAGACGTTGAGCGGTGCCGGACCGTTTACGGTTTTTGCACCCACCGACGAGGCGTTCGCGGCTTTGCCGGAAGGCGCATTGGAGGGTCTGCTCGCAGAACCCGAGAAGCTCGCCGGGGTGCTCACCCTGCACGTTGTAGCGGGCAAGGCTGAGGCTGCCGATGTTGTGGGCATGGACGATGTAACGACGGTCCAGGGGAAAACGCTGGGGATCGACACATCGGATGGCGTCAGCGTGGGTGGCGCGAAGGTGATCCAGGCAGATGTGGGCGCCAGCAACGGCGTGATACACGTCATAGACCGCGTGCTGCTCCCCTGACGCCCGCTATCTGGAGACACACCTGAGACACGGTTATGTCCTGGCGCGTTGTTGTTTTAACAACGCGCCTTCATTGGTTTAAACGGCAGAGAAATCTATGTCCTTGTTCAAACGTGATCCGAAGAAGAAACTGCAGAGGCAATATCAACAGAAGATGGAGGCCGCGATGCAGGCCATGCGTAATGGCGATGTTCGCAGTAACGCGCTGTTGGTAGCGGAAGCGGAATCGATCAAGGCACAGATCGATCAGCTTGGGTAACGGCTTGGTCGGACGTGTCGGTCAGACCCGCAGCAACGCCTGATCGATGCGTGCCAGCCGCTCCTGCGGACTGGTGCTTTCCAGGAGTGTTTGCATGAATTCGGTATCGAGCCGCAAGGCCTGGAAGATGCGAAAACTGAATTCTGCCGGGTCTAGATCGCGCCAGATACTGCTGTCCAGCTCTTCGGCAAAATCGGGACTGTCGGCTTTGCACAGGTTGATCAGATGGGCCAGGATTCGTGTTTGCAGACGCTTGTTGGCCTCGGCCTGATCCGTCTCTGGTTGGTCTTCAAATTCGTGGCATTCGGCGATGCGGTAAGGGAGGGTTTGAATGTCCTGCGCTAACGTCAGGCGATGGGTCATCGTTATGTGGGCGAGGATTCGCCCGTCCTCCAGCGTTTGCTTGAGTTCACACGCGCCCGCTGAGAACACCCGGCAGGGCTTGTAAGTGGCCTGGTTCGATTGCAGCGCTGTCTCCAGATCGTCTGCCTGCTTGGGTGCAGAGATCGTACTCACCACATGGCTGACCGCGACCATGCGCTCGTCGCGCACGCTATCGCGCACCAACTGTCGGTAACGCGGCTCAAACACATGCAGCGGCACGATGGTGCCGGGAAAGGCAACCAGGTTCGGAATCGGAAACAGGGCTACTTCGAACGTTTGGGTCATCGTCGCAACATTACGCCACCACACCGTCAAGAATCTGTGAAGATATCTGCCGTACCCAACTTAGCTTGGGTTCTGCAGCACCCCGCACCCCGTGCCGACGCGTTGAGCTGCCGTGCCTCAGCGCACCAGGTGTAAGAAGTGCAGGTGTTTCTCGTACTGCTCCAACAGATCATGGATAAGCTGCTCGTGGGTCCAACCCATGACGTCGTAGTCCTGGCCGCCTTCGTTGAGCCACACCTCCGCGCGACAATATTCTTTGTGGTCGCCATCTGTATCGGGCAGCAGGGCTGCATCGGGTTTTGCGTACGGGCGGATCACGACCTGATACTGAAAATCTACCTCGTCGCCATGCACGACCTCCAAGCCCGCATTGCTCCCATCTTGGGCGAGGGTTAGTCGCACATCGAGGTCGTGGCCTCGCAACTCATCCGCAAACTGTTGCATGGCGCTGGCGACGGTATCGCGAATGAAGCCCTCGACATCATCGCGCATGGGGTAGTGCATGAGGCTCGAGAGTCTTGCTCGCCAGTCGGTGGATTTAGATCCACCGGTTGGGGCGATCGAGGTGAGGTGAACGGTCATGAGCTTTGCATGATCGATGGACAGAGCCCGGACAAAGCCCCAGATCGACAGCACCATCACCAGGGAAAAGGGCAGCGCGCTTGCGATAGCTGCTGTCTGCAGAGCAGGTAAACCGCCGGCGAGCAAGAGGATCAAGGCGGATGCGCCGATCATGCCCATCCAGAATACCCGGCGCAGGGTCGGGGTATCGTCGCGTCCGTTGGAGGACAACATGTTCAAGATCATCGCGCCGGAATCCGCGGAGGTGATGAAAAACACGAACACCATGACGATGGCGAGGCCCGAGAGGAGGGTTGCCGCTTCGAATTGCTGCAGGAACTTGAAGAGCGCGACAGACTCGTCCTGCTGAACTGCACTGGCCAGTTCGACCAGGCCCTGGTCCAGAATCATGCTGATGGCGGAGTTGCCGAAGACGGTCATCCACAACAGTGTGAACAGAGTCGGTGCAGCCAAGGCTCCGAATGCGAACTCGCGAAGCGTCCGCCCTCTTGATATGCGCGCGATGAACAAGCCACCAAAAGGCGCCCAGCTGATCCACCAGCCCCAGTAAAATATGGTCCAGCCGCCGAGCCAGTCGGTCGGTTTGTAAGCGTAGAGGTTGAACGTCTTGCCCACCAGCTCGGTGAGATAACCGCCGGTGTTCTGCATGAACATTTGTAACAGGTACACGGTCGGACCGAACGCGAGAATACCTACCAACAGGGTCACAGCCAGCACGATGTTGATCTCCGACAGGCGTTTGATCCCCGCATCTAGACCGAGCACTACCGAGACGGTGGCGAGCAGAGTGGTCAACACGATCAGTCCAAGTTGCACCCCGGTGGATTTCTGGATGCCGAAGAGCTCGTGTAGGCCGGCGTTGATCTGTTCGACGCCGAACCCAAGGGAAGTGGCCACGCCGAAGGTTGTGCTCAGAATCGCAAACACATCTACAACGGTGCCGATGGGGCCATAGATGCGTTCACCGATCAGTGGATAGAGGGCTGAACGCAGCGTGAGGGGCAGGTCGTGGCGATAACCGAAGTAAGCCAGGATGAGCGCGACGATCGCATAGATCGCCCAAGCGTGTAGTCCCCAGTGGAAGAAGGTCAGCCGCATCGCTTCTTCGGCGGCCGCCACCGTGCCTCCCTCGCCAAGCGGGGGCGAGAGAAAGTGATTCACCGGCTCGGCCACGCCGAAGAACATGAGCCCGATCCCCATGCCCGCGGCGAAGAGCATGGCGAACCAGGACAGCAGACTGTATTCGGGTTCCGCGTGATTGGGTCCTAGTTTGATCTCACCATAGCGGGTAAAAGCCAGCGCGAAGATGGTCACGAGGATAACCGCGACCACCAGTACGTAGTACCAGCTGCCATAGGCGACGATGGCGTTCTGCACGGTGGCAAAAACCTCACCGGTGCTGGTCGGCGCGATTGCTGCGAAGGCGAGTAGAACCACCAGGGACACAACGGCCCCATAGAATACAGGTGGGTCAACCGGTGCACGATTCGCTCGCTCGGCGGGTTTTCCTGGCATGGGGAGTTCCCGTGTCGTTTTCTTGTTGTTCGGTTGATAGATGTTAACACTCAAAGTTGGAATCTCCTGGCCCGATTTCCGCCTATTTTCTGGCTCTGCCCGGGTGGCGAAAGCTCGGGGTAAGTTCCCTGTCTTGGTGGCCTGGTTTGTCAGGAGAGCACCTGTCAGGCGGCGCATGTGAACACGTTAGCGGTTTTGAACGCATTCAGGCTTGTTCGGCGGGTTGGGTGTGGGAATGCTCTTTTGCGAAGAGCAGGTACGACCTTAGATCGATGTTCGGGATGTACACCGACGGGCCGCACGCGATATCTTGCGAGCTGTGCACCGCTTAAGGGTTAACGTATGCGCATTGGTCTCTTCCCGTTCTGCACGGATTATTCGATGCCGATCGATCGGCTGGCGGTTGCTGCTGAGGAGCGCGGCTTCGACTCGATATGGGTGCCGGAGCACACCCACATCCCTGCCGCTCGGCTGACCCCTTACCCCGCGGGCGGTGAACTGCCGCGTGAATACAGCCACACCCTGGATCCGTTCGTGGCCCTCGGCATAGCCGCAGGGGTGACCCGTGAACTCAAGCTTGCTACCGGCATCTGCATAGCGGTGGAGCATCACACGCTGACCCTGGCCAAGACCGTCGCCACGCTCGATCATGTGTCCAACGGCCGAGTGCTGTTAGGGCTGGGTGGTGGTTGGAATCGCGAAGAGATGGAGAACCATGGGGTCGTCTACGCGTCGCGTTTCAAGCAACTCGAAGAACAGATGCAGGCGTTGAAAATCGTCTGGTCCGAAGAGCGAGCGTCGTTTCATGGCGAGTTCGAAGATTTCGCAGCGGTTTGGTCCTGGCCCAAGCCGGTGCAGGTACCCCATCCCCCGTTGTATCTCGGGGGCGCGACCGATCACACGCTGCGCCGCGTCGTCCGCCATGCGCAAGGCTGGTTACCGATCACCGTTGATGTGGATGCCATCGTCGCGCGCATTCCACGCCTCGATGCGTTCGCGGAGGAAGCGGGCCGTGACCCGCACAGCATCGGCATCTCCATATTCGCGGCCCCGCCGAAGGATGACGTGGTTATGAGATGCCGCGATACCCGCGCCGAGCGGGTTATTTTTCAGGTGCCCCCGGAAGACGAGGATGCCACGCTGCGGCGTCTCGACCGTTACGCGCGCTGGGTGTAGCAGGTATCGAGCTTCTCGTTACGGTCGTGTTTGAACCACCCAGCGCCGTCTGCGTTAGGTTACACTCGGGCGCTTGTAAGACTGGGAGACGAACATGAGTGGACCGCTGAGCGGCTTTAAGATTCTCGATATGTCGCGCGTGCTGGCCGGCCCGGTGGCAACCGTGCTGCTCGCGGATCAGGGTGCCGACGTGATCAAGGTCGAGCCGCTGCGGGGTGACATTACCCGCGCGATGGGCGGCGGTGGGGTGACCCCCGGCTTCGTCGCGTCCAACCGTGGTAAACGCTCGATCTCTCTGGACCTCAAATCGCCCAAAGCGATTGAGGCGATCAAACGTCTGGCCGTTGATGCCGATGTCTTTGTGCAGAATTTCCGCCCAGGGGCGATCGATGGCATGGGGTTGGGCGAGCCGGTGTTGCGCGAGATCAATCCCCGGCTCATCTATGTGTCCATGAGCGGTTTTGGCGAGAAAGGTCCCTACGCTCACAAGCGGGTGTACGACCCTGTGATACAAGCGCTCTCCGGATTGGCCGACCTGCAGGCCACGGACGAGCATGATCGCCCGCGCATGATACGTACGGTCATCCCGGACAAGACCACGGCCATCACAGCGGCGCAGGCGATCACCGCCGCTTTGTTATCCCGCGAGCGCACCGGCGAAGGTCAGCACGTGCGTCTGGCGATGTTGGACGTCATGGTGGCTTATCTGTGGAACGAGGGTCTGGCCGGCCTCACCATGGTGGGGGAAGAAGACCGCGTGAAGCGCGGGCAGCGCTCGAAGGACCTCATCTATGAGACCGCCGATGGCTACATCACCGCCGGCGCCGTATCCGATGCGGAATGGCGCGGGATGTGCAAAGCACTGGATCGCGAGGAATGGTTGAGCGACGAGCGCTTCGCGACGCCGCGCGCCCGCTCGATGAACGTCGCAGCCCGTCTCGAGGCCACGGCCGAGGTGCTGCGCACGAATACCTCGGCGTACTGGCTGCAGCGCCTGGATGAGTGCGAAGTGCCCAGCGCACCGGTATTGAGCCGTCCTGAAGTGATTGCTCAAGAGCAGGTGCAGGTGAATGAAATTCTGTCCGAATATGATCATCCCGGCCTCGGCCGCATTCGCCAGCCGCGGCCCGCAGCGCGCTTTGAGGCGACGCCGACACACACGGAACAGCTGGCCGCGCGGCTGGGCGAGCATGGTCGCGAAATCCTGCTCGAAGCTGGCTTTGCGGACCGGGACGTGGATAGCCTGCTCAATGAAGGGGTGCTGCACATCGCGCCCGCACAATAGCGCCAACATGCCGCGCTGGCAGGGCTGCGCGGCCGGTTTCTACGGCTGCTGACTTAGCGTGGCGCTTGCTCTACACTGGAAGATGGTTACGCGCGATACCTTGTGGGAGGAAGTATCATGAAACAGACGGTACAGGTAGAGATTCTCAAAGAGTTGATGCAACAGCTCGATGAGGGCAAGAACATCGACGCCGGGGTGCAGTACAAGATGCCCACAACGTCTTACGTCTGTCGTGCGCAGGCCGCACAGGAGCGCGAGCAATTCTTCCAGAATCACCCGCAGTTGATTGGCTTATCCAGCGATCTCCCCGAACCCGGTTCGTTTTTTACGCTGGATGACTTTGGTACGCCGGTACTTGCCACCCGGGACAAAAAAGGTCACTTCCACGCGTTTCTCAACGCCTGCCGACATCGCTCAGTCAAAGTGGCGGACGAAGAGCGCGGCAAGAAGTCGGTGTTCATGTGCCCGTTCCACCACTGGAGCTACGCCAACACCGGAGCCTTGGTCAACATCCCAAACGAGGATCATTTTGGATCTGTAGACAAGTCGTGCCACGGCCTGTTGGAGCTGCCGGCAGTCGAGCGCGATGGGCTGCTGTGGGTCCACCCGCAGATCGATGGTCATCTCGATGTGGATGACTTGCTGGGTCACGAACTGGCCGCGGAGTTAGCCGGATTTGGTATGCAAAATCAGGGTTTCGCCGGTGCGACCACCATCGATATGAAGCTGAATTGGAAATTTGCGAACGATACGTTTGGCGAGACCTATCATTTCGGCAAGCTGCACAAAGACACGCTCGGAAGGCTCTACATCGGCAATAATCAACACCTCAAAGAGTTCGGCCGCCATCATCGCTTTGTGACCGCCAATCATGGCATCCACGCGTTGCGGGAACTCCCCGAAGCAGAGTGGAATATCAGCAGCGCTACATTTGTGTTGTACCACTTGTTTCCGAACATCCAGCTGGTGGTCAGCCCCACCAATACGACGCTGATCCGCATCTACCCGGACTTTGAGAAGCCTGGGCGTTCAATCACCCGTATCAGCTTCTACTATACGCAGGAGGTCTTCGAGCTCGCGGAGCGCCAGAAGTCCGAAGGCCGCAACATGAGCGACGTCTACAACCACGACGAGCGCAGTGGCGCGGACGGCCTGGCTGGGCTCGAGGCGTCGCTTGAAGTGTTTCGCAGCACCATCGAGATGGAAGATTACTATATGGGCGAGATGCAGCAGCGCGCGGCTGAGAATGGCATGCTCAAGGAGATCATCTTCGGTCGCAACGAACCGGCGCTGCATCACTTCCACACCAACTATCGCGAAGCGCTGGGTCAGCCGCCCCTCGAAAAGGTATCTTGATACCGAGCTAGAGGGTCGGTGGCTGCTGTCGTGTCTCGCTCGACGGGCTGCGCCGCACGGCAATGCCCTGCATCTCGAAGCGCATCCCGAACAGCAGTGGACCCGAGCCGACAAACGCGCGGGTCGGAAAGCGGTCTTTGAAATAGCTACGGTAGACCTCGTTGAACACGTCGTACAGTCTCAGGTCCGGGCAGTACACGGTGACCGCGACCAGATCGTCCATCGTCATGTCCGCCCGCGCGAGCGTGCGTTTGAAGTCACCCATCAACAGGCGCACTTCTTCAGCCGGATCCTCTGGTACCTGGCGCGTGCCGGGAATCATGCCACCCTTGCCCGAGATATACAGCGTGTCGCCGCTCAAGATGGCATCGCTGAAGGGTAGCTCCGAGCCCGCAACCTCGCTCTTGAAATAGGTTCTTTCCTCGGCGCCAGTGGTCAAGGCAACGATCAGCAACGCATATCTGCACCACATCTGTCCGTGTCTCCTCAAGCCGCCTGGGGAGTTGCCCCGGCGACCGTGGCTTGTTCCTCGCGGACCTTGAACAGCAAAACCGCACCGATGATCATCAAGCTGGCCAGTGAGCCGAACCCGATCCGCTGCGAGTTGAACAGGTCTGTCGCGGTGGCTACCAGCAACGGGGCCAGGAACGCGGTGACCGTCGCCGAAAGGGCGAACAGGCCAAAGAATTTTGTCGCCATCTCCGGTGGGGAAAGCCGTGCCATCAAAGTGCGCGAGGCCGAGAGACCGGTCACAAAAAACATCGCGAATACCTGATTGGTACAGAAGTAAAAAATCTCCGGTGCAGTGGCAAAGTAAGGTGAGTCCCAGACCGGTTCGGTGCCGACGTGTATGACGTACAGGATGGTATCCGGCTCGACTGAGACCAGGGCTAACAGCACCAGGGAACTGGTGCCGATGGCGATCTGTAGGGCACGCATGGAACCGACGCGGTCATCCATGCGTCCACCGATGTACGCCCCGAACATGGCTGACGCGCTGGTGCAGAGGCCGAACATCAGGAGCGTGGTGGTGTCCCAGCCGAATGTACCCGAGGCGTAGACGCCGCCGAAGGTCAGCACCCCGACCATGCCGTCGATAAAAAACATGCGGGCCAGCAGATAGCGGGCGATGTTGGAGTAATGGCGCACGTGCTTGAGTGTCTGCACCACATCCTTAACGCCTTCTTTGGCGAGGGTCCACATGCGTGCATTGGAGGCTTTGCCGTCCGGCGTGAAGAGCAGTACCGGCAGCGTGAACAGGATCATCCATAGCCCTGCGATTGGACCCACAATGCGGTCGTGCTCGTGGCTCGCTTTATCGATACCGAACAGAGGATCGGCCGGCAGGAAGGCCCAGGGTTGGGCACCCGGCAGTGCAAAAGCGAACAGCACAAACAGCATCAACAAGAGGCCGCCGACGTTGCCCAGCGAGAATGCCAGGCCGGAGATTAGGCCGACGCGATGGGTCGGCGCGATCGACGGCAGCATCGCGTTGTGAAATACCTCCGACACGGTGAAACAGATCTTGATGATGAACAGCACCACCAGCGCAAGCCCCAGACTCATGCCGCCCTGCCCCTCGGGTTTGATGTACCACAGGCAGAACGCGCCTGCGGTCATGATCACGACCATGGCGACCAGCCAGGGTTTGCGTCGCCCGTCTTTGTCAGCGATCGCACCCAGGAACGGGGCGGTCAGTGCGAGGATGAACCCGGCGCCAGCGGTGATGTAGCCGATGAGGGATTGGCCGCGGACCGGATCGCCCACCACCGTGTTGCTGAAGTAGGGATAGAAAATGTAGATGATCACCAGGATGTAGTATGGGTCTCTCGCGGCCTGGCCGAAGGTCCAACTGAAATAACCCAGCGGACTGGCCGCCGGCGTACCCGCTAGCGATACTGCGTTGCTGTTCACGCTACATGCCCCTCAATCCCACGCTTGGAACTTATCATAACGGCACTCGCCATCGTCTGCCTCTTGGCTTTGTCGTCCAGGACTGCTAAGGCATGGTGGCGAACAGCCGGCGCGCGGCCGCGACGGCAGGCTCGAGCAACGCTGGTTTGCCGGCGCGGAAGCCGTAGTGAATCTGGCCGATGCACATGCCCAGTGCCTGGGCGTGTAACCACGCGCGAGCTTGTGTGTCGGGGATTTGCCCATAGGCGTCCAAGGCGGCGTCCACAATTGCGGGGTCGCCCAGGTAGGCCAGACCGATGAAGTCGCTCAGCGGCGGCGCATGATCAGCGTCCGCCCAGTCGATGATGCCGGTCAAACCGCCGCGCTCTGCATCGACCAGGATGTGCTCCGCGTTCAGATCGTTATGGGTGAAGGTCTCGCTGTGTGCGGGCGGCGTTACCTTTGTCTGCGCCAACCACGCTTCGAACGCGACGGCCAACTCCGGCGGATAGGCATCGATTGAGGCAAGAAACTCGCGCTCGCGCCAATTGTCCTCGAGCGCTTCCCAGGGCGAGGATCGGCGGGGGATGTCGGCGGCATGCAGGACGGCCAGAAACTCGCCCACCTGGTGCGCCAGCTCCGGGGTTAGCCTGTGGGGTACTTCGATCAGCGGCTCACCCTGGAGTTTCCGGTAGGCCACACAATGCCAGGGGAAGAGATCGCTGGGACTGCAGACATGTTCGAACCCCGGAATCGCGGCAGGCAGCGGCAGCCCCGCCAGGGTGTTTAGATGGTCGCGTTCTCGCAGCAGCACGCGCTCACACTCCGCGCGTTTGGGAAAGCGCAGCACCCATGTGTCGTCGCACAGGAAAGTGATGAAATCCCAGCCCTCGCCGAGGGGGGTGAGGTGCCCGGTGGGCAAGCCCATCTGATCACGGGCGATGCGGCGCGCCATGGCGGTTGTGGTGCGTATCTGCGCGTGCCAGGGTGGGTCCGAGGCCATCGTGAATGCTGGGTTGGAAGTGATGACGTGACTGTACGCGAGAATCGGTGTGCTGACAGCAGTAATCCGGTGCTTCGCTGCACCCATTGGTGGATCTCGCAATGCACCCGTTGCAGTTGGAGCCAGCTGGAAGCATCAATAGACCAGAGTGAACCTCGACCATACCATCGAGCCGACCGCTGATGCACCTAGAGCACACCGCGGAAGACATAGCTGCCGCTTTCCGCTCGAGGAATTGGGTTGGCGACGCGTCGGATTGGATGGCAGTTCGGTGGCCGATTCGGCCAATACTTATCAACCGCACACCGGGCGTGAGGTTCTGGTGACGGGTCACAGCCTCGGCGGTGGCCTGGCGCTTTCGGTCTCGATCTCGGAGAACGACATCGAGGCGGTGGTGTTCAACTCTTCTCAGTGTCTTCGACGGCCGCAAGGATGTGACCAACACCTCGCGCCGTATCGCAATCTACCAAAGCGCTGACCCGTTGCAGCTGGTGCGGGCGACACTGCAGCGCGCTCGCTCGACGTGGGCTTCTTCTTCCAGCTTGCTAGTGCAAATACCCTAGGCGGGGCCGGACGGGGGTATCGAAACTTGCTTCCGGGTGCCCATGATATGTTAATTTACGTTCTGGACGAGAGAGAAACGCTACGTACGCAAGTATGTTAAAAATACCACCTATCTACCTGTTGTCGGGGTGAGGCAGGCAGGTTCCCAGGGGTCAGAAACAGGGAATTTTGCCAATCTGGTATGGGCCGATGAAGCGATGGCGGTGCCAATTGCACACACCGCAAGAGTCGTTACGGCGGTTGGCGCGGCTGCGGTCGCCGTCCCGCTGGTCATGGTGCTGTTCATACCGGTGCCCTTCGACATCTGGATCAGTCTGAGTCACTTTGGGCTCCTCCTCCTGTGTGGGGCCTGCGCTCTGGGCATGCGATTGCGCCGGCTGCAGCCCGTCGTGGGTCTCTACTCGATTGGACTCGCATATACGGCGTCCAACGTCCTGCTCCTGCAGCATACCGGTGACGTGGTTTACACCATTCCCAGCTTCCTGTTGATGGTGTGCGCACTGCTCGTGCCGATCCCTTTGAAACTGACGTTGTTGGTGCTGCTCGGCAATGGCTTGAACGTGGTGGTGGGCGAGGCGCGATTCAGCTTTGGCGTCGATGTTGGACTTCAAGCACTGATCTTGGTCGGGGGGTTAGCGGTGATCGTCCTCACCCTGGCGGTGCGCTGGCAACGCGAAGCGTTCTATCTGCGTCTGCGCGAGGATGCTCTAGCCAGCATTGCGGAGACACAACGCGCCGCGCGTGAGAAGCAGCAATTGCTGGAGAAGGGGGCGCAGGACGAGAAGTTGCGCAGTCTCGGGAGCCTCGCCGGCGGGGTGGTGCACGACTTGAATAATCTGCTCCTACCGATCGTCGGCAATACCGAACTGGTCCTGCAATCCCAGGTCGCCCAGTTGCAACGGGAGCGGCTCGAAGATGTGCTCGCTTCGACCCAGCAGGCTGTGCGCTTGATAGCGCAGCTTAATGCTTTCGCTGTGGGTATAGATGAACCTGCGGAACGATTGGACCTGGCCGAGGAGGTGGAACGTATACAAAAATTGGTGTGGGGAGGTTTGCGCGAGGAGGTGGAGTTGGTAGCGCACTATCCCTCAGCCGCGTTGCCGGTATTGGCTGGACACGCGCAACTGCATCAGATCGTCGCCAATCTGCTCAAAAATGCTGTCGAAGCGGTTGTTGGCATGGATCAAGGCCAGGTGAAAATCGATGTGCGTCGATGCCACGGGCATGCGGAAGTTTGCGTCGCCGACAACGGTCCGGGGATAGACGAGGGGATTCGGGATCGCCTGTTCGAACCCTTCCAATCGACCAAGGGTGAGGGGCGGGGTATGGGGCTTGCTGCAGTGCATGGGACGGTTAAAAGGCTGCAGGGAGAGATCACCATCAACAGCCACCCAGGCAATACCGAGGTGATTGTCAGCCTCCCGGTGCTGGATATGTGAAGCGCACGACGACTCAGCCCGCCGGTGAATAGTTATCAGCGCGCTGTCAGCAGTGGAACAACCGGCCTAAGGTTGGTGATCAGCCAGGCTAGGCGCTCGGTTAGGGGTTGCGATTTCCTCGTGCCGTTCTGTGGATACCACTCGTGTCGCCATACTCGCGGCGCATGCTTGGCCGCAGTACGGAGCGCGTCCATCTTGCGCCGGGGACGGAACAGGGGCCATCCGCCAGCGCCGCAGAAGCGGCTGCCGGTCGAGGGCCCTAGGGAGCCCTACCGTCAGCGCGTTGGGCCATGCCGAACCTGTCGCCGAGTTGGCTGCGCCCCTCAAGGGTCGCGGCTTCGATCGCGATGCCGGCCGCATCGGCTGCACGGGTGTTGAGCTGGAACATCGCTGCCACCGCTGCCGCATCGACAACCGCCACGTCGCTTAGCTTGGCTTGCAGACCTGCCCGGACATCGGCGGTCTGGTTTGGGTCACAAGTCATGGCGGCATCCACGAACGCCAACAGTGCAGCACCGGCGGGCACCCCCCCATCGTGCTCGGTGCCTGCCACAATGCTCAAGTCGACATCGCGTTCGCATTCCAAGCCGCCCACACGGAGCAGCGCTGCATGAGCGGTAGTTCAGTAGAAGCAATCATTGTGCACCGAGACGCGCGAGGCGATCAGTTCCATCTGGGTTTTGTCGATGGCTCGATGGTGGTCGGCATCGGTGTAGTTGGGCACTTGCTCGTAAGGCAGGTAGTGACTGGCCATCAACCGGTCGGCCAGGCGGGTCGCATCCGGCACCAGGCTGAACGCGCGATGTACGTTGGGCACCCAGTGATCGGTCGCGTATAAATCGATGTAATCGTCGACCAAGGCGTCGGCGGCGATCATTGGCACATAGGCACCTTCGTCGCATGCGGTGCGTGGACGGTTGGCGGTCGGAATACCTCCGCGCGGCTCGGGCAGCGCCCGCAAGGGCATACCTAGGGCCGCGTGAAAAGTATCGACCACCAGCACACTGCTGACCAGCGCCGCGGCTTCGACGTAGTGTGTGTCAGGCAGACCCTGGGCGTATAAAGCGTCCACCCAACGGCGTGTGATTCGTCCGGGATCTGTGACCAGCTTGTGCACCAGCTCGATCAGGGTCCCTGGTAGTTGGGGACAGGCGACATCGTGGTCGCCTTCTATGGACGGCGACAGCGCGGCTTTGCGCTCTTTGCACAGCGCGCACGCGCGGCAAGCCCGCGTCTCGCACGCGAGCGCTATGCGGGTCTCGGCGTCGAGCCAGGTTCCGGCCCGGGGTAGGCTGTCCCATACGGCATTGTGCGCGCTGGTCAGATCTTCGCGTATCAACATATCTCCCCTCTCTCGGACTCCCCCTCTCACGCGCCGCACTATACGAATCCCGGCGGCGTCTTGCCAGCGCGTCTGGTGGGCTCAAGCGAAGCGGCGGGTATTGCGCGTCTTGGCTTTGCGGGCTTCCTCCTCGCGATTTTTCGGCGGCGCTGCGCTCGTCAGGTTAGCGAGCAGTTGCGTGACGCTGGCGGTGACCTCGACCACCGCCGCGTCGAAGGCCGCTGCGTTCGCCTGGGATGGTTTGCGGGTGCCCGCGATTTTGCGCACAAACTGTAACGCGGCGGCCTCGATCTCCGCGTCGGTTGCGGGTGGTTCAAAGTTGTGCAACGTGCGGATGTTGCGGCACATGTTGTTCTCCGGTCGGGTTGTCGAGTTCAGCCACCAAGCTGGGGCTCCGGCGTGGTCTCCGGGTCCCGTTTTTCGCCGATCCGACTCAGATCCTCCAGAATCAGATAACCGGCGGGCACAACGAGCAAGGTTACCACCGTGGCCAGGATCACCCCCCAGGCGACGGAGGTGGCCATCGGAATCAGTACGCCGTCGATTGCTTAGCGCAGAAATCGTGCATATCGCTGCTCATGCGTACTTTCGAGAAGACAACCCACTGTTTTCATTCATCGAGTTGGCAGATGGCAAATTAGAAACATTAGATATCTTAAATTTAAAATTTAAGGCTAAGCTGGTTGTACTCAGTGCGTGCGAATCAGGGCATGGCGTTTTGAAAGGGGGAGCATCATCGTTAATTCCAAAAAACAAATATCGTCTTCCTGTGGGGATCACGACATCGCTGAGCGTAAATAGCTCCCACGTGTTGATGTCGGCGTCGGTCGATAATCCGGAGGCGGTGCCACCGAGCGTAG